>CAZDAM010000005.1:0-72660 GCA_964503595.1 uncultured bacterium
AGATTCCAGACGGCAAAACGAAAGGAATCGATCTGGCTGTGTAATTGTGTAAAGTGTTCTAGGCTGACAAAAATCCACAAGATGGAGCCCTGGCAGATTGACTTCCTGAACCTGCTCGGGCCGGAATTCAAGCGCTTCTACCCGACCTGAAAATTATGTGCGGAATGTGAGTTAGACCATTCGGTCTTCATTGATAAAAGCCCGCCTACTACAGTTTTTCTCAGAAAACGGAAGATATGACAGGCCCTGAACTCTTTGCAAAATTCGGGGCATAAAAAAGCCGTCGGAAGAAAACGGTTCTTTTCTTCCGACGGCTTTTTTCTTTTTCATCGACGGTCCAGATAGCGGCGGATAGCAGCTTTCCCCAAAGCCCGAATCGCTTCGACCTTGGCGGGAGAGTTAGTCTGATGGGAACGGAGCCAGCCTGCCAGGATTGTGGTCAGTTCCGAGGATTTCAGACGAACCAGTTCCTGAATTGTTGCCCGGCGTACTTCCTCATCGTTGGCTTCATGCAGAATCCTGGTCAGAAGCGTGATTCTATCGACCTGCTGACGACTTTTAAGCTCCTTCAAGGCAATCTGAAGAACTTCACTGGAAATGATCCGACCCTCATGCTTTTTGCGGAAACTCTCCAGAGATTCCGGGCTGATACGGGTACTGTTTTCTTCAAAGAGAGGGTAAAGATCCTTCAAAATCGACTCGGCCATTCCATGTGCTCCTGGTCTTACTGAAAAACTTTTGGGACTACATACAGAATTTCGACATTTCATGACAAAAGTCTTATATTTTTGTTTATTTTTGTCGTTATTTGACCTCTGAATCTCATGATATCAGGTGTTTGACATCCTGACATTCATCAAGTCCCCCTACCAGAAGAGTGTCCCCGGTATCCACAACCATAAGGCCTTTGACGCCAAGAAGAGCAATTTCCCGGTCGGAATTATGACAGACAACCAGATTATTGCGGGATTTGTACTCCCGAAAGGAAAAGCCTCCAATACAGGCATTGCCTTTTTCTCCCTTACTGGCAAGTTCCCATAATGATGCGTAACTGCCCACATCACTCCAACCGATATCACAGGGAATCACCAGGACATCCGAAGATTTCTCCAGAATAGCAGTATCCACCGGGGCTGAAGGCAGGGCCTCAAAAGCTCGGCAGAAGCCTTCCGAGTTCATATCGTTCATATGAGGCTTCAATTGCATCAAGCCTTCATAGATGTCCGGTGCCAGACGCCGGTACTGCTCAAGCATGAAATCGGCACGGAAGATAAACATGCCAGCATTCCAGAAGAATTTTCCAGACTCGACATACTTCTGGGCCGTCATAAAATCCGGCTTTTCTTTGAACTGGGCGACATGGTGGGGTCTGAATCCGTGAAACTCCAGAAAGGAAATCTGATCTCCGGCTTCGATATAACCATAGCCGGTTTCCGGGGAATTCGGCTCAATGCCAAGAGTGATAATCTTATTCTGCCGGGCAAACTCAACGGCAGCCTGAATCGTCAGAAGAAATTTAGATTCGCGCCGGATCAGATGATCAGAATGCAGAGATACCACAACAGCTTCCGGGTCATCCATAAGGAGTTTCAGACAGACCAGCCCCAAAGCCGGAGCCGTATTGCGCCCACAGGGTTCAAGAAGAAGATTTGCTGCCGGAATCGAAGACAGCTTCTCAGCAATCAGGGGCGCATGTGCTGCACTCGTGGAGATATAGACATCTTTCGGTTCGATAATGGGCCTTACTCTCTCCAGAGTCTCGACAATCATGGGAGATTCGGAAAAAAGCGGAAGAAACTGCTTGGGATTTTCAGGGGTGCTCAGAGGCCAGAAACGGGTTCCCACTCCACCGGCCAGAATCACGATTTTCATTGCCATGAACTCAGCATAGGCAATCGCTTCCGCTAATGGCAAGAATTGATTATTTTTCAAGACAAATCATTGTTTTGACTCAAAATGAGCATAGTCTGCTCTGAAAAAATGTCCGTTGGGCAGAGCACCGATGCCTTACTTTGAGATATGTCTCTTAAGGGCCCTGAGTTTCTCTGTTCGGCACTCTAAATCGATGTTCTGAACATCAAATCAGCCAGATAATCCTGATCAATCACCCGGTAATTTCCAGGGACAACCTGCCCGTAAGTGATGTAACTGATTTCCTTGGCGCTTCTTTGCAGAACCGACAGCATACTGCCAAAAGAACAGGTCTCATCAAGCTTGGTGAACAAAAGGCAGTCCAGATTCAGATGGTTGAAGGCCTTGATGGTTTCGACCATATCACGGTAACGGGTATTGGCAGCCAGGCACAGATGGGTCTCAACCTTGTATCTCTGCAGTCCACCATTCAGGAAGGCTTTCAGATTGGTAAAGGCAACATCTCTCTGGGAACGGCCCATGGTATCAACCAGGATGACATCCTTATCAGAATGTTTGGCCAGTGCGGACTCGATATCTTCCGGTTCAAAGACCACGTCAAGATCCGCATCCAGAAGCAGACTGTAATGCTTCAATTGCTCCAGTCCACCTACCTTGAAGGTGTCCACGGTCAGAAGAGCCACCTTGTTGCCTTTGGTGATCAGGGTATCCGTAAGCTTGGCAATGGTTGTGGTTTTTCCGACTCCGGTAGGACCGACAAAAACCATGATGCGGGGACTCTCTCCCTCTTTTCTTTTTTCAAGATCCCGAAACACGGAATCCCGGATTTTCAGAGTGCGTTTCAGTCTTTCACCCAGAACCGACTGCAGGGTCTTGTCGTCTTCCAGAACCGCCAGCTCAACATTTTTCTTCAGATCCGCAACATAGGTATCTACCAGAGAAGTTTCAAAATCATGCTCCAGCAGCTTTTCCCTGAGTTCTCTTAAATTTTTCTCGGAAACGGTTTCTTCCTTGGCAGTCTGTTCGGCCTTGCCACCGACAGACATCAAATGAAATTTATTGCTCAGGTCCTGAATGGCATTGCGCATCTGGAACATTTCTTCCTTGAGATCCACTCCCGGTGTATTTCTGACCGAAGCCGGGTTTGAATCCTCAACTCTGGATTCCTGAGGTCTGGCTTTACTGGCCCTCAATTTTTCCAGAGCAACTTCCTGCTCACGAGCCAGTGTTGATGCAAAACTATCTCCGGTATGGGTCACAGCAGCTTCCCCCTGAGCATATCCACGGGAACGTACTGACGCAGGAGCCGATCCATAGGCCCTGGCTGCCTGGGGATGGTTCTTCTTCAAAGCGGCGGTGCGAAGTCCGGAAATAATTTCCTTGAGCTTGTCACTATCCACACTCCCAGGGGTTGCAGAAATTTCCCATTTGTTGCCAGCTGGCTGAGAGTTATGACTTAGACTATGATTGTTTTTCAGGAGGTTTTCCAGAAAAGCCTTGCCATCCTGCACACTTTTCTTGGTCGCAGCCGGACTGGACTCCTGTATAGCCGCACGGGCAGGAATACCAGCAATCACTACATAACGGCGACGCCCAAGAAAGCCCATGATTCCGCCATGGGGAATTTCCTCAATACTTTCGATCATGCCGGATTCACCGAAATCACGATGAATTTCGAGTTTGGCCGCATCCAGAGAATTCACAACGTACTTCTTGCGATTTTCCAATCTGGTGTTTGAATTCATAGCTTTATCTCTTTCCAGTCATCAAGCCGACAAGCGTATTCAAAAAACTTTGGCCACTTTGAGGTTTGCGCAGGGGCTGCTGAGCACCGTAGGATTCTGCCAGACGGCTCAAGCAAAGGCTTGCCCTGGAATCCGGATAAACTTCAGTAAATGGTTTCTGAGCCCGAACAGCCTTGGAAACATTGGGATCATCCAGAACATATCCCTTATATCCTACTTCCACATTCAGAAACTGGCGGGCAACAGAAATGAGACGGCTGGAAACCCCCTGAGCCTCGGCAGCAGAAGCTACCCGGTTGACGACAACAGATACCTTGGGAAATTCTTCCGAGTTTCTGGCCAGGGTTTTCACCACCCCATATGCATCGGCCATTGCTGTAGGCTCGGGAGTGCTGATCAGCAGAACTTCATCTGCATAATTCAAAAATTCGATGACATTGCTGGAAAGTCCGGCACCGGTATCAATCAGCATCACATCTGCATACTGCCTAAGCTGGGCCAGGGAACGCAGAAAATCCATGCGGGATTCAGTGGGCAGATCCGCCAGATTGGCAATCCCCGAACCTCCGGCAATCAGGCGCACATTCCGGTTGATCGGCTGTACAATATCCAGAAGGCGTTTCTTGCCCTGAAGCACATGCCAAAGCGTGTGATGGGGACGGATTCCAAACAGGACATCCAGATTGGCAAGCCCCAGATCCGCATCCAAAACAATAATCTTCTTGCCTGCGGCCCCAAGGCGAAGCGCCAGGTTGACACTCAGGCTCGATTTGCCAACTCCCCCCTTACCGGAGGTTACTGCCAGAGTCAGGCAGCGATCAGCCGGAATATCTGCCCCGGCTACCTGATTGATTGCATCCATGTTCATAGTCATTGTCGCATTCATGATTCCATCAGGAGTGGATCAGGCCAATTACCTTTTCCACAAAACCCTCCGCCCTTGATGCCTCGGCTTCATTGCCTTCCAGACGATGTACCATACTCAGCAGATGTTTAGCCGCAAGAGACTCAGGTGACTCAAAAGCAAAAGGCTTCTGCCTTCGTGTTGCTGCCTGAATTTCCCTGGATTCCGGAATCCAGCCCAGCCAGTCCAGATGACCAGCCAGAAAGCGACGGACTGCCATTCTGAGTTTATTTTCTACCGTACGGGCTTCCCAGGCACTACGGGCCCGATTCACCATCAGCCAGACCTGGGGACTCAAATCAGGGTTTTCATTCAAAACCTTGAATAGTCCATAGGCATCTCCCATGGAAGTGGGCTCCGGAGTAGCCGTTAAAATCAGCTCCCTGCACAGGGAACAGAAAAATGTGACATGCGTTCCAAGGCCAGCCGCCATATCCACCAGAAGATAATCAAAGGAAGCTGAGAATTCATGGAGTTCCGCTAGAAAACGATGACGCTCTTCCTGATTAAGACTGGTCAGATCTGCCTCACCACTGGAACCCGGTAGAATCATCAGACCGCAGGGACCTTCTACAGCAAGCTCGGCGAGACTCAGACCGGAGTGGAGCCATTCCCCCAGATCAGTTTCCGGATCCATACCAAGTGAAATACAGACATTACCAAGCCCCAGATCTCCATCCAGAAGAAGGACTCTGCGACCCATACGGGCCAGTTCCAGAGCCAGCCCGACTGTCATGGTGGTTTTTCCCACACCGCCCTTGCCGGAGCCTACTGCAATTCTTCTGGTCGTAGACAAACTCACTCCATCCCGATGTGGCCAATGGCCTCAATTTGTACATCCACGACGATTTCGTTATAGGAGAGAACCGCCATCTGAGGCGCTACCCGCTCAATCATTTTCTTAAAATGAGGACGAATGATGGGGGAGCAGGCCAGAACAGGATGAAGCCCCTTGACCAGCATCTGCTCAACCTGCTCATTGGTATTCTGATGCACTTTCTGCCAGGCCGCAGGGTCCAGAGCCTGGTGGATCGAGCCGGACTTCTGTACGGCATCGACCAGACGCTGCTCAAGCTCTCCATCCAGAGTCAGTACGTTCAAAACCCCGTCCATGACAAATTCATGAGTAATCTGGCGAGCCAGAGCCTGGCGGACAAACTCGCAAAGAGTATCGATATCCTTCACCTGAGAAATGGTGTCGGCAATAGCCTCCAGAATAGTTCCCAGATTGCGGATCGAAACATTTTCCTTCAAAAGCATCTGAAGAACTTTCTGCACAAGTCCAAGACGCTCGGCCGAACCATCTGGAATCACGGCTTCAATCACCGCTGGCATGCGTTCCTTGAGCTTATCAATCAGCTGCTGGGTTTCCTGGCGACCGAGAATCTCACCGGCATGACGTTTGATCAGTTCTGTGAGATGGGTTGCGATGACGGATGGGGAATCGACTACTGTATAGCCGTTCATCTCCGCTTTATCGCGAAGCTCTTCTTCAATCCAGATGGCATCAAAACCGAAGGCAGGCTCCCGATCCGGAACTCCTTCAATCGACTCGGTCACCATTCCGGGATCCATGGCCAGGAACATATCAGGGTTGACCCGGGCCGCTCCGATTTCAATTCCTTTCAGCTTGATGGAATAAGTGTTGGGAGGAAGGGTCAGATTATCCCGGATACGAACAGCTGGCACCACCAGGCCAAGCTCCATGGCCATCTGACGACGAATCATCTTGATCCGGTTGAGCAGATCGCCACCCTGATTGGGATCCGCCATCGGGATCAGGCCATAGCCGATTTCAAGCTCCAGAGTATCGACCTGAAGAAGGGATGTCACATCTTCCGGCTGGGAGGAATCTGCCTGGGCTCCATCCTCATCATCGCCGGAAGCTCCGCCAATATCTCCAGCGGAAGTACCCGCCCCGCCCCTGGGAGCAGACCCCCTCCCCTGAGGCCCGCCAGCCATGGCCAGCTGCTCCTCGGAAGGGGTCATCAGCCAGCCAACGAGACCAAGAGCCACGGAAATCAGAATAAAGGGAATTTTAGGCAGCCCCGGAATCAGTGCAAAGAGAGCAAAGACTGCGGAGGCAATCATGATAGCCTTGGGACGTCCCAGCAGCTGATCAAACAGGTCTCCACCGAGATTCTTCTCGGAAGCGCCGCGGGTCACCACGATACCGGTTGCTACGGAAATCAGAAGAGAGGGAATGATTGAAACCAGTCCGTCCCCCACAGTCAGAATCGTATACGTGGAAGCAACTTCGGCAATGGATTTGAAAGACCCGCTCATCCAGCCAATCAGAATACCACCGACAATATTGATCACCGTGATGATGATCCCGGCAATCGTGTCCCCTTTCACGAATTTGGATGCACCATCCATCGCTCCGTAGAAGTCAGCGGTTTTCTGGATTTTCTCCCGGCGGGTCCGTGCAGTATTTTCATCTATCAGGCCAGCATTCAGATCCGCATCAATGGCCATCTGCTTGCCGGGCATAGCATCCAGGGTAAAGCGAGCCGCAACCTCGGCCACCCTTTCGGAGCCTTTGGTGATCACCATGAACTGAACCACTACAAGAATAATAAAGATGATAATCCCCACCACATAATTGCCTCCGACCACGAAATTCCCGAAAGCCCGCACAACCTCGCCATCAAAACTGGCTCCATTCAGAAGAATCAGACGGGTTGAGCTGATATTCAGGGCCAGACGAAAAAGGGTCGTAACCAGAAGCAGAGCCGGGAATACAGAGAACTCGAGGGCATCATCCAGATAAGTGGTTGTCAGGACCAGGACGAGAGCCACTGCCAGATTCACACTCATGAGCATGTCCAGAAGGAAGCTGGGCAGAGGAATGACCATCATAATCACAACGGACACGACGGAAAGCGCGACCATCAGGTCCGCATTCTGCATTATGTAACCAAAGCCTCCGCGCAGGTGTTGCGTGATCGTCGGTCTGGGAGCTGCTTCACTTGGGGAACTCATGAAAGTCATTCTACAAATCGGCAGATCGGTTGTAAACAAATTCGGACCCATTGCCGATGGAATTGTATTTACTTTGACGAAAACCCTGATTTCATGATAGTTTTCAAATTGTAAGATTCTCGTCTGGAGACGCATCGGCAAGGATTGCAGAATCCTTCTTCCTGGTGTATTGTTTGTGCGGCAGGCCGGCGGCCGTCTCCCCCAAGCTTAGGACCCAATTCATGAAAAAAGTCCAAAGTATCCCCAGAGCAGAAATCCCTGCTGTGAAGCGGGAGCTTGAACGTCTGAAACAAGCCTCTGAAGATTTCGAGCAGGTTCTGGTGCGTATGATGCTGAAGGAAATGCAGAAGAACATGAAGGGCGGACTTTTGGATGGAGGAGATTACCAGAAAATGTTCGAGGACATGCTTCTGGATGAACGTGCCCGTTCCATGACCCAGACAGGTCAATTCGGCCTGGCCCGACAAATTTTTGATCAGTTGAAGCCCCAGATCCTCTCCCAGGATGGAGCTAACACTGAAGAAGCCCCCCCCCCGCTTCGGGGACAAACCCTGGAAGAACTGTATCACCAGGTGACCATGGAAAGGATCGCAAATGAAAATCGGCGTACCTCGGGAGATCAAGAATAACGAAAACCGGGTCGGACTGACCCCCGGTAAAGTGGAAGTGCTCATTCATCAGGGGCACACAGTCATGATTCAGGCTGGAGCCGGAGAAGGTTCCGGGTTTCTGGATGCAGAATACGAAGCTTCCGGTGCATCGATTCTGCCTACAATTGAAGATGTTTACGCTCAGGCTGACATGATCATCAAGGTCAAGGAGCCGATCGAGCCGGAATACGAACTGCTTCGGGAAAATCAGATTCTTTTCACTTATCTTCATCTTGCTGCTGATAAAAAGCTGACTAAAGTTCTTCTGGAAAGAAGAATTATTGGTGTTGCCTATGAAACCATTACCGATGAAAAAGGCGGCCTCCCCCTTCTGAATCCCATGTCCGAAATTGCCGGACGCCTGGCAACCCAGATCGGAGCCACCCTCCTTCAGAAAGCCAATGGTGGACGCGGTGTTCTTCTGGGGGGGGTCCCTGGAGTTCTGCCTGCCCGGGTTGTGGTTCTGGGTGGAGGCATTGTAGGCTTCAACTCGGCTCAAATGGCCATGGGGCTAGGTGCTGATGTCACAATAATGGATGTCAACATCGAACGCATGCGCTACCTTAGTGAAGTCACTCACGGTCGGCTCAAGACCGTCATGTCCAACCGCGCCAGTATTCTCGATCAGATCCGGGATGCCGACATGGTGATTGGTGCCGTTCTCCTTCCCGGCAAGAAAGCTCCCTGGCTGATTACCAGAGAAATGCTTTCCCAGATGAAACCCAGCACCGTACTCGTCGATGTCGCCGTGGATCAGGGCGGATGCTTTGAAACGACCAAACCGACCACTCACGATAACCCAACCTATGTCATTGATGGCATCCTGCACTACTGCGTGGCCAATATGCCCGGTGCCGTGCCCCTGACTTCAACCTATGCCCTTACCAATGCTACTCTTCCCTATGCGGAGAAACTGGCTAAGGATGGGGAAGGTGCCATTCTTCAGAATGTCCACATCTTGCGAGGACTCAATGTGTACAAAGGTCATCTGACCTGCTCCGCGGTTGCCGAGGCCCATGGCCTGACCTACGTCAATCCGGAAAGGCTTTTGAACTAATTTGATGATTGCGGGGCAGGAACCCATCCCGCCCCCTTTCGATTCTCTGCCGCCAACACGGCCCGAACCCAGGAAGATCATGTCCGAAGAGAAGATTCCGGAAACCTCTGTTCCAAATCCCACTGCCGAAGAAACTGAAGCCCCCAAGAAACGCGTAACCCGCACCCGTAGAAAGGTCGAGCCTGTCGCCGTGGAAGCCTCAGGCGAGGAACCCACTCAGGAAGAAACCAAACCGAAACGCAGAACGACCCGTAAAAAGGCCGAACCTGCCGAGGAGGCCTCTCCTGCTGCCGTGGAAAAGCCCGTGACCGAAGCCCCTGCGAGAGAGGCAAATTTCCGCCACCAGGAAATCCGGGAAAACGCTCCGTATCTGACAAAAAGCAGTCCGGCTGCCCAGCAGGATTCCCCGAATTCCGAAGAAAGCCCCCGAGGCGAACATCGCGAACATCGTCATGATCGGGGCGAAGATCGGGATTTTCACAGGAACATTCGCCGGGACCGCAACAACCGCAGGGATCGCAACAGCCGTCGCGAACGACAACACCAGAAATCCCGTCCCCTTGGCACCAAATACATGGATCTTTTGAAAGAGCCCGAAGATGCCATTCGCCAGACCGCTTTGGATCTGGGCCTTTATCACACCACCTCAATGAGCTTCGATGAAACGGCTTTTGAAGTCTTCTCAGCCATGGTGGAACAGGAAGGCCAGGGTCTGGGAGTCTGCAAGGGTATTCTGGAAATTCTTTCCGATGGCTATGGCTTTGTCCGGGATCAGCTGGGAAATATCGACAAGAACGATGTCTATGTCTCCCAGCAGCAGATTCGCAAGCTGGGACTGAGAACAGGTGATGCCATTGTTGGCCAGACCCGCTCTCCCAAGGACAATGAAGCCTATTCAGCTCTTCTGCGGGTGGAATGTATCAATGACATGGATCCGGAAAGAGCCCGCAAGGTTGTTCCGTTCGATTCCCTTGTGCCTCTCTATCCGAATGCAAAATTCAACCTGCATTCCGATTCCCGGGATCCATCAGTTCGTATCGTTGATCTGATCACTCCTATCGGTCTGGGCCAGAGGGGCCTGATTGTAGCGCCTCCAAAAGCGGGTAAAACCACGCTTTTAAAACAGATTGCCAACTCCCTGACTTCCAATCATCCCAATCTCACTCTTTTCGTTCTTCTGATCGATGAACGTCCGGAAGAGGTTACCGATATGACACGTTCGATCGAGGGAGAGGTCATTGCTTCCACCTTTGATCAGCATCTGAACAACCATATCCGGGTTTCGGAAATGGTTCTGGAAAGAGCCAAGCGCCTGGTGGAACTTGGTAAGGATGTAGTGATTCTGCTCGACTCCATTACCCGCCTGGCGAGGGCCTACAATATCGCTGTCCCTTCCTCGGGGCAGACTCTTTCCGGCGGGGTCAATCCGCTGGCTCTCTACAAACCCAAGAAATTCTTCGGCTCTGCCAGAAACATCGAGTTCGGGGGCTCCCTTACAATTCTGGCCACCGCCCTTGTAGATACCGGCTCCAAAATGGATGACGTCATCTTTGAGGAATTCAAGGGAACCGGCAATATGGAACTCCATCTGGACCGGGCCCTCTTCAACAAACGTGTCTTCCCCGCCATCAACCTGACAAAATCCTCTACCCGCCGTGAAGAACTTCTGGTCACCCCGGACTCTTTGAAGGGCATGAATATCTTAAGGCGCGTCTTTGAAAACCTCAGTGCCCAGGAAGCGATTGAACTTCTGAAGAAACAGATGAAAACATCCAAAGCGAATGAGGAGTTCCTCTCTCAGATTCAAAAGCAGGCAGGTTTGACCCATAATTAAAATCTAAGCCCCACCAAATGAAAAAAGCCATGGCCGGGTGGCCACGGCTTTTTTATTCTGGAGTATTTTCATGGCTAAAAAAGCTTCTAACTGGCATCAAGATATTGCAGCACTCCTCTGAAAAGAGAGAAAAAACCCTAAAGCGGTCGGGTATGCTGATGCATTAGAAGGCCGAGCCAGCCTCACAATACAGGAATGCTCTAAGGGTAGTCCTCTGTGCTGGCGGTCCAAAGCCAAATCTTCAAAAAAGTCAGTGACCTAAAAATCTGATCAAAAACAAAGTAAATAAGAATATTTTTCTCACTCTTCCATAAAAACGTAGCGCACAAAAACTGTCAAATTATCAACCCCGGATCTAAAAACTTACGCAAAAAGACCTGCCATGTTATTTTTCGATCCTTTATGCAAAGCAAAGAAGCCTATTTTCTGGGGGCCGGAGCCAGCCTTGGGGCCGGTATTCCCTTAACCCGCCAGTTTCTTCCCTGGCTGATCGAGAACCGTTCGGCTCTGCCCCGCCTTGAGGAACTGGCCCGGTTTGTGGAGGAGTTCTTTTCAGAAGGGCTTAAGGAAAGCCCTCCCTATTTTCCAAAGTTCGAGCAAGTTCTTTCCTTTGTCGACACAGCTCTTGCAGATAACCAATGTATCTCAAGCCAATGGGACACCACCGCCCTGATGCGGATCCGCTCCGATATCAACTACCTGATCTGGCGCCTTCTGGAAACCTCCCTTCCGGACTGTAACCCCGCTCCCCATCTGGAATTTGTCCAGTCACTTTCCAAGGATTCCGTACTGCTTACCGTCAACTATGATGTCCTGTTAGATCTGTGTCTTCTGGAACACTTTGGCCGGGTGGATTACGGAATCCGCTTCTCAAAAATCCTGACGGCTGAAGAAAGAGAGCAGAAGCATCCTTCCCCCATGCTTCTGAAACTGCACGGTTCGATCAACTGGCTCTACTGCCCCACCTGTGAAACCTTTGTCATGGCCGAGGACGTCCCCTCAATCCGCCAGATCTTCCATCCGGATCCGGTTCTGTGCCCCTATGATCAGTCCTACCTGAGAGGTATTCTGATCAGCCCCACCTGGCAGAAGGACTACCGGCTCCCCGCCGTGGCCCTGATGTGGATCAAGGCCTCCAAGCTCTTAAGAGATGTGGAAAGGATCACCATCATTGGCTACAGCCTTTCTGACATCGATATGAAGGTTCAGTACCTTCTGAAAAGGTCCACCTTCATGAATGCCAGAAAACCAATCATCCGGGTTGTGGATCCGGATCCTCTGGGTAAAGTTGCCCGCCGGGCTCAAAGACTCTTCGGTCCGATCGAACATCTGCAGATGGGCTTTGAAGACTTCGTTAAGACTCTTCCTGTACAAAATTGAATCCGGCAGACGGCTTGGGTAAGATGGTCAGGTCTGTTTCGCATCGTCGTAATCAAGGAGACTTCCATGCCAGTTGCAACCCATGAACAATATCTGAAGATGCTCAAAACCGCGATGGATGAAGGCTATGCCTATCCAGCCATCAATGTGACCTCCACTTCTTCGGCCAATGCGGTACTCAAGGCCTTTGCCGATGCCAAATCCGATGGCATCATCCAGGTTTCCACCGGTGGAGCCGAGTTTGCCAGTGGTCAGGGTGCCAAGGATATGGTTCTTGGAGCCATCAGTCTGGCCCAGCATGTTCACACCATGGCAGAAAAATATGATGTACTGATTGCCCTTCACACCGATCACTGCCACCCTGGTAAGGTTCAGAAGTTTCTTGTACCCCTGATTGAGGAAACCGAGCGGCGCCGTGCCAAGGGTCTTCCGAATCTTTTCAACTCCCACATGTTTGATGGTTCCGAGCTCTCGCTTGAAGACAACATCAAAATGTCTTTGACCCTGCATGAGCGCTGCGCTGCCGCCGAAATCATCCTGGAAGTCGAGACCGGAGTTGTTGGTGGCGAAGAAGACGGAGTCAACAACGAAGGAGCTCCTGCTGAGAAGCTCTACACCACTCCTGAGGACATGGTGGAAGTCGCCAAAGCCCTTGGACCGGTCGGCCCCTACATGCTTGCCGCCACCTTTGGAAACGTCCACGGAGTCTACAAGCCCGGAAACGTAAAATTAAAGCCCACCATCCTCAAGGATGGACAGGATGCCGTCACCAGGGCCCTTGGCGACGCTGCCCGTATTCCTCTGGTCTTTCACGGGGGCTCCGGTTCCAGCCTTGAGGAAATCCACGAAACCCTCAATTACGGTGTCATCAAAATGAATGTGGATACGGATACCCAGTACACATATACCCGACCGGTTGTGGATTTCATGCTGAAAAACTACGATCAGGTACTCAAAATTGAA
This sequence comes from uncultured bacterium, assembly GCA_964503595.1. GTDB lineage: Bacteria > Muiribacteriota > UBA6191 > UBA6191 > UBA6191 > CAZDAM01. Next base: position 13,391 of record CAZDAM010000005.1, read on the forward strand.
GGTGAAGTCGGCTCCAAGAAGCATTACGACCCAAGAACCTGGATGAAGCTCGCCGAAACCGGTATGACTGAGCGTGTCATTCAGGCCATCCAGGATCTGAAAGCAGACGGCAAAAGCCTGCTGCATCGCTGATTTGCCCAAAGAAAACTCAAGTTCCCTTCCGTTCTTCTTCAAGAGCGGAGGGGTTCTTTTTAGGAGCCCAAATGACCTTCTCTCTGAATCCCATCGCACTTGTTCACAGCACAAGATCCAAACCCGAGGATGACCTATGGGATCTGGAATCCTCCTGGATTGAACTGAATGAGGAAATAGCGGAAGAGGCTCTGGCTGGCCTTGATACCTTCTCCCATGTGGAAGTCTTCTATCTCTTTCATCAGGTTCTGACAGAAAAGGTCGTTTTAGGGGCCCGCCATCCCAGAAATCGCAAGGACTGGCCGAGAGTCGGCATTTTTGCCCAAAGAGGGAAAAATCGTCCAAACCGGATGGGCCACACGATCTGCCAGATTCTTAAGGTGGAAGGCCGCAGGATTCATGTCAAAGGTCTGGATGCCATCCACGGTACCCCTGTTTTAGATCTGAAGCCATGGGTCAAGGAATTCGGCCCCAGGGGAGAAATTCATCAACCTGAATGGATGGATGAACTGATGCAATCCTACTGGGAAGATCCCCCAAAGCCCTGAAGATTTTTTCTGGCTCCCCATCCTTCGGAAGTGATATATTATTACAATGATGATTCGACGGGTTTGGGCCCTGGCTTTTATCCTGTTGCATATTGCAGCCCAGTCTCTGTTTGCTACCCACCGAATTGAGCATCACTGCGAGGATCACGGTCATCATCAGGAAGATTCCTGTGTTATCGAAAAACTGATTCTTAATACCCTGACCGCCTGGGATCCCGAAAAAATCGTCCTGCTCATTCAGGAGCTTCCCGTCTGGTCACCGCCAGTTTTTCCGGAGTCTTTCTATATTCCGGTTCAAACCCGAATTCACGCTTCCCGAGCCCCTCCCGAAAACCAACCTGTATGAAAAATCTTTTTCAGGGAAGACGGCCTGACTCCAGGCTTTCTTCGGCGTTAGTTCCATTTCCCTGAATTCCAAGCTTCATAACCCAAAATTCTTTTCTACAAATTCTTTTTTTCAAGGAGGCACGGGATGTTTTTTCCTTCCCCGAAACTCGCGATAGCTTTACCAATTCTGGCCACCCAGGCCTTTGCCAACTCAAACGATATTGAAATGCTGGCTTCCCGGATCGAAGCCTTAAGGACCAGTTACGAAACCCGTCTGGCAGCTCTGGAAGAGCAGCTGAACAGAATGAAGCTGGAACAGAGAAAACAGGCCGCTACCCCAAATCAGATCAGGGCCAATGCCTTCAATCCGGAAATAGGAGCTGTCCTTCAGGGCTCCTATGCGGCCTTCACTGATTCCCAGTCCTCCCTTCCCGGATTTGCCCTGGCCGAAGAAGCCCATCGCATGTCGGATGGATTCTCGCTTGGTGAGACAGAGCTCAATTTTGATGCTAGCGTGGACAACCTGTTTCGGGCTCATGCCACACTGGGGATCCACTCCCATGAAGGCGAAGATGAATTTGCCATGGAAGAGGCCTATATCGATACTCTTCCGGGAATCCTTACCCGGGGGACAAACCTGAGAATGGGCCGCATGCTTCCCGATTTCGGCTATCTGAACGAACATCACCGGCATACCGATGCCTTCATCGATCGACCTCTGCCCTACCGCGCCTTTCTTGGCAGTGCCTGGCACGATGACGGCATCCAGCTCTCCAGGGTTTTTGGTGGCGAGAACTTCACGGAAGTCGGCATAGGAGCCTTTCGCGGTGACTCGTGGCCTTTTGGGGGCGCTTCCGGCAACGGGGCCCAGGCCAGATCTGCATTCTTAAGATTTGGTGGACACCGGGGACAGAAGCTGAATTATCGTCTGGGAACCTCATGGCTTGAGGGGGATACCACAGAGCGTCTGAGCAATGAGGACAATCTCGCCTTCGTCGGTGATCTGAATCTCTTCGGACTGGATCTGCGCCTGAGCTACGCTCCCACCGGAAATGCCTTTCAGAAGGAATGGACATTTACCGCTGAATATCTCAAGCGGGAAGAAACCGGTACCTATGAGGATTTTGCCCTGGCAACCGGAGCCCAGTGGGTCGACAATCAGGATGAGGGCTGGTACGCCCAGACTACCTACAAGTTCCAGCCCCGCTGGCGGCTTGGGGCGCGATATTCCCGGCTGAAACCATCAACCTACCCGATTACCCTGGCTGGGACCGAACTCAATGCTTTGGGACACGAGCCGGAATCCATCAGTGCCATGCTGGATTTTGAAAACTCCCATTTCAGCAGAATCCGGCTTCAGTTCAACCACGAGAAACTTCAGTCCGGAAACACGGATGATCAGATTCTCATTCAGTACACAATGTCCATCGGGGCTCATCCCGCCCATTCTTTCTAAGGAGGTGAAAACCATGCCTGTTATCTTTTTCTGCCTGCTTTTTGCAGGCCTGATTCAGAAAAACTCTGCCGCAATCCATGTTTTTGCCTGTGAACCGGAATGGGCCTCCCTCACCAGGGAAATCGGGGGAGAAAATGTTGAAGTCTTTGCGGCAACCACGCCTTTTGAGGATCCTCATCACATCACGGCAAAACCCAGCCTCCTGGCCGCCATGCGCCAGGCAAGGGTTTTGATCTGCAGTGGTTCGGATCTGGAAGCTGGATGGCTCCCCGTTCTTCTGAACAAGGCCGGCAGCTCCTCCCTGATGCAGGGAGGAAAAAATTCCATCTATGCTGCAAGTCTGGTCAAAAGGCTTGAGGTTCCTCAAAGGCTGGACCGCTCTCTTGGGGATATCCATCCTCATGGGAATCCCCATGTTCATCTGGACCCTTACAATCTCATGATTGTGGCCGAAAAGCTGAGTTCTGTCCTGGCAATGGAGGCCCCCTCCCTTGAAAAGGAATTTCAGCAGAATCTGCGTACTTTCCAGACCAGAATGAATTCCCTTGCAAGTCGCCTGGAAATGATGGCGTCCGGTCTGAGAAACCGGCACGTGATTTCCCATCATCCTTCCTTTTCCTATCTGGAAAACTGGCTGGGGCTTGAGCGGGTGGATACTCTGGAACCAGTTCCCGGAGTCCCTCCCTCCATCAGGCAACTCTCCTCCCTTCTTACGAAGACTCAGAATGTCTGCGCCATCACCCGTACGGCAATCGATCCGTCCCGGCCTGCCCGCTGGCTCAGCGAGAAAACGGGTATCCCGGAACTGGTCCTGCCATTCACACCTGGCGATAGCAAAGATAGTGGGGATCTCTTTCAGCTGCTTGAAAGTTCGGTTGCACGACTTCTTGAAGCCTGCGGGAATGCCTGATGGACTTTCTCGCCCTTCTGGGCCCGGCCTTTGCGGCCGGGCTCATCATCGCCATCACCCATGCCAGCCTTGGCCTGGAAGTTCTCAAACGCGGGATTGTTTTTCTGGATCTGGCAATTGCCCAGATTGCCGCTCTTGGGGTCATCGGGGTCCATCTCCTTGAACCTCATCCCAGTGAAATCAATATTCAGTTCGCAGCTCTCCTGTGCGGACTTGCCGCCGCCTTTACCTTCCGTTTCCTGGAACAGAAAGTCGGAGCAGAGCTTGAAGCCATCATCGGCTCTTCCTATGTAATCGCCGCATCTTCAGGGCTTCTTCTGACCCTCTACCACCCTCATGGGGCCGAGCATCTGAAATCGATTCTTTCCGGGCAGCTCCTTTTTGTTTCCTGGAGTCAGCTTTTCAGTCATCTGCCCGTCTATCTGGCTGTCCTGTTTCTCTGGTATCAGACCACGCAAAGCTTTCGGGAAAAATGGTTTCATATCCTTTTTGCTGTGGCCATCACCTCTTCGGTTCAGCTTGTTGGAGTCTATCTGGTTTTTTCCAGCCTGATTCTGCCAGCTCTCGCCGTTCATCGGGAAAAAAAACATCAGAAGATCAGGTGCATCCTGATTGGTGCCATGGGAATGGCTGCCGGGATCGGCTGTTCGATTCTCTGGGATCTGCCCGCCGGGCCCATGGCCGTATTGTTTCAGGGAGGGCTTTGTCTGCTGGTTCGACTTACCAGGTATTGGTTACCGGGCGGGGGTCACGCTGAACCGTTTTCCACATGAAGCGGGTTTCTTCCGAAAAGCCAATCATGGAACCATCCAGATAAACCAGGGTCCTGAGGTAATCATCCTGGGAGACGAAAGGCTCTCCCTGAACCATGCCGGAATAGGTTTTCCAGAGTCCCCGCGCAAACTCAAGCATCTGCGTGTGAACCTTCATGGAAGTATCTTCAATCAGCTGCTCTGCCTCATCCTTCTGGGCCGGGAGCATGGCCCGAAGAAAATCGATCTTGACCTGAAGCTTTCCGGACTGACCGATATATGCCTCCACCCGATAGTTCGGGCGGGAAACCTGAAGAGCTTTGACTTTCAGAGACAAATCCATGTAAAGACCAAAGGTAAAAGGCACGGGCCTTCTGTATTCCTCAAGCAGAAGCTCTTCGGATTCGGCTTTCACACTGAAAAAACAGAAGGCCAGTACCAATACCGGCAAGATGGTTCGAATTCTGGGAAACTTTGACACAAGCTCCAGAATACTATAGTCTTTCGCCGGTCTTCCACTAGGCTTTGCCCCAGATGAAGGAGTCTGTATGCAGGCTCAGCGCAAATACGAGAAAAAACCTGAATGGATCAAAGTGCGCCCTCCCGCCTCGGAAGGGTATTTTTATCTGCGCGAGAAGACAGATAAACTCGGCCTAGCCACGGTATGCCAGGAAGCACGTTGTCCCAATATCGGTGAATGCTGGTCCCAGAAAACCCTGACAATCATGATCATGGGATATACCTGTACCCGCTTCTGCAAGTTCTGCAATGTAAAAACCGGCAAGGGCAGCGGGTTCCTGGATGAAAATGAACCTTTGAACACAGCTCTGCTCCTCAAGCCTCTGGAGTTGAACTACGTTGTCATCACTTCTGTGGATAGAGATGATCTGGCCGATAACGGGGCGGCTCATTTTGCAAAAACCATCGAACTGGTTCACCGGGAAAGTCCCAAAACAACGCTTGAAGTTCTGATTGGAGATCTTCAGGGCAGTAAAGAAAACCTCGCAACCATTGTGGCTTCACGCCCTGAAGTGATTTCTCACAATCTGGAAACAATCAGAAGACTGACCCCTTCCATTCGCGATCGTAGGGCCAGCTATGATCAGTCCCTTCTTCAGCTGGAAAGAGTCAAGGGCATGGATCCTGGTATTTTCACCAAATCATCCCTGATGCTGGGACTTGGGGAAGAAAAGGAGGAAGTCATTGAAGCCATGCATGATATGCGGGCAATCGGGATTGACTTTCTGACGCTGGGCCAGTATCTCAGACCCAGTGAAAAACATGCTCCCGTGAAGCGCTATGCTCCACCGGAAGAATTTGAAGAACTTAAAAAAATCGGAGAAGAACTAGGATTCAAGATGGTGGCCTCCGGGCCCCTGGTCCGCTCCAGCTACAAGGCCGGGGAGTTCTTCATCAATGAATATGTTCGCAAGCGACAACAAACGGTCCAGGAAGCATCTTAAGGAAAGGATGGCTATGAAATTTGAGATCGAAACCATTTCCTATCTGGATTTGGAAGGCAACCTCAAAAAGGGATTCAGACATGATCTCTCAAATGAGGACTTGATCAAAGCCTACAAAACCATGCAACTCACCCGCCGCATTGATGAGCGCATGATCACATTGCAGCGCCAGGGTGTCGTCAACTTTGTGATTGGTTCCCGCGGAGAAGAGGGCTGCTCTGTAGCCTCGGCTGCCGGCCTGAAACTTGAGGACTGGATCTACTTCCAGTATCGTGAGCAGGGCGCCATTCTGTGGCGCGGCATGAGTGCCGAAGATTATTGCCATCATATGCTCCTAAATGAAAAAGATCCTTCCAAGGGTCGCCAGATGTCCAACCACTACGGACGTCGGGATCTGAACTGCATGACAGTCTCATCCACCCTGGCCACCCAGATTCCCCAGGCCACCGGCTGTGCCTATGCCATGAAAGTGAAGAAGGAAGAAGCCGTAACCCTGTGTTATTTCGCAGAAGGAGCAGCATCGGAAGGCGACTTTCACGCTGGTCTGAATTTTGCCGCAGTCTATGATGCCCCCGTCATTTTCTTCTGCCGCAACAACCATTACGCCATTTCCACTCCCCGCAAGTTTCAGTATGCCGGGGACGGAATTGCTCCTCGCGGGATTGCATATGGCATGAAAACCTTCCGCGTGGACGGCAATGACTTCTTCGCTGTTTACGATATCACAAAAAAAGCCCGTGAACTCTGTCTGAAAGGTGAAGGTCCGGTTCTGATCGAGGCCATGACCTATCGTTCCGGCCCTCACTCCACAGCCGATGATCCATCCCGCTACAGAAGTGATGAAGAAGTCTGTGACTGGGATCCAAAATGCCCCGTCTTAAGACTCAAGCTTCATCTCTACAAACTTGGAATCTGGGATGATGACAAGGACAAGGTTTTCAAGGATGCCATGTATCAGGAGGTCGAAGACGGCATCAAGGCTGCCCGCAACACTCCAAAGCCCGGAGTGGATACAATGTTTGAGGATGTCTATGAAGACATTCCATGGAATCTCAGGGAACAGCGCGATTTCCTCACAGAGTTTGAAGAAGAACATCCTGAAATCGGTGGAGGTCACTGATGCCAGTCATGAATATTATCGAGGCAATCAATAACGCCCTTCATATTGCATTTGAAACAGACGATCGGGTGATCACCTTTGGTGAGGATGTCGGTTTCTTCGGTGGAGTTTTTCGGGCCACAGTCGGTCTTCAGGAGAAATTCGGCGTGGATCGCTGTTTTGACACCCCGATTTCCGAACTGGGAATCATCGGTCTTGCCATGGGTGCTGCCCAGAATGGTCTGAAACCCATTCCGGAAATCCAGTTTGCCGATTATATCTTTCCTGGTTATGACCAGATTGTGAATGAAGTTGCCAAAGGCCGCTACCGTACCGGAAACCAGTGGCCCAACGGCATGGTCATCCGCACTCCTTACGGTGGCGGAATTCACGGCGGTCATTATCACTCCCAATCCCCGGAAGCCCAGTTCCTGCATACTCCTGGCATCAAGGTTGTCGTGCCTTCCGATCCATATGAGGCCAAGGGCCTGCTTCTGTCTGCAATCCGGGCCAACGACCCGATTCTGTTCATGGAACCCAAGCGGATCTACCGTGCTTCCAAGGCCGAAGTACCCCTGGAAGACTACATGATTCCACTGGGTAAAGCCAAGATTGCCCGGGAAGGTTCGGATCTGACCCTGATCGGCTACGGGGCCCAGCATCATCAGAATATGGATGCGGCCGAAAAAGCTTCTGAAATGGGTGTCAATGTAGAAGTCATTGATTTAAGAACCCTGAATCCATATGACATTGAGACTCTGGAAGCTTCCGTCAAAAAAACCGGCCGCTGTGTCATCGCTCATGAAGCCCCCATCACCATGGGTTTTGGAGCCGAGCTTTCCGCAAAAATTCAAGAGCGCTGCTTTTTGAATCTGGAAGCTCCTATTTTCCGCTGTGCAGGTTTTGACACTCCATACAGCAATGCTCATGAGAAACGCTATATGCCTGACGCAACCCGCGTTCTCAAAGCCATTGTTGACACCATGGAATACTGATTTTAAGGAAACGAATATGAGTATTTTTACTGTATTGCTGCCTGATATCGGCGAGGGTGTGGTTGAAGGCGAAGTCGTAAAATGGCTGAAGAATATCGGCGACGAACTGGCTCAGGATGAACTGGTCGTTCAGGTCATGACCGACAAGGCAACCGTCGAACTTCCTGCCGTAAAACCGGGAAAGCTGGCCGCCCAGCACATCAAGGAAGGCGGTATCGCCTATAAAGACAAACCTCTTTATGATATCGAGGTTGAAGGTGAAGTAGCTCAGGAAGCTCCCAAGGCCGCCAAGAAGGAAGCTCCCAAGCAGGAAAAATCCAAGGAGGCTCCTGCCAAGACAGCCAGGGCTGCTCCTTCTGCTCCGGCCCGCAAGGATGGAGAAAAAGCTCTGGCAACTCCGGCAACCCGCAAAATTGCCCGCGATCTGGGAATTGACATCAACAATGTTCCCGGTTCCGGAAAAGGTGGCAGAGTCACCGCCGAAGACGTGAAGAGCTTTGCTTCCGGGGGAAGCAATGCCCAGGCTTCAGGCAATACTCCTGTTGTCGCCATGTCCTCTACACCGGTCTTTGAATACGAAGGCGATGAAAGAATTCCTCTGCGCGGACTTCGCAAGAAAATTGCCGAAAGACTCGTGGAATCCAAAACCGTCGTGCCTCATTTTGCGTATTTCGATGAAATCGACATGAGCAATCTGGTAGCCATGCGCAAGGAACTCAAACCTCTGGCAGAAGATATGGGTGCCAAGCTCACCTATCTCCCCTTCTTCATGAAGGCCCTGACCATGACGGTGAAAAAATTCCCCATGGCCAACAGCTCCATTGATCTGGGGACCAATGAAATCGTGGTTCACAAGAAAATCCATATCGGCATGGCTACCGCTACTGACAATGGGCTGATAGTTCCAGTGATTCATGATGCCGATCAGAAAAGCATTGTGGAGCTGGCTCGTGGAACTCAGGAACTGGCTCAAAGAACCCGTGATGGAAACGCATCCTCTGATGAGCTCAAGGGTTCAACCATTTCCATCACCAATATCGGCTCCATTGGTGGGCTGGGTGCGACTCCCATCATCAACTACCCAGAATGCTGCATTCTTGGAATTTACAAAATGCAGGATCGCCCGGTTGTCCGTGATAGAGAAATCGTGATTCGCCCCATGATGAACATCAGTTTCTGTTTTGATCACAGAATTGTTGATGGTTCGAATGCTGCGGAATTCTCCAACTACTTCATCAGTCTTCTGGAAGACCCCCGTAAACTCTTGTTAGGAGCGTAAAGCGTGGCTTTGAAAAAACATACTGTTGTGATCGGCGGGGGCCCTGGTGGCTACGTCGCTGCAATCCGCGCATCTCAGCTCGGACTGGACACGCTGGTCATTGAAAAAGGCAACCTGGGCGGAGTGTGTCTGAATGTCGGTTGTATTCCTTCCAAGGCTGTCATTCATGCAGCAAAGACTTACTACAAGTCCGTGCATGAAAATGAAACCATGGGAATCGAAGCCGAAAAAGTCAGTTTGGATTTTGGCCGGACCATTGCCTGGAAAGACAGCGTTGTCTCCAAACTCACTGGCGGGATCGGTGGACTTCTGAAAGGGAACAAAGTCGATGTTCTGAACGGAACAGCTACTTTTACCGGCCCCAAGAAGCTGAGTGTCACCCTCGCGGATGGCAAAACCGAAACCGTAGAGTTTGAAAACTGCATTCTGGCAACCGGCTCCTCGCCGATCAGCCTTCCGGCTTTTCCTATCGATCAGGAAAAGATTCTGGACAGCACCGGGGCTCTGGCTCTGAAAAAACTGCCGGAAAGTCTGATTGTCATTGGCGGGGGCTATATTGGTCTGGAGCTCGGTATGGCTTATGCCAAACTGGGCACCAAGGTCACGGTCGTCGAGTTTCTGGATTCCGTGCTGGCCCAGTTTGATGCCGATGTTGTTCAGGTCGTTGAAAAGAAACTCAAGAAGCTGGGAGTCACTGTTCTGACTTCCACCAAAGCGGACGGTTTCACCAAGAAGGGCTCAAAAGTCGTCTTGAAAGCCACGGATAAAGCCGGTAAAAACCACGAACTGGAAGCCGATTATATTTTTGTCTCCATCGGGCGCTCCCCCAATTCCAAGAATCTGGGACTGGACAAGGCAGGCATTCAGGTAGACGAGAAGGGATTTGTCAAAATCAATGAACGCTGCCAGACCAGCGCGAAGCATATCTATGCCATTGGTGATGTTGCCGGCCAGCCGATGCTTGCTCACAAGGCCAGCAAGGAAGGCGAAATCGCTGCGGAAAATATCGCCGGACACAAGGCCGTCATGGACTGCCGGCAGATTCCTGCCGTTGTCTTCACGGATCCGGAAATTTCCCAAAGTGGCATGAGTGAAAAGGAAGCCCGGGCCAGTGGCCGCAAATTTACAGCTTCCAAGTTCCCCTATGCTGCCATTGGACGTTCCCTTACGACCAATGAAACCGAAGGTTTTGTAAAATTCATCTCGGATAGCGAAACCAAAGAGGTTCTGGGAATTACTATAGTAGGGGCGAATGCTTCCGATCTGATTTCCGAAGCTGCTCTTGCGATTGAAATGTGTGCATTTGTTGATGATGTTGCCCTCACGGTTCATCCGCATCCGACATTTGGAGAAATACTGATGGAGGCAGCCAAAGGAAACCTGGGTGAGGCGATTCATGTGTTGAATCCAAAACACTGAGACCATTCTGGTCGCAGTGCTGGGCGGGACGGATCGGGAAGACCGATCCGCCCGCTCAATTTTTTTCCTATGCGTGAACTTCACATCATCCAGTCCGGTTCCATCCCCTATCAGGATGCCCTGAATTTTCAGGAAGAACTGGTTCAAATCAAAGCTCAGGAAACTTCAACCCCCGATGTTCTCTGGCTTCTGTCCCACCCTCCCGTGATCACCGTGGGAGCCCGCCGTGACGCCCGGAAAAACCTTCTTCAGACCGATGGGGTTGAAGTCGTCTCTATCACCCGTGGTGGGGATGTCACCTATCATGATGAAGGTCAAATCACCGGCTACCTCCTATCCCTTCTTGAAAATCAGGAACGGGACCTGCACCGCATTCTGAAGATTCTGGAAACCGCGGTGATTGAGGCCTTGATGCCGGATGCCCATCCAAATGACCAACTTCACACCGTTGAAGGCAAGACCGGGGTCTTTCTGAATGACTCCAAAGTCTGTTCGATTGGAATCGCCTGCCGGCGCTGGGTTACATTCCATGGATTTTCCCTGTGCTTTACAAGCGATCCCAAAGCCTGGTTTCGTCTGAATCCCTGTGGACTGGACCCCATGGTCATGAAAAATCTTCCCGGACATTTTTCCCGTCCCCACTTTGAAGAAAGAATCGGAAATCTTCTTGCTGCCCATCTAAAAAGGGAACTGAGTCCTCAAAAATGGGCCTCCAGGGAAGAATTTGCCTCCCGTTTCATGCGAGCCCCGGGCCCTTCGTGCTAGTCTTTTGCACTTTCAACCCAAAAATTCTGAAGGAGATAGAATGGATCGCGGACACTGGGGATCCCGGATGGCCTTTGTCCTGGCCGCTGCGGGTTCTGCAATCGGACTGGGCAATATCTGGAAATTCCCCTATATCACCTATGAAAATGGTGGCGGCAAATTTGTCGTCCTGTATCTGGTCTGTATCCTCCTGGTCGGCCTCCCTGTGCTGGTTGCGGAAATGCTTCTGGGACGACACACCGAAAAGAGTCCTGTTGCAGCTGTAGAGGCTATTTCCGGGGAAAACTCCCCCTGGAAACTGATGGGTTTTTTGGGAGTCTCCGCTTCCTTTGTTGTCATGTCCTTCTACGGAGTCGTTGCCGGCTGGATTCTGGTCTATGTCGTTCTCAGTCTTACCGGAGCCCTGGCCGGACTGACCGCCGAGCAGTTTTCCGCTCAGTTCGGAGCCCTGTATGCCTCACCCTGGCTGAATGTCGGTGGTTCCACTCTTTTTCTTCTGATGAGTGTGGCTGTGGTTCTGGGGGGCGTCAAAGGCGGCCTGGAGAAGGTCTGTAATATCCTTATGCCCGCTCTCATAGGCCTTCTGGTACTTCTCTGCATCAATTCCGTCGGAGCCCCCAATGAGGGCTTTTCCAAGGCGATCCAGTTTCTGTTCTCCTTTGACAAACCTCTTGAAGGCCACGCCATTCTGGAAGCTCTGGGCCATGCCTTCTTCACCCTTTCTCTTGGTATGGGCGCCATGCTCACCTACGGCTCCTATCTTGATAAAAGAGCGGATATTGTCAAAGCTGCCCTCTGGGTTGCTGCTCTGGATACCATCATCGCCCTGATGGCCTGTATCATCATTTTCTCAACCCTGATGGCCTATGATATGGAAGTCGGACAAAGCGTCGGACTGGTTTTCAACTCCCTTCCTCTGGCTTTCTCCAAAAGTGCGGCGATCGGGAAATATCTGGTCGCCATCTTCTTCATTCTGCTTTTCATGGCTGCCTGGACCTCGGGAATTTCCCTTCTGGAGGTGCCCACTGCCTATCTGATTGATAAAGGCATGGAAAGAAAGACCGCCACCCTGACCATGGCCGGGCTGATCTGGATTGTTTCGATTCCCTGTGCCCTCTCCGGGTCTCCAGAATGGAAAGCTGTCTTTAAAAATTTCGACTTCTTTGATTCCATGGACCGGTTCTCCAGCCAGTACATGCTACCGATCGGAGGGCTGGCCATTGCCATTTATGTGGGCTACATCATTTCCAAAAAAGCCCGTGAAGAGGAATTTTTCAGCGGCCTCGAAGTTCCTCCCATTGTTTACCGGGGCTGGATGCTTCTTTTGCGCTTCGTAGCCCCGCTGATTGTAGTCATTATCCTGCTGAACAAGGTAGGCTTCATTACAGATGAGCAGTTCAATAAATCCTTCGAAAGACTTTTTGGTCATACCGAAGAAGTTCAGCATGAACCCATGCGGTCACTGCCGGTGAAAAAGCCTTAAAAAGAAATGAACACAAAACCATACCTGATTCTGGCGGCCCTGCTTCTTACTGGCCGCCATTTTTCCAGCCCTTTTTCCGAACTCAGCCCCAGTCATGAGGCTTATACACTCATCAATGAGGCAGCTGCAGATCTTCTGAAGGGAAAATACCGGGCTGGCATCTTTAGCCCCAATCAAACGGTAAACCGTTATGATGCGGCCAAAATTGTCCGGGATTTCTGCCGCATGGTCCTCAAAAACCCCTCCGGCATTTCAGAAGACGCCAGAGTTCGTCTGGCAATTCTGGCCGGAGAGTTTCAAGGAGAAATGGAAATCCAGGGATTTTCCGCTCGGGAACAGGAAGATGTCCTGAAAATGGGACTGGGTGAAAAAGTTCTGGCAACTGCTCCCGACTCCACAGCCACTGTTCCTGTCGCAGCCTTTGATACAAAGGAGCCGGTACACTTTTCAGGAGAGCTTCGTACCAGGCCGGAATTCCGTCACGTCAACCGCCCCGTCGACGGTCCGGAGAGCTTTGATCAGCAATCTTACCGGATGCGTTTAAGAATCGATCGACACCTGAAGCGGGGGGACTTCTTTGCCACCCTTCAACAACACGGCTATTTCGGTGAGCAGGATCTGGATCCCAAGGCCCGTCCAACCGCGACCCAGCCGGATGCGGATCTCGAATTCGTCGAATTTGGGGTCAAGGTCGATCTTGACCTTGAACGAACCCGCAGTCTGACCGTTGGACGTCAGTTTTTCAAATTTGTTTCCGCTCTGGTTTCAGATTCCCAGTTCAGCGAAAGAGGGCGTACCTTTGACGGTCTTCTGTATGAGGCAAGAAACGGAAACAGCACCACCAAAGCCTTTGTGACCAATCTCGCCCGGGAAACCTATGGCATAACCTCTTCCCTGAATCCGGGAGCTGACCCTGAAGGGCTGTTCTACGGATTTGATTATGCCTTCGATACCTCAATGGGTGGACTCAGACTTTTTGCCTACGATCGCACCCAAAAAGAAGATGGAGGCGTCATTGGCCTGAGAGAAGAGCTTCTTAGCTATGGAATTTCGGGTAAGCACGAACTTACCTCGCGGCTTCATCTGGGGTGGACCCAGATTTTGCAGGACGGAGATACCCACCTTCTGGGAGCCAGAACCCAGACCAAGTCCGGAGAATTCCAGGAACTGGAATTTGACTACCATCTTGGCGACAAATCACTGGCTGAACTCCGTTTTACCCGCTGGTCCGGAGACCCCAACGGGGGAGCAAACCGGAAGAATGAAGCCTTCACCAAGCTCTATGGATCGACTCACTCTTTTCTGGGCAAGACTGATTTCATTGATACCACCAATGCCCAGGAATATGTCCTTGGTTACAAAAAAGAGCTCAGACCCGGCTTGAGAATGGCTTTATCCCATCACTGGATCCGCCTGGACGAACCCGCCCAGGCTCCCGCTCTTAGAAGTGAACTCCCCGCTTACATCCGTTCATCCCTGACCCATAACCGGGCCAATAAGGAAAAGGATCTGGGACGTGAAATCGATCTGATCTTCAGCTGGAAATGGTCTGACACCATGTCCTTTATTCTGGTCCACGGCTGGTTTGAATCGGGAGACTATTTTCCGGCAAATGGTATTCAGCCTTTTGATGGAACCTATACCTACCTGACCACAACCTTTCACTTCTAAGAAGAAACCCCGGCAGAAGCCGGGGCCAAAAGCTTTTCTGAAAGACTGTCAGAACTCAGTGAAGGCCACCTTCTTTACCAATCTGATAAACCTGGAACCCGATTTTTCTTAAACTGGCGGCATCCACAATGCTTCGGCCATCAAAGACAAAGGCGGGCTTGCTCATATTTTCAAAAATGCGGGAATAGTCGAGTTCCCGGTACTGGGGCCACTCGGTTAAAACGGCAATTGCATGAGCTCCCGCACAGGCCTCATATGCATCTTCCACAAAATGAATGCGGGCATTTTCTTCTGCCGTGAATTCCCGGCGGGCATTGATTAGAGCCTTGGGATCGGTAATGACCACTTCCGCCTGCTCAGACAGAAGCTGACGGGCAATTGCAATACCCGGAGATTCACGGGTATCGCCGGTATGAGCCTTGAAGGCAAACCCAAGAAGGACAATTTTCTTCCCGCTTAAGGTATTGAACATGGCCCGGTTCATCTTGAGAACAAACCGGCTCTTCTGCCAGTCATTCATCTCAACGACCTGTCGCCAGTAGGCCGCGACCTCATGCAGCCCATAGGACTGGGCAATATAGACCAGATTGAGAATATCCTTCTGAAAACAGCTGCCTCCAAAGCCAACGGAGGCTTTCAGAAACTTGGCACCAATACGTGAATCCATACCAATCGCCCGGGCAACTTCATCGACATCGGCTCCAGTGGCTTCACAAAGAGCCGAAATGGAATTGATGGAAGAGACTCTTTGGGCCAGAAAGGCATTGGCAACCAGCTTGGAAAGCTCGGAACTCCAGACATTGGTGGTCAGGATTTTTTCACGGGGAACCCACTGGGCATACAGACTGACCAGCTCTTCACAGGCTTTCAGTCCTTCTTCGGTCTGCTCGCTTCCAACCAGAACCCGATCCGGGTTGAACAGATCCTCAACCGCTGTTCCTTCTGCCAGAAACTCCGGATTGGAAAGCACCTCAAAATGAAGGCCCCCGGAATTGGCCCTCAAAATCCTCGCCATAGCTTCCGCTGTACGTACTGGAAGCGTCGATTTTTCCACAACAATCTTGGAAGATTCGGCGACTCGGGCAATCTGGCGGGCTGTTGCTTCCCAGTACTGCAGATCAGCTGCTTCTCCAGCTCCAACCCCATAGGTCTTGGTCGGAGTATTCACGGAAACAAAAATAATATCCGCTTCCTTGATGCCCCCTTCCACATCCGTGGAAAAGAACAGATTCCGGCCACGAGCTTCACGAACCACTTCATCAAGACCCGGTTCATAAATCGGTAAGGTATCGGAATTCCAGTCCTCGATTCTCTTGGCATTGATATCGACCACAATGAAACGGGTCTCAGGACATTTCAAAGCCATCACAGCCATTGTCGGGCCACCGACATAACCGGCCCCGATACATAAAACAGTTTTTCCTGAGCTCATGCTTCACTCCTTTTGATCATCTGATTCTCTGAAGCCTCGTAGTTCTGAAGAAACCAGGCATAGGTGGATTCAATGCCTTCCTGAAGGGAGGTTTTAGCCTGAAAGCCGCTTTCTTTAAGGCGGGTGACATCCAGAAGTTTTCGGGGAGTTCCATCCGGACGACTGGAATCCCAGACAATTTTCCCGGAATACCCCACAACTTTCTGAATCGTTTCAGCCAGCTCCCGGATCGTAACATCCACTCCGGTGCCAATATTGACAATCTCTTCACTGTCCCAGTGGTGCATCAGGTGTGTGCAGGCTGATGCCATATCATCCACATGCAAGAACTCCCGCATCGGCTTTCCGCTACCCCACAGGACCACTTCGGGAAGATCACGGATTTTGGCCCAGTGAAACTTATGGAGCATGGCCGGAAGTACATGGGAATTTTCCAGATCGAAATTATCCTGGGGGCCATAGAGATTGGTCGGCATACAGGCAATGAAATTACTGCCATACTGCTGACGATAAGCCTGGCATGCAAGAATTCCGGCAATCTTGGCGATTGCATAAGCGTCATTGCTTGGTTCCAGCGAGCCATTCAGAAGCTCGGATTCGGAAATCGGCTGCCTTGCCAGACGAGGATAAATGCAGGAGCTTCCCAGGAAAAGCAGCTTTTTCACCTGATTCTGATGGGCCTCTTCCAGAACATGGGTCTGGATCAGAAGATTCTCACGAATGAACTCGGCTTTTCTGGTCTGATTGGCCCAGATACCACCGACTTTGGCTGCGGCCAGAAAGACATATTCCGGTTTTTCTTCTGAAAAAAACTTCTGAACCTGGGAAGCTTGAGTCAGATCACAGTCTTTCCGAGTCTTCATAATCAGGTTTTTGTACCCACTGTTTTGAAGATTTCTGACAATTGCCGACCCTACAAGACCCCGGTGACCGGCAATAAAGATTCGCGAATTCTTATGCATGCAACCACATTAAAAGAGGCCCATAAGGATTGCAACCGAAACCTTGTCAATCCCGGCAGGTTCGCCCAATCCAGGGATTCCCATGCACGAGTTTCAGTGGAACCGTATTGGAGACCAGACCGGTACCCGGCCCCTGATGAATACTCAGATCCAGGTGGCGGCAGGCCTGCTCTGCCCCCAGCCAGCCGGTATCAAGCTGTACTGTGACCACCCCCGGATCCGCACTCAAAATCCGGGTCATGGGTACCTGTACCCTGATCGCCGTATAAGGATCGGTTTCATAAAGCCGGGATAGGCCATTCGTCCAGTCATTCAGGGTTTCTGCCAGAATATAGGACCCCTTGAGAATATAAACCGCATCCATCTGAGGCCAGGGGGTTATGTTTCCTGTCGGATCGGTCGGTTCTGCGGCCCCCACCGGCCTGATCTTATACTGCTTTTTATTGGTCGCAATCAGCCGTGCATTGGCAGTTTCCAGAAGAAGCCGGCTTTCTTTCCCGTCTCCATAACGGGAAGCATGCAAAAGGGAATACTGCACATTCCCCAGAGAAGACAGAATCTTCTGCACTCCCGCCCCGGAGTCAATCCGGTAAGGTCCGATTTCCTTCATTCCGTAAAAGGCCACCTGAACCCAGTTCCCGGGACCAGGACGGGTAATGGCTGAAGCGCTCGCCCCAAATCCATCATAGACAATCTGACCATCCTGAGAAGAGAGCATCAGAGAGCGATTGGGGGAAACCCGGTATGACACCCTGGTTCCGTAGGCCGGAAGGTTCGGATTCTGCCAGCTTAATCTGAGAATATGGTTTTCCAGAGTCATGGAAGGGCTCGAAGGCAAGGTCACGGAGGACAGATCGTAATATCCTCCGGATGGTGGAGACTGAAAACTCTGAATCTCCCCATGCCAGAACCAGCGGTATCCACTGAAATGCTGGGTATTCCAGATTTCCCCCAGAATCCCGCTGTGACCAAAAGGATCCCTCAGAAGAATCCCCCCTCCCATGGTAGGTTCCCGCTCAAAGGAGCCAATCAGCCAGTAAGAATTGGACGCCAGAACACCAAGTGTCAGAGGACTCTCAGCATAGGTCCCCGGAGACTTCTGGATTGTGATCGCCGGAAGATGGCTCTGATAAAGTTCGTGAAATTTCTGTGAATCGGCAGCAGAGGAATGAGCAATCAGTCCATAGGCGCAAGTCTTGAGAAAGCGTCTGAATGAGGCCGCCAGCGTTTTTCGGTGTATTCCCATAAATCCCAAGGTCCTTCCGTACGACACCAGGTCATCTGTCGTTTGGCAAACCTGCGGGTATTCTGGGCCAGTTTTTCTCTTGCCTCCTGAAGCGATACCTGATTCAGAAGCACGGCTTCCAGATCTCTGATTCCAAGGCAGGAATAGGCCGTCATTCCTGGGCAAAGCCCGAGAGCAAAAGCCTGACGGACTTCTTCCAGGGCTCCATGTTCCAGCATCTTTTCAACACGCAGGTTGATCCGATCATACAGAATCTCGCGCGGTGGACAGCAAAGGATTTTCTTCACTTCATACGAAAACCCGTCCAGAGGATGCCATCTTGCATAGGGCCCTTCCTCAAGCTTTTCCAGAGCCCGGAGAATCCTTTTGCCATCATTGGGATGAAGCTGCCCGGCCCTTTTGGGATCTTTCTTCTGCAATTCCTCGTACAAAGTAGCCAGCCCTTCCACCTGAAGACGATTCCTCAACTCTTCCCGCAGTCTGGGGTCATGCTCTTCCGGACTACCACTCAAGCCGTTCAGGAAGATGCGGACATACATCATGGTTCCACCGGTCAGAACGGGAGTCTTCCCACGCTCCCAAATCTCAAGAATGGCATCACAGGCCATCTGAAACCATTTGCCCACACTGAACTCTTCGGAAAGCTCAAGAACCTCGAAAAGGTGATGAGGGGCCTGTTCCCTTTCTTCCAAAGAAGGCATGGCAGTAATGATCGGGAGGTTACGATAGACCTGAAAGGCGTCCATGCAGACGATTTCCCCATCGTTTTCACGGGCAATCTGGAGGGCACAGGAGGTTTTGCCGGAAGCCGTTGGCCCGGCCACCATGATCAGGGATTTCACTTGCGGGTCCGGTTGAAACGGCGGTAGAGAGCCGGTAATGGTTCACGCACAATCACAGGACGGCCATGCGGACAGAAGAACGGATTGGCAGTCAGCCCCAGATCCTCAATCAGTCTTTGCATGACCTCCCGACTCAGGATATCTCCCGCCTTGATGCTTCCCCGACAGGCCATGGAAGCCGCCAGATCGCGAAAATAATCCTCAAGCTGGGAGCCTGTACCATGCCCCTGCAGGCTCATCAGGATCCGATCCAAAAACTCCTGGTCCAGCTTCCCGGTCACTTGGGGAGGAACTCCGTAGATCCATAGCTCCTCATTCTTATGCTCCACCAGAAAGCCCATCTGCTGAAGTCTTTCCCAGGCCTCATCCTCCAGAACAAGATGACGGGCATTGAGCTTCAGAACCACTGAGGACAAAAGTTTCTGGGTCTGAAGTTTCAGTCCTTTTTTCAATGCTCTGTAAAACTCTTCAAACAGGATTCTTTCCTGGGCAATATGCTGATCCACAATCAGCATTTCCTCACCAAGCTGTCCCACAATAAAGGTCTTATCCAGCTGCCCCAGAAGCTGAAATCCCTGAAGCCTCTGGATCGGAGTCAACACTTCTTCAGATTCTGTCTTAACCGGGACTTCCAGCTTCAGCCCCGGAAGAACCGGTTTTTCCTCACGCACGGGTTCAGGAGCCTTCTTAGGCTCTTCCCGCAAGGGAGTCTGCACATAAGCCGGAGGAGCCGGAACCGATGGTTTGGGAGGCGGTGGCTCCTCCCATTTTTTGAGCTGACTGGTAAAGCTTCCTGCCGGGGTTTTCCAGCCTGGAACAGGATCGGAGCGCGTCATGCCCTGACGGATCGTTTTCAGAAGAAACTCTTCCAGAAGTCCCTCGTTCTCAATCCTGACTTCCAGTTTCTGAGGATGGACATTCACATCCAGCATGCGGGGGGGAATCGTGAGAAAGACCACCCCTGCCGGAAAACGTCTCTTCTCCTGAAATGCCTCATACGCCAGGCGTACAGAACGTACCACCGCCGGATGGCGGACAATCCTGCGGTTGATAAAAACCCTGAGCTCTCTGGAGTCAGACCGGCAGTTTTCCGGGCGGGAAAGACTGGCTTCGAATTCAAACTTCAGAATCGGATGAACCGCCCTTTGGAAATGAAGAAAGCGGGAAGCCACACTATCGCCAAAGACTCCCGCAAGAGCGGCATGAAATTCCCCTCCCCCTTCTGTGCAAAAAATCTTTTCCTGATTGTGCACAAGAGTAAAGGAAACATTCGGATGAGCCAGAGCAAAATCTTCCAGAACTTCCTGAATCAGAGCCTTTTCGTAGCGCTCTCCTTTTAGAAACTTCAGCCGGGCCGGAAGGTTGAAAAACAGCTCCCGCACTTCAATACAGGTGCCCTCCCGCAAAGCTGAAGGTTCTTCCTCAAAGGAGAGGCCCCCCTCACTGATAACAGCATGGGCTGACTCAGCCCCCTGAAAACGGGATTGAAGTCTCAGCCGGGACACCGCTGCCATGCTGTGAAGAGCCTCACCCCGAAAGCCGAAGCTCACCAGGGTCGCAAAATCTTCCAGTCGGGCCAATTTGGAGGTTGCCTGCCGGGTCAGAGCCAGTATCAGTTCCTCTTTGGGGATTCCTGATCCATTGTCCGTGACCCGCATCAAGCGCTTGCCACCAGCTTCGATCTCGACCAGAATGCGGGTAGAACCGGCATCCACAGAATTCTCGACCAGTTCCTTGATGACATTGACTGGCCTTAGAATCACCTCACCTGCCGCGACTTTGGCGGCAAGGTCTGCACTGAGTGGCTGAATTGGGTTTCGGGGTATCATGCGCGCATTCTAGGCTCAAAAAAGCCTGCACGCAAAGCCTTACCCTCTAAAAAGACCGAGGCGAAAAACGGAAGCATTCAGGGCTGCCAGTTTCTCTTTTTCCTGAGGCTGGGCCTCTGTGACAGTCTTTTTCTCGTTTTTGGTTTTAACATTATCCATATCATCTCCCCCACAACCGCACTCGTTACCATGCTTTTTTGTACAAGTCAAATCTATCGGACATATTTTTAATTTGATCCAGATTTGTATTCCACTGAGGAAAAATTGAGCCGATTCAAAGAGAGTGCTATGATATTGCAGGAAAAGAATTCAGTCCTTTAAGAACAGGACTGTTCCAAGGAGATGAAATGCGACAGTTTGACGAGGATCGCCAACAGCAGTACGAAGAGTTTTTCCACCAGGAAAATGAAAATCCTTCCATTGCCATTGATGCGGATGGACAGGCCAAATTTCTGACAACCGTTTTTGGCTGGATGACCATGGGTCTGGCGACAACCGCCCTGATCTCCTTTGCCGTAATGAGCAATGTCGAGTTACTCCGCCCTGTATTTGACAACATCATGATTCTGTTCCTGGTAGAACTGGGACTGGTCTGGTGGCTCTCTGCCAGAATCGGTCAGATGTCCTCCGGGACAGCTACAGCCCTTTTCATTGCCTACGCCGTCATGAATGGTCTCACCATTGCCCCGATACTCTCTGTGTATACGGCGAGCAGTGCGGCTTCCGTCTTCATGATTACCGCAGGAACCTTTGCGGCCATGTCACTCTACGGACTGACAACCAAAAAAGATCTGACCAGCTGGGGCAGCCTTCTGATGATGGGCCTGATCGGGCTGATCATTTCTCATCTGGTGAACATGTTCATGGGATCGGCAACCTTCAGCTACATCATCAGTGGCATTGGAGTTTTCATTTTTGTGGGCCTGACTGCCTACGACTCCCAGAAGCTTAAGGACTGGTATGCAGATGGAATTCATTCCCGTGAGTCCCTGCACAAAATGGCCATTATGGGCGCCCTGATGCTTTATCTTGATTTCGTAAACCTCTTTCTCTATCTCCTGCGCCTCTTCGGAAGCAGGGACGAGTAGTCCGCTTCATCCCCGGATTGCAAATTTTCACCTGCCTAATCGCCTGAAAATTCCTGCAATCCGGGGATTTTTATTTTTCCAAAGGTTCCTCAAACAAAGGTAAAAATCATTTTAAAGACCGAAAAACAACCCACCTGAAGTTCAAGATGCTGAAAATTGCAGGTAGAAATTTGTGTGACGTAGCCCAAGCGGACTACAATAGAGTTTGGAGGTTGTTATGTCTAAAGATGCGACCGTAAGAGCAAGAATGGAGCCTGAAATTAAAGCTGAGGCCGAAAAAATACTTTCCAAACTAGGCATCAGTGCTACCCAAGCAATTAACATGCTATACAAACAGATCATTCTCAACAAAGGGATTCCCTTTGAGCTTAAGGTTCCCAATGCAACAACGATTGCGGCTATGAATGAAGATCGTTCGTCCCTGAAGTCTTTCCATAGCGTGGAGGAGCTGTTTGATGATTTGGACAGCGGCTCCTGATACCAATTCTTAAGCCAACCAGTAGATTTAAGCGAGATTACAAACGAGCAGTTAAAGATCCGCTAAAAAACATGAGTGATTTGATAGTAGTCTTGGATTGCCTTCAAAAAGGCGAGACTTTAGCTGCTAAATACAAAGACCATTTACTGATGGGAAACTATCGTAGTCACAGAGAATGCCACATTTACCCAGACTGGCTTTTAATCTACCAACCTTTTCCTGAAGATGATGAGATCGTTTTAGTGCGTTTGGGCTCGCATAGCGAGTTATTCAGTAATTGAGCGGGAGCTTCTTGCCGGATGAGTAAAGCAAGTGGATTTCTTGGATGAACCATACGTCACACCACATACATATCAGTTTAAGCTGTCCTAGATGATGAACACAGGCTTTTGGGGACAGGCCAGCTCATTCAGACTCATGCGGGAAAAGGCTGCCAGATCAAGGCGGGACGTCTGCCCCAGAGCAAATCGCTCCATGGCGGCCTGGGCAACCATTGCAGCATTGTCAGTGCACCAGCGAATCGGAGGAATCGAAAGTTTCAGGCCGGATTTCCGGCATCCTCTTTCCAACTCCGATCTGAGATGGGAATTTGCCGCGACCCCACCGGCAGCAACCACTCCAAGGCAGGAAAATTCCCTGGCCGCTTTCAGGGTTTTTTTGACCAGAACTTCAACAGCAGAGTGCTGAAGGCCAGCCGCAACATCCTCCGGATTTTCCCCATCCTTCAGGGCATTCAGGCAGGCCGTCTTCAAACCGCTGAAACTGAAGTCATAATCTTTGGAGTGAAGCATAGGAGGCTTGAAAGGTACTGGCGACTGGCTGGTTTTAGCCAGTTTATCCATCAACGGCCCGGCATTGGCCCCCATACCTAGTTCACGGCCTACCTTGTCATAGACTTCTCCGATGGCATCGTCTCTGGTTTCCCCCAAGAGGCGATATTCTGCTGGCTGGGGCAGGAGATAGAGAGAGGAATGCCCACCAGAGACCAGAAGACCTACCGAAGGGTAATGGATTTCTCCTTCAAGACGGGCGGCTGCCAGATGAGCCTCCATATGATGAATGCCCAAAAAGGGTTTTTCACACATCATGGCCAGAGTTTTTCCCAGATTCAACCCAACCAGAAGAGAGCCCACCAGGCCCGGTCCCGCAGTGGCGGCAAAGGCATCCATATCCCAAAGGCGATAGCCGGTTTCCGAAAAGAGTTCTTCCAGAAGCGGGAAAATTGCATCCAGATGCCCCCGGGCGGCAATTTCCGGGACAACCCCGCCGAAATCACGATGAAGCCCGGCCTGGGAACGACTCAGGCATTTCACCAGACCCTGGCTTCTGTTCATGATTGCAAGTGACGTATCATCGCAGCTGGACTCAATCGCCAGAATGGTTTGAATGGACACGGACTACCTGAGAACAAGGGTGGGAATCTGCACCCGGGACAGAAGTTCTTCTGTCGTCGAACCCAGAATCAGGTGACGCATGAAACTCTGGGAATAGGAACCCATGGCAATCATGTCACAGGAACGGGCTTCAGCGTGACGCAACAGGGATTCCACCACTTCTCCCCGAAGCACACTGGCCTCAAACTTCACATTGTGATTGTCCAGGTAGCTGATGGCTTCTTCACAGACCTTGTCCGCATTCTCGACAACTCCGTCATCCACCACACAGACTTCCAGCTCAATCCGTTCGTAACCCGAAACAGCCTGAGTTACAAACTGCAGGGCATTGCTGGATTTATCACTTCCGTCATAGGCCAGAAGAATTCGGCTGACATAGAATTTCTCACAGGCCGCAGGAACCACAATGATGGGACGGTTGACCCGGCGAATCACTTCTTCAAAGGTGCTTCCCAGAAGAATCTCCGACATCCGGAAATGCTCGCCCTTGGTTCCGATCACAACCAGATCATGGCGGTGACCTTCCTCGGTAATACTTTCTGCTACAACGCCCTCAGGCGAAAGAAAGCCCCCTTCCAGTCCTGACTCCTTGAGCCCGGCCTCAAAGGCGTCCCTGAGAGTGTCACGGATTTCCTCCAGACGCTTGCGGACAACTTCCTGAAAATTGGGCACAGAAGCCATTCCCATGGAATAGAAGACATCCTCCATGAAAGGAGAATAGAGCTTGCGTACATCAAGAACGTGGACTCCATCCACCCGGGCCTTGAAGTAACAGCCAATTTCGAGGGCATATTTCTGTACAATCGGGGTGTTATCGGCAGCGTCCAGTCCTACCAGAATGCTCTTGATCATGGCTGACTCCTTCCATATCTGGCGCAGTATCTGCACCGGATTCAGAACGTATTTTAGCACATTTCAGGATACATAAAGGCGAATCCGGCCACCTCTCAACGGATTTTTCGCCGTACAAGCTCAAAGTAGTCGTGAGGAAAAACTTCGGCCATGGGAATGCGGTTGGGAGCCGATTTCACCAGAACCTCATCCCCATCCCTCAACGCAAATCCAACCTGTCCGTCCAGAGTCAGAAGCACCCTGGTTTTCACGTAGTCATTATGCTGGACAGGACGGATTTTCAGTTCTTCATTCGGGGCAAAAACCCAGGGTCTCACCCTTAGGCTATGGGTACAGATGGGAGAAAGCAGCAGAACATCAAAACCGGGATGCACCAGAGGACCACCGGCAGAAAGTGAATACCCGGTGGAACCGGTAGGTGTTGAAACCAGAACTCCGTCACCTGGGTAGGTATCCACAAGTCTTCCCGAGGCCTCTACCTCGAAATTGACGATCCTGCTTAGAGAACCCACTTTCAAAACGGCATCATTAAGCCCATAGAATGTGGCAACCCTGGCTCCGTCCCGCAAGACCTGGGCCTGAAGCATCAGACGGGTCTTCAACTGATAATGTCCCGTTGCCAGCCGTTTCAGCCCCTCAATCAGACTTTCCTTTTCCAGACTGGTCAGAAAACCGACGGTTCCGGCATGGACTCCAACCAGAATCGAATGGTGGCGGGCACAGTCACGGGCGGCCCTTAAAATGGAACCATCTCCCCCGAAGACCAGAAGAAAACGGCTCTGGCGAGTCAGATCCTTCATCTTGAGGGCTGTCACATCAAAGCCTGCCGCCTCCATAGCTGTTTTTTCCATGGCATAGGAATGCCCGTTTTCCTCCAACCAGTCCATGGCTGTGCGTGCCAGTTCCAGACAACGCCGGTTGGCCGCAAAACAGACAAGGCCAAACTCAATGCTCTCCCACTCACTCTTGTTCTGCATTTTCCTCGCTAAGATCCTGAAGCTGGGAGTTCAGAAGTTCCCTTAAACGCTGATTGGCTCCGCCCCGAAGAAGCCTCAACCTTTCCCTGGCATGAGTATCATAGACACTTCCAAGAAGCTCACGATACAAAGCCCCCGCTCTTTTGGAATCATTCACGGACCAGAAATAATCCGCAAGCTCAAGCTGAAGCTGGCTGTCTCTGGGCAGAGGGTTCATCGACTTCAAAAGCATCAGAGCCTGATCTTCACGTTTTTCTTCCTGATACAGGCGGTACAGAAGCTCCTGCTCTTCAAAGCGCGGGCTCTCGATTCCTTCAAGGAGGGAAATCGCCTCTGCTTTCTTGCTCTCATCCACCAGTTTTAAAGCCTGAAGATAGGGCTTCAGACGTTTCTCAACCTCAGATGCCGTGCCACAGCAGGCACTCACCACATGTTTTCCGTCCACTTTCAGAGGCTCCAGGTCCTCGGTACGAAAACTGATCGTAAGCCACTGCATGGAACGCAGGGATTCAAGCTTGAAATCTTCTGCCTTCCTTCCTGCAGAAAGCCAGCGCCCAAGAAGGGAGTCAAGAGCTCTCAGGCGCATCAGCAGGGAAAGATTCAGACCCTCTGGAGCTTTCTGTGGATCTTTGGCATTTTCCTTTGAAGGGGAAGGAATCACAGTCTTCAAATCCAGAATCGGCGCCCGAAAATCGGATTGCATCAGCTCAGCCCTGACCGCATTCAGTTCAGCCTGGCGGTCTTCCTGGCGCTCCTGAAGCCTTGCCATCAGATCCGGTGAGTCAGGATTGAATTCAAGTCCTCTTCGTAAAGCCTGCTCGGCAAGATAAGGGTCCTGCTCCTCAAGCAGATCCGACATGAGAATATAGGATGAAATATCCTGAGGATTATTCTTCAGGTGCATCGAAAGTTTGCGCAGGGCGGATTCCTTGCGACCATACTTCAGTTCGAATTTTACCAGCTCGATAACAGACGAATAGCCCGCTCTGCGTACTCTTTCCACCCCTTCAATGGTAACCCTGCGATCCACTGCACTGGCTGAGAAAGTCAGCAGGGCCAGAATCCAGAAAAAGCGGAATGACACAGGCGGGCTCTCCACTTGGGGACAATTACCCCAGAATGGAATCGATTTTGGACTTCAGGTCAGTCTTGGGGTAAGCTCCCATGATCTGATCTGCAATCTCCCCACTCTTGAACAGAATGAGGTTAGGAATGGAGCGAACCTTGTAGCGGCGGGCCAGTTCAGGATTTTCATCCACATTGACCTTGGCAATTCTCAGATTGGCGCCATATTCCGTAGCCAGTTCATCCAGAACAGGAGACAGCATTTTGCAGGGACCACACCACTCTGCCCAGAAATCGACCAGAATCGGGCCGTCCTGTTTCAGAGCATCATCAAAATCCTGTTCCGTCAAATTCAATACCTGAGACATTATTCCTCCTGTGCCTTCCAAGGCTTTACCAGGCTTTGTTCCAAACCTATGAGCTGTAAGACCCGGGCGACCACAAAATCCACCACATCTTCAATGGTCTTAGGGCAATGATAGAAGCCCGGAGAAGCAGGGAATATAATACCCCCCATCCTTGTGATGAACAACATGTTTTGAAGGTGAACCTCGCTATACGGAGCTTCACGAGTCACCATCACAAGCCTCCTTCTTTCCTTGAGAGCAATGTCAGCTATCCGGGTCAGAAGGGTTTCCCCCGTTCCATGCGCGACCTGCCCCAGAGTTTTCATGGAACAGGGGAGCATCAGGTAGGCATCAAAGGTATTGGAGCCGGAAGCAAGCGGAGAAAGAAAATCCCCGAGCTTATGGACCTTTACATGGGACTGTTCGCGCAGAAAGCCTCCCAGTTCCTCATGCACTTCTTCGGAAAAAACCAGCGGGGCGGTTTTGCTGTAGACCAGATGCAGATCGCACTGACCCTTGAGAACTTCAATCATTCTTTTGGCATAGGGAGCCCCGGAAGCACCAGTCATCCCCATAATGATCTTTTTCATAAATACACCTCAAGCAGAGCCAGACCCAGGGCTCCCACACTGATGACTGAATTCAGGCGGAAAAAGGCAAGACCGATATTTTTTTGAAGATCCTTGAGAACCAGCCGGTGCTCAAAAAGAAGAGTAAGAGCAATGATTCCCATTCCTACCTGCCAGATCAGACCAAACTCAAAACACAGGCCACAGACCCACCAGAGAACCGGCACCAGGGCATGGCTCATGGCCGCCAGAATCCGGGCTCTTCTGGAACCGAATTTAGCCGGAATGGAATGCAGGCCATTCTTTCGATCAAACTCCTCATCCTGAAGGGCATAAAGAATGTCAAAACCATGAACCCAGAACATGATTCCGGCTCCCAGAGCCAGAACTCCGGGATGAAATTCTCCTGCTATGGCAACCCAGGCCCCAATTGGCCCCAATGCCAGAACCATACCCAGAATCAGATGGCAGAAAATGGAGAAGCGTTTCATCAAGGGATAGATCGTCAAAAGAAACAGACAGACAGGAGAAAGCTTCAGAGCCATGGGATGAAGATTCAGACAGGCCACAAAAAAGAAAACCCCGAATCCCAGAAGCCAGGGCAGAACCTCTTTTTTACCAAGCTCACCGGATGCCATCAGGCGGTGGGACGTACGGGGATTTTTGGCATCAATTCCGGAATCCAGGAGACGATTGAGTCCCATACCCAGGGAACGGGCACTTAAAAAGGCCACCAGCACCCAGAAGAATTTCAGCCAATCCGGCCTTCCTTCACTGGCGACAATCACCGCAATCAGGGTCAGGGGCAGGGCAAACAAAGCGTGCTGGAGCTTGACCAGTTTCAGAATTTTCAGCCATTGCATGTCAGATCTTCTTTTTTCTCCCAAAACCTCAGGAAAAACAGGGTCAGTTCATAAAGCCCCACCAGAGGAATTGCCAGAAGGGTCTGGGTCACGACATCCGGGGGAGTCAGAATCGCGGACAGAACAAAAGCTGCCACGACGGTATGCCTGCGAAACTTCCTGAGGACAGACAGGGGCAGAACCCCCAGTCGGTTGAGAATCACAAGGGCCACCGGAAGTTCGAAGGCTCCGCCAAAAACCAGGACTACGGTCGAACAGAAGGAAACATATTTGTCAATCGATAGCTGGGGTTTCACATCGGCAATCTGAAAACCCAGCAGAAATTTCAGTCCGGATGGAATCACAAACTCCAGGGCAATCCAGGCCCCCAGGGCAAAAAGTCCGAACAGGGCAGGAAAACACCAGAAAAAGTACTTCTTTTCCGTCTCCAGAAGGCCTGGAGCCATGAAATTCCAGACTCCCACAAGAGAATTGGGAAGAGAAAGCGCAACCCCCGCCAGAATCCCCAGCCGGATCTGCACCATAAAGCCTTCGGTAGGAGCAATCATGATAAATTCCACCGGCTGTTTCTCGGCCAGTTTCATCAGGAATTTCAGAAGATATTCCGAACCGAAAAGGCCCAGAATACTGCACACCACAATTCCTTTGAGGATCGTGAACAGAACCTGACGCAACTCCTCCAGATGATCAAGAATGCCCATGCGGGCTTCCGGGTTTTCCTGGTTCATCAGTGAATCTCCGGCAGTGCCCGATACCCCTGCTCCACGATAACCCGATTGTCCCGGGCCAGATTGCGCCAGTAAATCCAGTCATCAGCAAAAAGGCCGTGCAGGTTGTCCACCATATGGTTTTTGATGTCGGCATCAAAACGGATGTAAATATCCGAAGGAGCCGCCTCCCGATTCAGGTTTTCCACGGCAAGATTCCCCAGAATATCGACTTTACGGGTTCCCTGGCGGGCCAGGCCTTCCTGAGCATAAATCGCCGATTCCACCCGCAGTTCTCCGGCCCTGGCCAGAACCACTTCAGCATTCAGACTGACCAGACTCAATGTATCTTTGGGATGAACCTTCACCAGATCCTCTTCCACCACAATCTGTTTGTCCGAAACAATCATACCCCGGCCCGTGTAGGGGCCTCCAAGTTGAACCCCTTCCCGAAAATACCAGATTCCATCAAGCTCAAGCGGCCGTGAAGCTGTCCCGAATAGACGAACCCTTTTGTCAAAAACAACGGTAGCAACATTCATCCCGTTGACTCTCAGACGTTCCAGATTTTCAACATCCTTATGCTGAGGATAACGTCTGGGATACTCAAGCAGCGTATTGATAGTGTACTGCTCAGGAGCCACTTCCTCCGGTTCCACAATGCCATAGTGGGTCGGATAGATTTTGCGGTAACGCTTGTAGACCAGCCCTTCATAGTGGGTGTAAACCGACATATAGGGATCATGCAGACGGTTGTCATGAAAGAGATAGCCCACCTCGGGCAGATCTCTCCACCCTCCTGATTCAGCAAAATAGTTGATGATGTCATCCGCGGCAAAGAAAGGCATGTAGACTTCCAGACGTCCATTGGTTCTGACCCTACCCCAGTTTCTGGGATTCAGGGAAAGGATGATGTTATCGACCGTCTCAGAAATCGTATCATCTGAGACTACCTTGGAAATTTCATCAATCAGAGCAATGGACTCTTCCAAAGACTCGGATTTGAAGCCCTCCGAGAGAGCACTGTTGAGATTCTCAATCAGCTCTCTGGCTTTGTCGGTGTGAGCATCCACCTCTACCGAAAGTGCATCTTCCACCTGACGACTCAGACGTTTCAGAAGCTTCAGAATGATGGGAGGAAGATCCAGATTGGAGAGAACAAAACTCCCTTCCTTCAGAACCTCCTCCTTGCTGGAATGCAAAAACAGGGTATGATCGGGGGCTGGTGGAGAAATATCGGTAACCCGGAAGATTTTGGCCATTTCCACGGTTGAGGACATCCCATCCACGTAGGCATGACCCCTGAGTCTCACCTTGGCCTGAATTCCTCCCAGGGGCTCCAGATCAATGACGGAAAGAGCATTTCGGGGCTTCTGGTGGACCTTCAGACTGTCCGGTATCTTTTCCCTGAAATCAATGAAGGTGGAAAAATCATTGCTGATGACATCCCTGACTTCAACCACCACAGCAGCCTGACCGCCCGCAATCAGTTCATCCGGTTCAAGGCGCATCACTTTG
The DNA here is from genome assembly GCA_964503595.1 of uncultured bacterium. Classification (GTDB taxonomy): domain Bacteria; phylum Muiribacteriota; class UBA6191; order UBA6191; family UBA6191; genus CAZDAM01. Next base: position 43,859 of record CAZDAM010000005.1, read on the forward strand.
GAAAAACCAGCCAGACGATCGATATCAATCAGATCCAGAAGATCGGTATTGATCTCAAAAACAGGATCACCGGTTGTCGCGTCTTTCTCCATATGAACCAGTTCGTTAAGAAACTGGCTCTCAAGACGGGAAATCGCTTTTTCCACAGCACTTTCTGCCAAAAGCCTTGCCTTGATCCGAGCTTCCATCATGCGAATCGAGGCCGTCTGGTTGGACGTGATATAGACAAAGCTGACGCCAAAGATAAAGAGCACCGAAATGATGCCAAAAACGATAAAAATCGAAGAGCCCCGCCTTGTGAGGCGGGGCTTCATTCCCAAACTCATGCGTCCATTCTAACGCTTGGCACAAGTCGCTTACAATCCACCAAACTCATCTCCGAAATCATCCCCGAAATCATTTCCCGGAAAAATGTCATTCATGGGAGGAGGAGTCGGCTGGGAAGGCCTTGGATTCATGCTGTCTGTCGGCGGAATTCTGGACGAATCAGCGACCAGTTCACCAAAATCAGTTGCAGCAATATTCTGCTTCACAATCTTAGGAGTGATCAGAATCACGATTTCCTTGGATTTCGGAGCATAGCTGTTTTTGGTAAAGATATGCTTCAGGAAAGGCAGGTTGGAAAGAAAAGGAATCTTCTGCACAGAACGGCTTTCTTCCTCTTCCACCAGACCACCCACCAGAATTTCCTCTCCATCCTGAACCTGAAGGGTTGTCACCACATTGGTACTGTCCAGTGTCGGCAGACCATTGGTATTCAGGGCAACTGTGGATTTGGTCAGTTCAATCTCAAGGACAATGAAGCCCTGATTATTGATCTGGGGAGTGATTTGCATTTCTGTTCCGGCTTCCCGGCTATCGGTCCCCTGCTCCACTCCACCGGAGTTGAACACCAGTTCCCGGCCAATCTTCAGATTGGAAGGAACCCCATTCATGGCAATCACCCGAGGAGAAGAAAGGATTCTTGACTCCGAAGTCTGGGTAATTGCAGAGAACACGGCATTAAAAAAGAAGTTGGTCCGAAAGAAATCTCCAAAATTGAACAGGTTCATCCCCGTGGGCTGTCCGGGACTGTTGTACTGGCTTTCATTATCCAGAACCCGTGCATATTCGGTGAACTGCAGGAAGCTTCCGGCTCCAGGATTGGCTACAGCATTCGGAGCGGTTCCACCGGTTCCCCATCCCCAGTCAAATCCAAGCGTATTGTTGAAGTTCGAGCTTACTTCCACAATTTTCACATCAATCATGACCTGAGGAACAGGACGATCCACCTTTTCCAGAAGCTCTTCAATTCTTGGAAACATATCCACAGGGGCAGAAACAATCAGGGCATTCAGACGAGGTTCAATCTGAACATTGATTTCCCCCGCCGTCTGCTTTCCCAGAAGCGGTGTAATGATGGCCGAAATCTTTTCCGCCTTGGCATAGCTTAAGCGGTAGGTCTTGGTCACACCCTGATCGAAGTTCTTGGAAATAGTGGTCTTGGGAGCAATCACCAGCGTATTGCCGATTTCACGCATATCCAGCTCATTGGTTTTCAGGATCAGATCAAGCCCCTGTCTCCAGGGAACGTCCTTGAGCTTTAGCGTTGTTTTTCCTGACACTTTGGAGTCAACGACCACATTCATATTGGTGGGCTGCACAATTGCCGGAATCACAAGTTCCAGTGGTGCGTTCTCCATCCTCAGATTGATCAGAGGTCCGTCGTCCATGTTCACATCATCTGCTCTCACATCCGTTGAGGACAGGCAGAATGCCATAAACATTGAAGTGCCAATTTTGCGTAGCTTCGTGAGCTTCAACATGGGAATGCTCCTTATTCCTGTCTTCGTCACAATCGACAGGATCAGAAGCATCAATTACAGTTTTGTCCCGATTTGAACGATCTTCACACGAAAAGAAAAATCCGCCGGGCTTTTTTGGCACCGACGGATTCTCTCCGGAGACAGAAATCAGAAGCCGACTTCCTGCCTTCTCTGAGCGGCTTTGTGCAAAACCACCAGCTTATCGCCATCAATTGACATCACCCGAAAATCCGGTTTGTCGTCCCCATCCAAAAGAAGCATCTGGGAACCCTTGTAGCTTACAATCGCAACCCGGGCACCCGGCTCGCCCGTAATTCCCATAATTTTGATATCAAGCGGTGGAATTACCGGCTTCTGGGGAACAGGGCGGGCCACGACCTGCTGAATCGGCTTAGGAGGTGGCTTGGGAGGTTCAATCAGCTTGCGAAACGGATCAAAGAACGGCTTCTTGATTTCTCCTTCTGCATGAATCAGCCCCACACAGAGAAACAAAAGAATCAGAATACGCATAAAAACCTCGCTTAGCTGCCCTCGTAACGGGTGATATGAGAGCTGTCAATCAGAATCAGCTTACCATTGAACTGAACCCTGAGCTTGGGAAACTCGGTTTCCTTGGTATAGGTCTTAAGCTCGACCGGTTTTCCATTGACATCCGTCAGATTGGTCCGGCGAGTTGTCTGCTCTTCCAGATCCTTGACCTTGACCCCACGATCTACCCCACCACCAGTAATGGTGAGCTCGGACTGGGAAAAGTTGAGCATACCCCCGTTTTCAATGCGGGTCAGCAGATCGTAAAACTCGAAATAAGTCGCCTCAACCCCGAAATCCATCTGCACTTCACTATAAAGCTGCTTGGAAATCTTGGGATTGATCCGGATCTGCTTTAGGGTTGCCCCCGAATCCTGGGAATACACTTCCATATCGTTGAGAAACCGGTTGATATCCCGATCCTTGGTTTTTTCCTTGAGAAAAGTGACGATTTCCCGTTTCTTTTCCCGGACTTTATCCTCAAGCTCCTTGATATCGCGCTGGGCCCGCTGACCCCTTTCCTTTTTGCGCCGCAGTTCTTCCATTTCCTGATCAACCCGCTTCTTGCCCTCTTCCATGGGCTGCTGAAACTGGAAGAAACCAACGGCTACGGCAATGGCTGCCACAACAACCATCAAGAGAAAATATCCGAGTGCTCTGACTAACATGTCTCAATCCCTGTTCATCTGAAAGTTCATGTTGAACTTCGCCACGGGCTGCTTTTCCATGGTGTCATGCTGAAGTTCGGAAATATTGACCTGACTGACGACATCCTTGGCCTGCTGAAGAATCTTGATGAAGTCCGTGACTCCCTGAGTTGTCACTTCTCTTTTCTTGCGATCATCCTTCACTTCTGCCGCCATGGAGGTTCCATTCAGACTGACGCTGCCATCAGGCATGAAACGGATCTGCTGGACCCAGACCGTTTTGGATCTGGCCACAAATTCTTCAAAACGATAGAGAGTCTTGGTCCAGGAGCCGGTTTTCTTGGAAAGAATCGCCTTGTAATCCGTCAGGGCCGTATTCACATTGTTCAGCTCCTGCTCCATGCTGCGTTTCTCCTTGAAAAAACGATCCAGCTTGGCCACATCAGCCTTCAACGGCACCAGTCTTTCAGTATAGGCTTCCAGCTCTTCCTGACATTGCTGGGCAAACCACAGGACTCCCACAACACAGGTCACAACCCAGAGAAAAACCAGAATCCCTCCAACGGGGAACGTCATCTGCTTTTTCTTCTTCTCCTTAAGGAGGTTAATCTTAATCATCGATATCCACCCCCCTCATCGCCAGACCCAAAGCTACGGAGAACTGATGGAGATTGTCCATGAACAGATCCTCATTGGGCATGGCCTTCTGTAAACCGAAGGAAGGATCCCCCAGTTCCACATCCACACTTAACTCGTTGGACAGAAGTGTATCAATATTTTTGAGCTTGGCTGTCCCACCTGTCAGAATCACTCTATGAATCACCGGCTCTCGATGCTGGGCCTTGAAATAGTCAAAGGAACGGCGGATTTCAGCCGCGATTTCTTCAACCGTGGTCTGAACCACTTCTTCAAATTCGGTATCCACCTCGCCCTGCATGGCAGCAACTGATTTCTCGATCTTGGTGGCTTCGGCTTCCTGAAATGTAACCTTGTACACTGATTTGATGACTTCAGTGATGTTGTTACCGGAGATGGGGACATTCCTGGAAAAGCGCAGGACCCCATCCTTCAGGACGTTGATAATAGTCGTTCTGGCCCCGATGCTGACAATGGCCACGACTTCATCTTCAACATCCGAACCCATACCCTCTAGGGAAGAACCCATTGGCTCTTCATCTTCCACTGTTGGGGCATCTTCCCCTTCTCCCATCGAGAAGTCCTGGGCCTGATTTTTTCGCTTCAAATATTTATCCAGAGAATTGATCACGGCAATCGCGTCGATGTCAAGAGCATCCAGCTGCTTGACTCCCACAGCCTTGAAAAGATTGACCAGGGTCTCCACATACTGCTTCTTGGCCACCGCCAGAAGACAAAGAACCCGCATGGAACCTTCCATTTCTATTCGGGCCAGTTTAGCGTAGTTCAGGTTAACCTCATCAATGGAGTAGGGAACATACTGTTCAGCTTCCCCCTCAACCACCATCTTAAGCTCGGCATCTTCCAGATCAGGGAGAGGAAGAAATCTGAGAATCGTGTTCTGAGAGGCCACCGAAGTGAAAACCTGTTCGAACTTGAGGTTATTTTCTTTTTTGATGGTCTTGAGCATGGATACGACAGTGTTCACATCTTCCAACTCTCCATCCACAAATACGCCATCAGGATAGGTTTCCACCCCGCAGGCAACGACTTCCGCTCCGCTTTTCCCCTTTTTAAGCATAACGAATTTCAGGCAGGAAGAGCCTATATCAATGCCCAGAGAGTATTTTGGCGGCCCAAACCGAAACATAGCTGGATCCTTTCCTTGGGTCAGTACATAATCAGGATTTGTTGTCGGGCCCGACAGGCACCCCGATTTGTAGACACCTTAACGTATTATAGCCGAAAGCTGACACGCCGCCAAAGGGTGCGCGCTACTCATATAGTCGATAGACGCTGGCTCCCGTGTAATAATACTGGAGAATTTTCTCGTAGGAATCTCCGCGCCTAGCCAATCCCTTGGCTCCCCACTGACACAGTCCTACCCCATGTCCAAAGCCTGTTCCCCGGATTTTTACCACCCGGTCAGCATCCATCGCGGTCATAAATTTTTTCAGGATCTGATCAATTGCTTTTTCTGCCGGGTCTTCACGATCCATTCCGGGAAGGGACTGAATTTCAAAAAAGGTACTCCTCAAACGGTCCGGCCCAAGAAGAGTTCTTAGGTGATTGGCATTCATGAAGGTTTCCTGTCCCCCCTGATGAATCAGATGGACGTTTTCCACTCTTCCAGAAGGATCGTTTTCTACCCGGATATCCGTAATGGCCAAAACCTTTTTGCCCTTTTCCCGCAAACGGTTGGTGATTTCCGCCAGGGACAGTTCCATATTCCAGGAAAAGCCCGGATAGCTGGCACACCAGGGACAGGGACGTGATTTCAGATAGTTTATGGGGCGTCCGGACCAGGTTTTTGCATCCTGGGTTGCTCCTCCGCAGGAAGCACAGTAATAGGAGGCAATCGGTTCCCCATTGACCACAGCAATTCGCCCTCTGGTGGCATTCACCACTTCGATCGACAGGGCATGTTCATCCTTAACCCCGTTATAGACCTGGGAGCGGGTATCCCGAGTCAGGCCAAACCCAAGCTCATTCATGAATTTGTTCTGATTGCGAATGGCATAGGTCCTGGCTACGACAGCCTGGGCCTTCAGAGCCTCCCGGGGGGAATTCAAAAGCATCTCAGACTTGATGACGCCATAAAGATAGGACTCCAGATCCACATGATTGATAGCCGTCATTCTTCCAAACCGGTCTTCTCTTAAAACAAGCTTCCCTCGGAATTTCATGCCGTTGATTTCAAAGGGACGATCCCGAAAGGGCCTGATCTCAATCTCGTGCAGGTTCTTGTATTCCAGAAAACCAAACCCACGGGCGGAAAGTTCAATCACCAGTTTGGAGGAATTCCAGCGGCGGAACAGCTCGGTATTTTGAACCAGATCGCGGATAATAAAGCCTTTTTCTGCCGAAATTTCCGCCTTCCTGAGACCCTCAAATACTCCAACGGTAATTTCCGGAACCTCGGCATGAAGCACCAGGCCGATCAGCAGGAAGAGCAGTAGCCGCATCAGCGCCACAGATCTCCGATATCCTTGATGGTTACCACTATCATGAGGGTAAAGACACAGAGTACACCCAGAACATTCACATAGCCCTCAGCCGTATCGTTGAACGTATCTTCCTTACGCCTGAGCACCATACGTCCAAAAGTGTTCACCCCATCCTTGATGGTTAGAACCAGAATTCTGCCACCATCCAGACCAGGAATCGGGACCAGATTGAAAATCCCGATACACAGACAGATCTGGGCCGTGAGAAGCAGCATGCTGTTCAGGCCGCGCTCAGAATGCTTGGCCACCGTATTGGCAATCGCAATCGGCCCCCCGATTTCTGCCGGGGGAGCGAATTTGCTGATCAGGTTGGAAAACATGCTGACGAGCTGTTCAAAAAGCTGCTGGGTCAGAAGAAGCGTTGTACGAATGGCTTCCGGTGTGGCTTCAGAGAAAGGCAGAAGAATCATGCGATCCGAAAGATAGAAAGGGCGAATTCCAACCCCGATTCTGCCTCCGGAACTCGGAGTCACGACCAGATCCAGATTTTCCAGTTTGCGGGCAAGCTCAAGATCTAGATTTTCCGTATCCTGGCTCAGAAGCTGCCTGATCGACTCCGTACTGGTCCGAAACGTCTTGACCGACTCACCTTTGAATCCTGAACGCAACAAAAACGGCTCACTCAGATTCTTTAGTTCGGAGAGCAGAACTTCCGGCTGAATCATCTCAAAGCTCCGGCCCCGCAAAACCGTGACTTTCAGATCCTTGCCCGCATTCTCGGCAATCCACATCCGCCCTTGCTCAAAGCGCTCAATTCTTTGATCGTTTAGGGCCACAAAGCGGTCCCCGGGCTGAAACCCGGCCTCGACAGCGGGACTTCCCTCAACAATATGGGTGACCATCAGGGTCGTTTCCGGTTGCCCGAAGCTGCTTAGGCTGAGAGTCAGAATCGCCATGGTTCCCAGAACATTCATGGCTGGACCCGCCAGCAGAATAAAGATTCTTTGATACAGGGGTTTGGCTGAGAATGCCCTTTCACCAGCGTCTTCAGCCCCATCCTGGGGGCCATCCTCCTGCGCCAGCAGCACAAAACCGCCAATCGGCAGGAGTCTTAAGGAATACTCTGTCTCACCAAACGTGCGGGCAAACAGGCGACGCCCCATGCCGATGGCAAAGGCATCAACGCGGACATTGCACATTTTGGCGGCAAGAAAATGCCCCAGCTCGTGAATGAAAGCCACAAAGCCAATCACAAGACTGAAGAGAAAAATGGTTTTTACGGTTGTAAAAGCGTGAGCAAGGATTGTTTCAAGCATCTGTTGTCCCTGCTTCCATGCCGGCAGGTATAGCGGTCGTCAGTTTAAAACCCAGCACGACTATCGACCACAGAGCCAGACCCGGGAAGGGCAGAAGATTCAAAAATGCCCAGAAAACACAGAAAACTGCCAGAAGACGAACCCAGGATATAAGGTCCATGGAAGAGACTTCCTGAACAAAGCGGGTCAATTCATCCGTCAGGTCCAGAAAAGATAGCCGAAAATCACTCAGATTCAGAGAATGTTTCATGATGAGACTGAATAAAACTCCGGTATAAGCAAACCCGCCCCGCATGGAATCGACCAGACCATGACGTACCAGCCGGGAACTCAGGCTGAAGGGCTTGATTCCGACTCCCAGCTCCGCATATCTGCTGCGATCCCATTGCACGGAAAACTCTGTAGCCGTAGTAGAAACCCCAGCCTGAGCCCCTGCCAGATTCTTGGTATTCAGCCAGCTTCGGGCTTCTTCTACCGAATAGAAAAGAGCCTGCTCTTTCTCAGAAGACAGCTCGACCCGGATATAGTTGGGAGCTTCGTAGCGTTTATCCAACCACTCCTGAAAAGAAGCAATAGTTGAAAAATTCACCCAGCCCGTGCGTCTCTGCCAGGTCAGTTCCAGAGGCTCACTGGCCTCCTTCAGAAGCTTCTGCCCTTCCTCAAAACTCTGAATTTCGGTCTGATTGACCTTCAAAAGGACATCCCCGCGCTCAATGCAGGCATGATGAGCAAATGATTCTTCTCTGACATTGGTCACCTGCAGGGTCTGGGCCTGTTCACCATAAAGCCAGAGGCTTATTGTCAAAAGAACGGCCGAAGTCCCCAGCATGGTGGGAAGCAGTCCCGCGTGGATGAAAATCTGCTGGAGGATCCTGCGCCGGGGACTCATCCGGGCGTCCAGAAGACTGGTCTCCCGAAAATCCAGAAGCTTCATGCCACACCCAACCGGAAACCAGCCAACTGAAACCACGACAGTCTTAAAAGCCAGGAACTCCCAGCGGGCCCGACCTAAAAAGATCCAGACGGAATCGACCCTGGCCCCAACCAGGCAGGCCAGAACAAATCGCCCGACCAGAGATGCCAGACCAATAATCTGAATCGTCAGAATAAAGAAAAAAGCCTGATTTAGCGTCACAATGCCATGGTTTCACTTGCTTCAAGAAGTGTCAGAAGGCCCAGATACGGAATCGAGCCCGCTGTCACGGAATCAAACCTGTCCAGAATACCACCATGGCCGGGCAGGATGGAACCCGAATCCTTGACTCCGAAATTGCGTTTATAAAATGACTCCAGCAAATCGCCTACCTGACCAGCCGCTCCGACAATCAGAATGAAAGTCCAGAAATGATACTGAACGGTTGGGTCGAAGAGAATCTTGCATGGATAAAGAATCAGCCCAGCCGAAACAAGGCCAAGAACCGAGCCCTCCCAAGTCTTCTTAGGGCTCAGAGAAGCCCAGAGCCGGCGCTTACCGAAAGCCCGGCCAAAGAAATAGGCCATGGAATCCTGGCACCACATCAACCCAAAAAGAAAAACGAGGTGGGGAAAAGGCACGCTCAGAGTCGCAAGATACAGAATCGGCATATAGAAAAAGGAGATATAGATGAAGGTCGAGAACAGACCACAGAAGTCATAAAAATAGTAGAAGTCATGCTCTCCCTCATAAAGGAAAATGCTGATCATCAGGAAAAAGAAGAGAGAGAGAAGCGGAAGAATAACCAGATGAGGAATACTCTCAAGACTCAGAGCCATCCACAGCAGTCCGATCCAGAGGCTGGCTGATGCCACGTAGACCAATCTCAAACCCCGACTGTACCGGCTGAATTTCAAACCTTCCAGAAAGGCCATTCCCATCACAAGGGTCCAAAGACCAGGGAAAGACCAAGGATAGTATTTCATGCTTCCCAGCATGATAAAAACCAGGCAGATACCACTCAGGGCCCGAACCATCATGCGCTGCCAAACCTCCTCTGGCGACCCTGATACTCAAGAAGCGCCTCAAGCAGATGCTTCAGGCGAAAATCAGGCCAGTGAACACCGGCAAAATAGAACTCGGAATAAGCCAACTCCCAAAGCAGGAAATTACTCAGGCGCATTTCTCCGGAAGTCCGGATCAGAAGCTCAGGCTCAGGCAAACCTGCGGTCCCCAGAGAAGATGCAATGACTTCTTCATCAATGGCTTCAGGGCTCAGTTGACCAGATTTGACTCTGTGCGCCAGAGCCTGGAAGGCATGCACCAGATCCGCCCGGCCCGAATAATTCAGGCAGAGATTCATCTGAACCCGCCGTCCTCCCTGAGTCCGGATTCTGGCATCTTCAAACTCCTGGCGAATCCCCTCACCCATACGACTGAGATCTCCAATCCAGTTGATGAAGACTCCCTGATCTTCCAGATCATCCACGTACTTTATCAGGGATGCAGAAAAGAGCTTCATCAGAGCTGTGACCTCCTGCTCTGAACGCCGCCAGTTCTCTGTCGAGAAAGCATAGAAAGTCACCACTTCAACAGGCAGCTTGGCACAGGCATCCACCATGGCATGTACAGAATCCACGCCAGCCTTGTGACCAAACGTACGAGGGCGGTTACGCTGCTTGGCCCAGCGTCCGTTACCATCCATGATAAAGGCAATATGGCGGGGACAGTTCTTCAGATCCAGACGTTCCAAAAGGACCCGCTCTTCATCTTTTGGATTCAGGTCCAGAAGGATCTGCTCCCTTGTATATTCCTGCTGCATGCAATCTTCCTTGAACTTCAGGCTGATCCTTTTGATTCAGCCCCTGAATGCAAAAACGGGTTCCCGACGGGGAACCCGCATTCGCCCGAAATTAAATTCGGTGAAATCTCAGGATCAGGTCTCAAACCTGCATGATCTCCTGTTCCTTATGCTCAAGGATGGAGTCCACCTTGGAAATGAAAACGTCCGTCTGATCCTGAATTTTCTTCTGAGCCTGCTTGCTCTCGTCCTCGTTGATCTCCTTGTCTTTCTCAAGCTTCTTAATTGCGTTGTTGGCATCCCGTCGGCAGTTACGGACCGCAACCCGGCCCTCTTCTGCCTTGCCTTTGACCGCCTTGACCATATCCCGACGACGCTCTTCGTTGAGCTCAGGCATTGTCAGACGGATGTTATTCCCGTCATTGGCCGGAGTAATGCCTACATCAGACACCATGATGGCTTTCTCAATCACGGCGATCAGCTTTTTATCCCAGGGCTGAATCATCAGAACCCTTGGTTCCGGAACAGTAATGGAAGCGACAGCCTTCAGTGGCTGGGCACTACCGTAGGCATCCACCTTGATTTTTTCCACCAGACTGGGATGAGCCCGGCCGGTACGAATCCCCTGCAAATTGCTCAACAGAGAATCCAGAGCCTTGCTCATGCGTTCTTCGTTTTCACTCAGAATTTCTTCAAGTGACATGCTTTACTCCTGCTTTTTCATATTCAAGGCCGGGACTGAAGACCTGAAACAGCTTAGTGAACCAGAGTACCTATATCCGCCCCTTTCAGGAGCTCAACAATACCGTTTTTCTCAAAGATATTCAAGACACGAATCGGGATGTTCCGTTGCTCACAAAGAGCAATCGCCCCAGCATCCATAACCTTCAGACCCCTACCAAGAACCTCATTGAAACGAACTGTTTTAAACAGTTTTGCGTCCGGGTTCTGGACAGGATCCCCATCATAGATTCCATTGACTTTGGTCGCCTTGATCAGCAGATCGGCTCCCACTTCAGCAGCTCTCAAAGCTCCTCCGGAATCCGTTGTTACAAAAGGATTCCCGGTTCCCCCGGCAAAAACAACCACTTTGCCTTCCGCCAGAAAAGTCCGGCTTTTCTCAGCACTGTGCTGCTCGGCGTACTGAGGCATGGCAAAAGGAGTACTCAGTACAGCAGGAATCCCCATGGCCCGGAAAATCTGGCAGACCCCGGCCCCATTGATGACAGTCGCCATCATGCCCATAAAATCAGCCATCACCGGATCCATGCCCTGAGAGCTACCCTGAACCCCCCGGAAAATGTTTCCGCCACCCACAACAAGCCCGACTTCAATCCCAAGCTCACGCACCTGAATCAGCTGCTTGCCCAAGCCCTGAACGACTTCCTGATTGATCCCCTGACCATCAGTTCCACCCAGAGCCTCACCACTCATTTTCACGATTACGCGCTTCACGCTTTCCCCCATCAATCTCTTGTCACAACCCCGCCCAATCAGGTAAGCAGGGCAAAAAAAAAGCCCTTGCGGGCTTCTTTTGGGAAAGAATCAGGATTTATTTACCTGACTCATGACTTCAGTTGCGAAGTCTTCCTGCTTTTTTTCGATTCCTTCACCCAGAACGAAGCGATGGAATCCCTGGATAGCAATGGAAGTACCAAGAGCCTTGCCCTTCTCTTCCAGAAGCTTTTCCACTTTCAGTTTTGACTCTTTCACGAAAGGCTGATTCAGAAGACAGATATCTTCAAAGAATTTGCCGAGTTTTCCTTCGGCAATCTTATCGAGCATTTCTTCCTTCTTGCCCTCTTTGCGCAGAATTTCCTTGTAGATGTCGATTTCTTTCAGGATCGCATCCTGAGGAACTTCATCCTTGGTCAGATACTTGGGAGCAACGGCGGCCACATGCATGGCCAGATCACTACCCAGTTCCTTGAATTCCGTACCCTGAGTCACTTCGGCATTTCCTGTTGCCAGAGATACCAGAACACCGATGCTACCGGCACCATGGATGTAGGAAACAACCTGTCCATGAGTCGGAACCTGAAACAGACCAATGCGCCTGAGGGTGATTTTTTCACCGATACGGGCTACAGCCTCAGTGATGTGCTGCTCAATGGAAGAACCATTGAGATCCAGTTTCAGAACGGCATCGACATCTCCCTGAACGGAAGTTGCCGCAACTTTGGCGATACTGTCCACCAGAGCCAGAAAGTCATCTGTTTTAGCCACGAAATCGGTTTCACAGTTCACTTCAACCAGTGCACCTGTTTTTCCATCTTCGCTGACATAGGAACGAACTGCACCTTCGGCTGCAATCCGGCCAGCCTTCTTGCTGGCAGCCGCCAGGCCCTGCTTACGCAGAAACTCAACCGCCTTGTCCATATCGCCACTGCTGGCGTCCAGGGCCTTTTTGCAGTCCATCATGCCTGCACCGGTTTTTTCCCTGAGTGTTTTGACGTCTTGTGCTGTAAAAGCCATGCAAAACTCCTGTTTTCAATCAGTTGAGTTCAACTTCTTCTTTTTCCTGGATGACGCGGGTCGCTTCCTTGGCCTCATTGATGGCCTCGGTAATGTAACCCACGATAACCTTGATGGACCGGATGGCATCATCGTTGCCAGCGATCACATAGTCAATTTTGGTTGGATCACAGTTGGTGTCGGTGATGGCTACAACAGGAATACCCAGTTTTGCACATTCATCAACAGCGATCTTTTCCTTGCCCGGATCGATAATGAAAACCAGATCCGGCAGTTCATTCATTTCGCGAATACCCTGGAGATCACGACTGAGGTTATTCAGTTCACGCATTCTTTTGGCGCGCTCTTTCTTACCCAGCTTATCCATTTCACCGGTCTCTACCATACGCTCCAGCTTTTTCAGGTAGCTGATACGGGAACGGATGGTCTTAAAGTTGGTCAGCATACCACCAAGCCAGCGCTGATTCACATAGTGAACGCCACAGACATCAGCATTCTCGGCAATGATGTCCTGAGCCTGTTTCTTAGTGGATACAAACAAAACATCTCCGCCTGCCTGAACGGTTTCGCGTACGATACGGCAAGCTGCAACAATCTGCTTTACAGTCTGCTGCAAATCAATGATGTGGATATCATTGCGCTTGGTGTAGATGTATCCCGCCATACGAGGATCCCATTTGCGAGTCTGATGGCCGAAATGTACGCCTGCTTCCAGCAGACTTTTGATGTTTACTTTAGTCAGCATTGCTGTCTCCCTTTTGGTTTAATCCCCCTCGGAATCTCTCCGGCGAACCAGGACTGGTCACCGTGCCAGACAGAATTTGCTTCTGAGGGTTTTGTTTGTTTGAGTCGGGCATTTTATAGCAGGAAATCTCCAAGATCAAGCTTGAATCCCTCTTCTCCTCCACCGAAATCTGCCTATATGCGCCAGGAAACCCTGATTTTTTCGCTTTTTCTCATTGTGTTGGCTTTTGTCGGATGCGGACCGGAAGAATTAGGCCCCCTCAAGACCGATGCCCAGGCTTCTGTCTACGTCTCCGGAAGCATCTACTCCCTTTCTGAAGAACGCTACATAGAAGGTGCCCTGGTCGAAATCGAGGAAACCGGCACTGCAACTGCCAGCAATTCGATCGGCCATTTTGAACTTGGACAGGTAACCCCAGGGGAATATCGCTTCCGGGTTACCTCAGCCGGCCTACAGACTTCTGCCGTAAAGACAATCCCTGAAACCGAACACTACGAACTGACCGTTCTGGTCGGCCAGTCCGAAACCAACAGCTTCTCCTATCTTTATGAAGAGGGAAATCAATGGTTCTTAAGAAAGTCCACTTCCGACTTTCTCTATGATCGCCCCCTTCTGGATCGCGAGCCGCAATACACCAGTCCCCAGCATCCGGTCTGGCATCCCCTGAAGAATGACACCCTGCTCTTCACCGCCATTCTGACATCCACAGGACGACGGGACGTTTTTGAACTGAATACTCGCGAGGACTGCACCTTGAACTGTGTGACTCCTCTTTACCAGGATGCCGCCAACCGCAATGTTACCCAGGCTCAGTATTCCCCTGATGGCAGACATCTTTATCTTCTGATGGATGAAATTCTTTATGGAACCCTGATCGACTATCCCGCCCGTTTCTCCGTTGAGGTCCTTCCCACCGCCAAACAGCTCATTTTTGAAGTCCCCGACCCAAGCGGAACTTTAAGGCCAGTAACCAGAGCAGAAGTCAATTTTGAAATCACCGGTCAGGTTTCCACCAACCCCTCCAGTGGAGTTTTTGCTCTTTGCGATGCCCGGATTTCTTCCTTCAGGATTCATCATCGCACCAATCTGATGGCCTTTCTTGCCGAATCCGTCGACACAACCAACCCCAGAACCTTCATCTGTGGACAGCCACAGGGTCAGAAACAGGTCTTTGCCCTTACTCTTGGGGGATTGTTAAGCACGACCCAAACCACTCCCCCCCTTGCCGTTCAGATCACCTATCTGAACGGTGAACCTGGACACCTCGCATTCTCACCTGATGCGAAAACCATCTACTTCGATCTCAAAACCACTGTCCCCTCTGGTGTTTTTCATACCGTGCGGGGAGCTTCCACCCTGGTTCAGAACCGTATCATCGAGCCTCTTCTGCCAGCCCGTACGACTCCTTACGAGTTTGACATGCATCCATACAGACCGGAAATCATCTACAACGGCATTTCCACAGATCTGGACAACACCGGTGGCTTCATGCAGTTTTACACCCTTGATCTGGCTGTCGGGGCTGTCCAGCAACCCAAACGGGCCAGCCAGTTCCACTACGCCGCCAACCCCGTCAAACCACTCTACTATCTGCTCAACCCTGATCTGTTTCTATTCTAAAAAGCACTTCTCACTGCTAAGGACTTTGCTTTGAAATCAAACCCTCCTTTAAGCATCAAAAAAGATAATTGTTTTTGGGGAGTGTTCAAAATTCTGTGTCATCTCTTAAGCTGTACAAAGCAGGATGGCAGATAAGCGAGAAAACAGATTTTGATGACAAGGCTGGGGCAAAACCGCGAACCGGCGATTCAGAACTTCTGAATCGCCGAAAGACGCACGGAATTTTCGCGGGGATTTCCCTGCCCACCCTCATAGAGGGCTTCTTCCCACTGTACTTCAAGCTTAAGGCTCTGGCGCCAGTCTTCCACCAGTGGAGCCTCAAGGCTCATGTCCAGACCAACCTGCTCATAGTTGCGATCCAGGACGGGCGATTCACGATTCTGCCAGTGAAACCAGCCACTAAGCCAAAGACCGGAGTGAGTGGGTCCACTCAGGCCAAAACTGGCCGTTCCGGAATCCTCAACACCGATTCCGCCCACATCCAGCTTATCCATTCTAAGGCTCACTTCGGGAGCCAGGCCAATCGGATTGAAGCGCAAGAACCGGGCTGATGCTGTCAGGGAATAGCCCTCGTCCTTCTGGTAACCCAGAGGAGAGTAATCATCTGTCTGACGAAAGCGAAACTCCGAATCCCAGTCCATGCGGCCTGTGGTTTCCGCATAATTTACCGCGTGGATTCGGCTGTCTTCATGAAAGGCAGAACCTTCCTGAAAAGAGTTGACTTCGGAATAGTGCCAGCCTAACCAGCCTGTCTCCCGGCCCAGAAATCCGGGAAACCAGATCCGCATACCCGGGCTTTTGGTATGGACATCCTGACTGAGTTCCAGACTCTCTTCCTGGAAGTTTTCCATCTCCAGACCGTACCAGGGCTTTTTCACCCCGGCCCGCATGTAGATTTCGGTACCTGCTCCAAAATCGGGGGCTGCGAGGTTTCGGTAGGTTTCAGCAACCCTGAGGATTTCAGCATCTGCATAGAAGATACCTTCACTCAGACTCCCCCTTAGCTGGGCCAGACTTCCGGTATCACGCCCACTTCCCCCAATTTCCCCATGAGACGAAACGACCAGTGCTTCCAGCCAGTTGGCGGGATCTATCTGGCGGGTCATGCCAAAGCTTGCCGTATAAGTTTCCGACTGCTCGGAATCACGGCGCGCTGCCAGAAAGTTCAGATGCCACAAGCCCCAGTTCTCTTCGCGGAGTTTATAGATCCCACCCAGTACAGCACCTTCATGATGGGTTCTACCAGGATCCGAAGTTCTCTGCCAGGTGGATCCGGCATAGATACCAATTGGATCCGTACGATCTCCTTCGTGAAGAATGTATTCGGCCCCTATCCAGTCCTGCCCGAAAACCTGGGATGGAAGGGCGAGGGTATGTGTGCCCGCCACCAGATCGGCGCGCCTGCCGCGAAACTCCAGAATCAGATTTTCCAGCTGAAGATTTTCATCCGGAGCAAAAAGTGAATTGCCTGCCTTCAGCCCAACTTCTGCCCGATAGGCCCGATCATCAAGAAGACCTGATGCCCGTAATTCATGCCTGACCGAAAAAGCCGATTCCCTTCTGCCAAGCTGATATCCAGATGTTCCGCTGACATAGTTGTAGCCCACCATCCATTCCTGGGAATAACTGGAAGATTCAGCCTCAGGAGCCGTTTCAAAATCAGCTTCGGTGCTGCGGGCCAGACTCTGGACCATCGCAACTTCCTCAGGCTTCAGAAAAGCCGGGCTCTGCTTGAGCCAGGTGGCAATCTCCTCCGAACCCAGGCTGGAAACCCTGAGTTTCTGAACCCAGGCGTATTCCGTCTCATTCTCAATCCGGCTTAAGAGATAGCGGACAATGCTGTCCCGCTTCGAATCTGTCTGGGGCAGGTCTGAAACCGTTTCTTCACTTGGAATCCGGGGATAACGCTGAGATTTTTCATGCTCGTCAATAAGCTTCAGAAGCTCCTGTTTTTCTTCATCCTTCAGGAACGGAACCTGAAGAATGAGGGATCTGGCCTGAGCCGGCAGAATCTCAAGCCTGAGGATACGGGCAATCAGTTCCCTTTCTTTCGGGGATGACGCATAGGAATGCAGTTTCAGAGAAAAATCCTCGGAAAAGGCGGGATGGGCCCACAGAACACGCGGGTAGGCCAATCCGAGGAAGAACAAAAAAATTCGGGTTGCATCCATGCACAAAACCTATCGGATTCCCGATGCAAATGTTCAAGCTCTTAGGCCTATCTTCGAATTGTCACAGGAGTTGGAAAAGATTTGCGGCCCGAAGCATCGGTAGCCACCAGAATCAGACGACGAGCCCGCTCGGAAGGAGGAATCCGGAGTTCAAATTCCTCCTGATTCTCATTGAAGACACCATCTGTCGGCAGAAGTTCAGAGGCCCGGCTGGCGAGGGTGTCCCGAAATACTTCAAGTTTCTGAATGTTTGAAACCGTATCCGAAACAATCACCCGAAGGGAAACTGACTGAGCTCCCAGAACCACCGTACGGCTGGGAAGAGTAATTCTGGGGCCACGGGTATCCGCAACCACAGCTTCAGGGAGAAACGGGTCATTTCCAGAAGTGGAAACCAGTACCAGCTCCATATCTTCGCGACGGGAAAAATCAAGATTCCAGGAGCCGCTTTGGCGAATGACTCCATCCGAAGATTCCCGCTTTTCCCACGTCACGACAGCTCTTATCCGTCCCATCAGCTCGGTGAAACCCTGAAGATTGAAGCGCAACGAACGACTCCCCTGAAACGAGGCATCCCGGATCTGCTGAAGCGCACGGCGGGAATAGTTCCTGGAAGTCCCCAGAAGCCCGTATAGACTCTGATCCTGCCTGCTCATGTAGATCCGGCGCAGATTCTCAAGCCAGGCCTGAACCTCTTCTCTTGAAGAAGAAGCCGAATACTCAAACTTCAAAGGAGGATGATCGACAGAAAAGAAACGCTCTCCCTCCCTTAAGCGAAAGACAATATCGTAATGCCCTTCCGTAGCCTTCAGCTTAAGGACAATCGTGTCGTCAGCTGGCAAATCCTCAAAGCTTTCCCCCCCATTCAGGCTGATTTGGGGGATCTGATAGGAAGGACGGTTCAGAAGGGTTGTCTCCAGACGGATCCGACCAAGAATCAGATCGCTGAAATAGATCTTCTGGCGCAGAATTCCACTTTGAGGGACCGGCATGCCATTCAGAAGGACAACTGCCGTACTGACCCTCAAATCCTCCGGTACCAGCCTTTCGAAGAGGGAAGGAAGAGGCCATTTGTGAACCAGCCCATACCAGTTCGCACCCTTTCTGATTTCTGTTCCATTCAGCTCCCGGGCTGGTTCAAACTTACCCTGAACAACCCGGATTCCTTCCCCCAGACGCAAAGGAAGACTCAAATGAGGAGAATGGACAATTCCCCTGCCATCCAGACAGTAAATCAGAACTTCTTCTCTTTGACGCTCAATCAGAAAATCCCCCTGAAGAGTGCTCAGAAATCCCGCTCCAAAATCCACGGTAAATTCCACGGCCTGATCCGAAGCCCCAAGGTTCAAGAAAAGGTTTCCGGAATGAAGAAGAGTGAAAAAATTGGCGTTCTGCCTCTGGTACTCAAAATCAAGCACCACTTCGCGGGTTTTTGCCATCGCCCCGTTTGGTAACCGAAAAAGTGCAACCTCATTCCCTGACTGTTCAAGATGAAGCTGACCAGGAAGCTCAGCTTCCGTAAGTCTGAGAGAATCAGAAGAACTGATCGGCTCATATGCCCAGAAACAGGAGCAGGCAAAAAAGCAAAAAAGAAGGAACAGACGCGGGGTCATATCCCTAAAGTTCGATTTCCATTCCCTCGTGAACAGCTTCCACCTTGAGATTCATAGGTTTGGCATGCACGCGGGCATCAACCAGCATGGACTGGATCTGGGCATCATTATGCGATGGATCATGATGAATCATGTAAAGTGCATCTGCATTGGCTTCCTTGACGAGCTTCAAACCCATTTCCCAGGTCGAATGTCCCCAGTTCCGCCGTGATGGATATTCTTCGGGAGTATACTGACAGTCGTAGGCAACGATATTGGAACGACAGGAAAGGTTGAGCGCGGTTTCTGCAACCTCATCTTCACTCTCATGCTCGATATCTGTCAGAAAAGTGAAAATTTTACCCTCGGATTCGAAGCGAAATCCAACTACTCCATTCGGATGAAACAGAGGGCCATAAGAGACTTTGAGGTCGTCTCCAAGCCAGATGCTTCCTTCCTCATCCAGATCGTGAAAATGAAGGCCTGCTCCCATAACGCCCATAGGCACAGGAAAATTCGGGGGTGACATCAGATTCTCAAGAATCTTCTTCACTCCGAGAACCCCTTTTTTCTGCCCATAGATATGAAATTCATTGCCGGGAATGAAAGCAGGAACAAAAAAAGGAAATCCCATGATGTGATCCCAGTGATAGTGGGAAAACAAAATATGGGCTTTAGCGGGCATATTGGACAGCAGACTGTTACCCAGATCCCGGATTCCGGTCCCTGCATCGATAATGGCCCGACAACCGCTGCGGGATACCACTTCTACCGCTGTCGTATTGCCACCATAGTGCTGGCAGTCCGGCCTTGAGATTGCAACGGAGCCGCGAGCTCCCCAAAATTTAACCTTCATTCTATCGATCCATAATCATGGCACTACGTGTCTAAACTGTCAAATTTCTGCATTCCTATTGAAGCCAGGCCAGTTTGACCGTACTTCGATCGCGATTTCCATCAGCGTCTTCGGCTATCACTCTGAGGAAGTATACGCCATTTGCTGGCTTAGAGGAAAAGATCTCGCGCAAGGGAATTTGGATCAGCCCGGTTTGAAGTCCCATGCTGTAAGCCCGTCCGACTCTTGCCCCCGCCACATCGTAGGCCTGAACCCTCAGACTGGCCTGATTCCGGGAAAGTCTGACCCGCAGATGAGCCTTCAGGTTTCTTACCGGATTCGGAACCACCAAAGCTTCCTGAATCTGCACCGGACCCACCGATGCCACAAGAAGACTCAGATTCGCCGGGTTACTGAGTCGATCACTGACCATAACGCTTAAGTTCTGAGCGACAGAATGACGAATCTGCCGGCGTGAAACCGTCAGTATTTCGCCGTCATATTCAAAGGAAATCCCCTTGCCATCCAGATTCAGCCGGATATCACTCAGGGCAATCCCCACCCCTGCATCATGCAGTTCAAGGCGCAGATCTTCCTCAAGATTCAGCATTTCTTCCTCTGTCTGAACCGCTTTCAGAACAGGACTCATCTCATCCTGAATCAGGCGAAGATCGGCTCTGAGACCCTTGGGGATGATGATTCTTGATTCCTCACGCGTCTGCTCAACCCACTCGCAGTCATTCTGGCAGGCCATCACAGCCACCTTGCCCATACTGCTCAGAGGATAGCGGGCCAGATCCACCATCACGGTTTCCGTACCCGGAGTTGGAGTTCCCGGAACCAGATTGAAAAGTGCCATTCTCCCAGGCTGGGTTTCCAGAGTGTTCCATGGAAGTACCCACTGAACCCGGCTCAGACTGGCCTGACCATGTTCGGAAAAATCCAGGCGCCGGATTTCAAAGGGTAGATAGCGCGTAGTCTGATTGCCGTCTGCATCCTTACCCGTAATCTCAAGCCGCAGAGTTCCAGAAAGGCCCGAATCCAGAGCATATCCGCCCTGAAACCAGCTCTTTCCAAGCCGGTTCAGACTGACAATCTCCTGGCGATCGACATCGGACTCAACTCCGGGAGTCTTGAACTGGCGAATCCGCAAGAAGGGAGTATCGGCAATCTCTTCAACCACGCCACCTTTTCGCGAAAGGCCCTTGACTACAAAAACGACTTCCTGCTCCTGAACCGGATTGGCAAAAATGCGAAATTCAAACCAGGGTCCAAAATCAAATTCCATCGCCGTTGTGAAATCACTACCCGGGTTACTCGCCTGATCCCGAAAGCCCCTGAGCTTGAAATGGCCGATTCCATTATAATCCCAGCCCTTGTCATTGGGCTCAAGCCGTAAAAGCCCTTTCCAGACATTATTTTGAAGGCTTACCAACTGGACACCAAGCGGAGGGTAGGATTCCACAATGGTCTGGCCCAGGGAATTCAGATAGGTCTTGGGTTCGATTTCCAAAGTACCCACCGGAGGCCAGTCAGGATGAATCGATTCATTGAAAACGGCCTCAAATCTGACCTCGGAGCGCAGAATCCTTCCCTGGGCGTCCGGAGGAATCACAGGCCTTTCCGTTGTCAGGGAAATCACCGAGGGACCACCACGATCCAGATAGAGAATCCTTCCATTGGCACCGGGACTTCCCTGAGAGGAACCATCCACGGCGAAGACCCTCCAGCTCAGCATGCCGGTAGGCAGGTTCTCCATATTGATGTCATTCTGCACCTGTCCGGCCTCATAGACATAGGACACCGGATTTCCATCGGCATCCGCAATCACCAGAACATAGCTCTGGGCTTCCTCGACCGGCTTCCAGCTGAAACGTACAATACCGCCGGGAGTCGAGAACCTGTCTTTGGGCTCAATCAGAACCGGATCCTCAATTTCATCCTGTTCCAGGGAAAGATCCCGAAAAAGCATCTGTGCGTTGCCGGCGGCATCCCAGGCACGTACGCTCAGACGGGCCTTTCCGCGATATTCAAAGCGATTCTGGGCCAGAAAATAAAAGGTTTCTCCCGGTCCGTGAGTATCCGGATCCCGATCCAGGGAAAGTTTCGTCCACTCCATCAAAGCCGGGTAAGTCGCAGATCCAAGAGCATTGACAGCATCCAGACGAATCTCAACCGTGCGGACTCCCATGCCCTTGAGACTGCCAAATCCGGTATAACCTGATGGCCGGTTGCCGACATCCATCGCAAGACCACTCAACTGAAGCACCCCGGAAGTGATCCACTGTTCGCTTTTCACATCAATGGAAACAAATGGAGGCTGGGTGTCATAGAGAAACCAGGAGGTACTCACGGGGCTCTGGTTCCCTGCCATGTCCGATGCCTTAAGTTCCAGACGGTAGATCCCATCCAGGCTTCCATCCGTCGTCAGCCCCATGGGCTCAATCGTCAGCGGATCCACATTGAGTTCATAAAGCATGCGAACCACCGGGGGGCCGCCATAATTGGGAGCTGACTGACTCTGTTCCGCCCGAAACTTCACCAGACCCGTGAGAATCGGCTGAGGAAGGGCAGAACCAAAAGGCTCTTGCAGAAAAAGCTCCAGAGTTGAGATCGGACCGGCTGCTGTCGAAATATCCGTTCGAATTCCTGAGCCCAGGTACCCGTAGGGAGTTTTTCGATCAAAGAGAACACCGGAAACATTACGTAATGGACCTTTTACCACTGCTCCCTGTTTCGGCTCCCTTAAATCCTGAACCTGCATTCCCAGAGGAGCCGGAAAAGTCAGGCCATCCATGACTCCCGGCAGAAGATTGTCGTAGGAAAACTGCCAGACAGCCTCATCACTGACATTCCCCGCTGTATCAACCAGGCGGGCCGAAGCCACAAAAACCCCGTCATCGCTGCCATCCGACTGAAGTTCACGGTTCAAAGTCGTTCCAACCTGAACCTGAGAAGAAGTCTGAACAAGACTGAGCGGGTAGCTTGAAGGAGAGCGGATCGGATTCATCAGGGTGAACCGGGTCGCCCCGAGATTCATCTCAGCCGTCAGCAGAGGATCGACATCAACAGAAAGCCTCAGGCGACTGTTGATCAAAGGCAGGGTGCCTTTCCTGAAGAAGCCATCCGGAGTCGGGGACTTGACCACAATCAGATTCGGGCTAAGCTCCTCAAGATCGAGGCTAAGGACAACCGTTTCCACAAATTGATTGCCTACCCGATCCTGCATGGAAATCTCAAAGAGATAGGTTCCATCCATATTCATCGCAGTCGGATCCGGATAAAAGTCCACCGTTCGGGGATCAAAAACCTCGATTCTTCCCGGAATGATTCGATCTGCTGTTGTTGTCAGTTCAATTGGACCCTTGGCAACTACGCTCACCTTCTCAGGCCAGGGGCCACTTCCCGGTTCCACGGTATTGGGGTGTTCCTTCATCACCAGGCGCAAAGGCGCTGGAGCCTTACCGACAATGCTTCCATCCAATGGATGAGTATTTGCCCTATCCAGTACCGGAGGCAGAGTATCCACAACAAAAGCGACCGACTCCCGGTGTTCCTGAATCGGATTTCCTGCTGGATCAGCCCCGCCAACAATCAGAATTTCGGCAGGTCCGTCCTTGGCTCCATCTGTGGATGGTCTCACTACAAACTGATAGACGAAATTCAACCCCTGGGGATCCGAGGAAGCCAGACCCGCCTCACTGGCAAAATCCCCCCTCTGGGTTACAAACATACGCGGAGGCCGAGACATCGGCTCATCCACCGCTACCCCCAACCGAATCGAATCTCCAGGCTTGAAGAAAACAGGTTTGACTGCCTGGATCGGACTGTCATTCAAAGTTGTCAGCTTTACGACCGGGGCCTTACGATCAATTCGGACCGTCACAAAACGATCTGAGCCTGCTCCGGAATTCCCGGCTTCATCCCTCGCTACCAGCGTCAGGCTGTAATCTCCATCCTGGGCGCTACCAAGATTCACAAAAGCTCTGAAATTACTGGTAATCGCACTCACAGCCCTGGAAGGTTCAACCTGAAAATTCCCGGGGCTGGAAAATTCAACTCTCCCCCCTCTTTCCGTAACTCCATCCAGAGTGAATCCCGGTGTATTGGTTGCCAGAATCGCACTTTCTGTCAAAAGCAGAGGAGCTGCCGGGTTCTTTCGATCCAAAGTAACCACGCCCAGATCATGCAACTGAGAAGCTACTTTCTGATTAGGATCTGTTGGATTGGTGACTATTACCTGAGCCTGAAGACTGATCGTCGCATCTTCTCCCGGGGCAATATTGTTGATTGGGATGGAAACATCCTTGTCAAAGAACTCTCCCCCACGAAGATTTCGAATCTGCTCTTCCTTGAAAAAGCTGTTGGCCGTGGTTGCTGTGGAAATCTGAAAGACGACGGTATGTGGGGCATTGCGATCGCAAACAGCCCCCAGAATGGTAACTGCCCCTTCATTTTTGATCCTGCCCCCATCAGCCGGTTCCATCTTCAGAAGATTGAAACATGGCTCCAAAGACAGCCTTTCCACCTGAAACTGCCTCACGGCAAAATTACCAGCCTCATCCTCCACACGAAGAGTATAAGTGGTCGTCGTAATGCCCAGAGCCCCCAAAGAGGGATCCTTAGGGAGTTCAATCCCGGAAATCGTAATCCGGCCATTAGCTCCGGCCCGTCTCACGGTTTCATCTCCGGTTCCCTGATTTAAAACCCTGATCGTGGAAAACGGAGAATCTGTACCGACATTGATTCCGAAACTGGCCAGATCCGTAGGACCAAAAGGAGTTCCTATTGGTGGAGCGCTCGCTTGAAAGTTGGTACTCAAATCCGTGATCACCGGTGGGATTTCATCCTGAATCACTCGAATCAGGTTGGAGTCCACCTGCCCCCCACCTGCTGCATTTGTATCCAAAGGTCGCACCTGCAGCCGAATCTGATTCTCTGTATTCGTCAGAAGCGGAATTGCCCCGACAGAATAATTTCCAGATCCGGGCCTGGTATGGGTATTTACGGTTGTTCCGTTGACGACCACATTGACTTCAAACTGATTAGCGGTTCCGGAGAGGGTGTAATTGAGTTCGGCAAAACGATCCAGAGTAAAAAGCCCCACCCCGGAAGAAGAAGTACGGATGTTGTTGAGTTTGGCCTGGGCGATCTCAAACATCAGATCCCTTACTACAGGAATCGCCAGTGACGCCGTTGCTTCCGACGTATCCCCCGGAGTCAGAGCCAGAATCTTGAGAAACCAGGTATTCTGCTCTTCAAGCAGAGGAACCCTGATTGAAGCTGTTCCTGCCCCTCCCGGCCAGATCAGAGGATTCTTTTCAGCCACGATCTGACTTAAATTGGAGTTACGAAAAGCGATCAGGCGATAATTACCAGCATCGGCATCCAGAGCCAGGTTCAGCACAATCGAGGAACCCACAGGTTTTAAAACCGTAACCTGGGAAAGCTGGGGAGCCGTGCCATTTATCGCAAAGGACGAAATAGCAGCCTGGGCTGAACTGAAACAAGCCAGAATCAACCATAAGACAGGCAGCTGATAAAAACTGGTGAAATAGCGGCAGCACATCGAAGGCATTGAATGGCAGGATTATAACAAAAAAGCGGCCCTGCCACCCAGATTTGGGCGACAGAGCCGCAAAATTATCATTTCTGCTTGATTCAGCTCTCGTCGGAGCCTTCATCCAGACTGATACCAAAGTTTTTCAGAACTTCATCCGAGGACATCGGTTCTTCCACCGTGATCTGGAAATTGCCTTCCAGCTCGTTTTCCACGGCTTCTTCCATCAGGCGAGGCTCCTTGTCATTGAAGTTGTATTTCAGATGACGATCAAACCCGGTTCCCGCTGGAATCAGATTTCCCATGATGATGTTTTCTTTCAGACCCTGGAGATTGTCAATTTTCGAGCAGACCGCAGCCTGAGTCAGTACTTTGGTGGTTTCCTGGAAGGAAGCCGCCGACAGGAAGCTGTCCGTGGTCAGGGAGGCTTTGGAAATCCCCTGGATGACATTGACGGCAGAAGCCGGTTTAAAACCCTGGGCAACCAGCCTTTCATTGGATTTCTTGAACTCGAAACCATTGACGACCTCACCAGCCAGATACGGCGAGTCTCCGGAAGCCGTAACCCTCACTTTGCTGACCATGCGACGCAAAATGGTTTCCACATGCTTATCATTGATGGTCACACCCTGGGATTTGTAAACAAACTGGACTTCATTCAGAAGATAACGCTGAGCAGTGAAAATACCCATGTTATCGGAAAGTGCTTTAACGTCCACATCCCCTACAGTGAGGCGATCCCCGGAAGTCACATATTCTCCATCAGCAATAACGGTTTCTTTCAGAGAGCCGGGTACAACCTGCTTCTCAGGTCCGTTTTCCGTTTCAATCACAATGTGATTGCCCCGGTGGCGCACGACACCGCTATGGGTGGCTACGAGAGCCTCAACTTTTGGTTTTCTGACTTCGAACAGAGCACTGACACGTGGAAGACCCTGAACAATATCCGTAGTTTTCTTACTTTCGGAAGACCATTTCGCCAGAATGTCGCCCGGTTTGACGGGAACGCCCTCACGAATGAAGACCTCTGCTCCATCCGGAACATTGTGAACTTCACCAACCTGAACCAGGATCTTCTCGATCACAGAGCGGACCTTGCCGCTCTTGGTCAGGGCATGCACCAGTTTGACAGTACCATCAGCATCGGAAACCAGACGGGCCAGACGGTCCCCCCGGCGTACGCTGCCTTCAGTGATCAGGACTTCACAGTCATCAGAGAGAGAATATTTCTTCTCATTGATTTCCTCACGAATGAAACGGACTCCGCCATCATCCTGCTCAAAGCTGGTGTAATCCATCCAGTCTGTGATCGCATCGCCAACCTCAACCCTTTGTCCCTGCTTGACGCTGAGAGGCAGAGCTGTCGAGAGGAAGTAATCCTTACCACTGTAAATCAGAATACTGCGAACCATTTCCTCCCCGGTACGCTTGTTGTACTCAGTGATGAAATTGACCTTACCGCCAATCTGAGCCGTAATGGGTTCAAAAGAATCAATCAGACGGGCTCCAGCCTCGATTTCCTGACCCTCCTCAACCCTTGGTTCGAGTCCAGCAGGAAGAACGTACTCACGAGATGCTTCATCACCAATAACAGCAACTTTCCTGCATTCCGAGAGAGCGTTGATCTCCACGCGACCCACCTCTTCACGCTTCTGATAAAGTTCCTGAGCAATCTCAGCTGTGATGGTAGTTCCAGCATTCACCAGAACATTTCCATCCACCATGGCGGGTTCCATAAGCATGGTACCAACCAGCTCCTCCGGTTTCAGATCTGTATCCAGAAGAACCGATCGACGTTCGTAGTGATCCTTGAAGGTCACGGTTCCACTGACTTCTGAAATGAAGGGAATCGGACCGGTCAGACGCTGACCCTCTTCAACCTTGTCTCCAGCAGCTACGACCACATCAGCCAGATGCAGCTGAGCGCCTTCAGGAATCACGGTTTCGTGCTCATCCTTAATCAGAACACGCTTACGATCCACAGTTTTATTGGATGCCGAACGGAAAGTTACGATTTTCACCGTACCCTTTGCTTCTGCCACAAACCTCAGGCGGCTTTCAGCTTCATCCCGATCCACATTCATGGTACCGCTCATGTAGTACTCATGAGTCTTGGTCTGGCGAACGGTAAGGGTCTTGCGACCACTGTAGATGACTTCTCCATCAGACTCGGAAACAATCGCGACAAGCTCATCCCCGCTCTTGACCTGATCTCCGGTTTTCACACGAAGAACCACACCCTGATCCGTACTCAGACCCACTGGCTTGGTTGCTGAGGATTTCACTCCTTTGGGAGTTTCATATTCATGATCCTCGTACTCCGTAGAGGCCACGAAAATCATACCGTTTTCCGAAATCACGCGCTGATTCTTGATTTTGATATCGCGGAACTCTGCCGTTCCATGCATGGAGGAAATCGCAATGCTTTTTTCCGTTCCCAGCATGTAGAGGTTGTCCCCGGCAGAAATCGGATCCCCGTCCCTAAGCGACATTACAGCGCCCAGCGGAATGGCATAGGTATCAAGAGTCTGGCCCTTGTCATCGACAATCCCAACTTTAGCATCTGCGGAAACGACAACTCCGGATTCTTCCTGAACATTCTGATAGCGCAGAGTTCCCGAGAAACTGGAAATATAGCTCGCTGGATTGTATTCCACCAGAACCTGCCCGTTGGAGACGTAATCCCCATCGCTTACCCTCAGGACGGAACCACGCTGAATCCCGTATTCTGTGGTTTTACCAGAATCATCCACAACTGTCAGCACACCGCCGGTCACGATCTTTTTGATGTTCTGCTCAAATTCATCATTCTCGGAAGCATCATTTCCGGTGTCAATCTGGAAATGAGAGCGCTCGACCTTGTTTTCATACTGAAGATCCGCAAAGGAAATCGTTCCGGGAGATTTGGCTTTTACCGTAATCCTGGCAGCCTCGGCAATTCCACCTGTGTGGAATGTACGCATGGTCAGCTGGGTTCCCGGCTCTCCAATGGACTGGGCGGCGATAACACCTACAGCAGTTCCAAGGGCCACTTCCTGATTGAGAGAAAGATCCACGGAATAACATTTGCGGCAGACCCCCCACTCGACCCGGCAGGTCAGTGGAGAACGCATCACGATTCTTGGGTATACCCGAACTTCTTCCACACCGGAAGCTCTGAGATGTTCAACCAGTTGCTCGGTAATCTGCTGATCGGGTCCACAGACCACAGCATTCCCATGAACGTTGGTGACAACTTCATCCGTCACCATGTTGGCATTCAACTTGTCCACTGGGACAACAGTCGCCAGACGGGCGATCTTCTGAGCCAGCGGACGCTCTACAACCGTACCGGAATTGAAGGCAACCTTGCCATCAGCCGGATTGATGATGTCTTCAATCAGGGTGCGTCCATTAATACGATCCTCGATTGGAATCAGAATCTCATCCACAAGAAGATTGTTGGCAGAGCGCTTACCCCTCAGAGGAATCACCAGAAGACCTTCGGAAGTCCCACAGTCTTCGGTGGAAACAATCACATCCTGAGCCACATCTACGAGACGTCGGGTCAGATAACCTGAGTCAGCCGTACGAAGGGCTGTATCCACGAGACCCTTCCTGGCTCCATATGTGGAAATGAAGTAGTCGGTCATGTTCAGACCATCACGAAAAGATGCCTTGATCGGAACGTGCATAATGTCCCCGTGCGGATTGGACATCAGACCACGCATA
>CAZDAM010000006.1:0-12797 GCA_964503595.1 uncultured bacterium
GGTGGAAAATCTGATCACGCTCTGTTTCAGGCATCATGCTCTGGTGCATGAAAGAAATCCCGAGGGAAATAGGCAAATTTCGTGCAGATGAGGAATCACAGGACTTTTCAAGCTGATAGAATACGAAAGTTCTGGAGGATTTATGCTGCGTATTCTGGCCTTGTTGTTCCTTTCTTCTTTTTTGACTCTTAATAATTGGGCTTTGTCGGTGAGGCAGTCAGTGCCACTGACCTACTCTCTGGAGAATGGCTGGAATCTGGTGTCTGTGTATCCAACAAACGGGTCAACTGCGGGGGATATACTTGCCCCTCTGATGAAGGAACATTCCTGTGCCTTCAGTTACCGAACAACCTGGCAGCACTTCTGTTCAGGGGCAGGGGTTCCAGCGACAACTGGAAGCACTGCTCTTGACACAATTTCCTATGGGCAGGGGTTTTTCCTTCAGTCTTCAGGGGGGCAGATTGCAGTGACGGCCTCCATTGCAAGCTCAGCGACCCTGGAACTTACGACAGGTTGGAATCTTGTTTCGATGGGATTTTCTGGAACACTGAGTGGAGCAACTCATCTGCCATCTGCATTTGGAACTGTTGTTGGTTATGGCAGCGCACCGGGGCAAGGAAGTTTGACCTATCAGGCCAGGGTCCTGTGGCCTGCTCTAAGCGCACACAAGAAAATTTCCACCACTCTGGATGAGGTGGATTTTACCAAAGCCTATTTTGTTTATCTGAAATCGCCTCAAAGCATTGCCCAGATTCTTCCGGATTCCCTGAAGTCCCAGATGGATTTGACGGCCCCATCTGTAAATACGGTTTTTCCGTCTGCAAATGCGACGGATATTTCGACGGCGACATCCATTTCGATCGCGTTTTCCGAGAGTCTTGATCCTCAAAGCGTGACTTCCCAGTCCGTTCAATTGCTTCTGGGCCAGAATCCGGTATCAGTCATGTTGAGTTATCAGGCAACGGATCAGAAGATTGTGATACTGCCTAATAGTCCTCTGACTTACAGCAGCACTTACACAGTTGTGGTTTCTGGGGTAACCGATTTGAAAGGAAACCCTCTGAATCAGGCTTTTGCAGCTTCCTTCGCTACGACCCAGGCTCCACCGGCTCCCTTCGTTTCCCAGATCAGTCCACTTCATCAGTCCAACAATCAGGAACCGTCCAGCGTGGTTCAGATTTCAATGTCTGAGGCGATTGATGCCAGCACTGTAACTACGGCAAATGTCAGGCTTCTTCAGAATGGAAGCTCGGTTTCTGTTCAGTTGGCAGTCAGTGGCAGTCAGATTACGATGATTCCATCTTCACTTCTGGCTCATTCCACTGTCTATACGGTAGAAGTGAGCTCTCTGCGCTCGCTGGCCCATCAGATTCCAATGACGTCGAGTTTCAGTTCGGTCTTTTCCATTCGAAGTCCGATTCCATTTTCGGTTCAGGCAACCAGTCCGGCGAGCAATGCCACTCAGGTGACGACTTCCTCTGCAATCACAGTCGACTTCACGACGGCTGTACTGGCTTCAAGTGTCACGTCTCAGACGGTCATGATCCAGGTAGGCGGGCAAGCGATTGGAGCTACGCTGAATCTTCCCCAGAACACAAGAATTCAGATAAGCCCTGTTTCACCGCTTCCTTACAGTACAGCAGTTGCCATTGTCCTCAATGGAGTTCAGTCCTGGGAGGGGATAGCTTTAAGTCCGGTTCATTCCTTTTCATTTCAGACGGAACAGGCACCAGTGATTTCCACGGCCACTGTGTTTTCCAGTTCCCTGTGTGATACGGCAAGCCTTGCCGGTGAGCCTGTAGTGACTTCTTTTCCGGTGATTACTCAGACAACTGCTGGGCTGAAGCAGTTCAGCATTACTTTTCCAAGATATGCCGGCGCCGCATCCTATGGTTTTTCTGCTCATGTTTACCCACCGGGGAGCCAGAGCTTTTTTACTTTCACGAATCAGAACAAAATTACCGGGGCCATAGCTGGAACGGCGGTATGGAGCTATGACGCCGGGGTTGATGGCTGGTCCAGTTTCAATAACGCTTTTTCTTCCTCTCTTGTAGATACTGGGTATCGTTGGGAAATTACTCCTCATGCTTACAATACCTCCGGTACAATTCTGGTTTCGGGGGCAATGGTATCGATAACAGTTGGTTCGGCAACTCCTCCTAAGGCCCCTTCATGGGTATGGGGAAGCGCCGGAAACTCCCAGGCAGCTCTTGAATGGTGTCCGGTGGGTGGGGCATCTCACTACAAAGTGGAAATGGGTTCTCAACCCTGGGTGGCCTCCAGTACCCAGACGGTGACTCAGACTTCTGCCCAGTTCAGTTCCTTGGCTAACGACCAGCTCAGATATTTCTGGGTTCGTTCAAGCTCGGATGGAGCGAACTTTGGAGATCCTTCCCAGGTGGCTGGAATTCTTCCGGCGGCCAGTGTGGCTTCCGATTTGACTCTGGAATCGGTCAGTCTGAATCAGGGCTCAGAAAAACAGCTTTGGCCACTGACGAATGATTCGATTCCGGTGATTGAAGGAAGAACCGGGGTTCTGCGCCTGGGTGTGGGGGTATCAGGCAATACGAATCAGCTGAAAAATACCTTGAGTGTAACTCTGTCCTACCCGGATACGGGCGATGTTGTCTTCCGCCAGGAAATGGTTTCAAGGACTTATACAAGTGCTGAAACCTCGGCCGGGAATCAGGCAAATATCCTGATTCCCGGAAGTTATCTGAAATCTGGAGTCCGCTTACAGGTTCAGGTTGATGCTCTGAATGAAGTCACAGAAACTCAGGAAAGCAATAATTCCTGGCCGACATCGACGGGGATCAGCCTTACCCTGACTCAGGCATCGAAAATGATAGTGCGGCTGGTTCCATTGGCAGTGAATAGTGTTGTCATGCCTCAGGATGTTGCTTATGTCACCGAACTCAAAACCATACTGGAATCCATGTTTCCCATGAATGTGGTCAGTGTGGGCTGGCATCCCATGAATTTTGCGAACCAGACGATTCAGGTGGGAAGTGGTTCTGAGTTTGATCAATGGGATACTGCCCTGGATAATTTCAGCAATGCGGCGAATGCAGAAAGAGGGGCTCAGGAAAAAAGTGTTGTGTACTATGGCGTTTTTCGTCCAGAGGCAACAGATTTTGGTACAGCGGGACTTTCCGGGCTGGCTTATAATAACGATGTGGGGTTCCAGAATGTTCTGATGGCTGGAATCGGACTTGGATATGGCCTCAAGGAGTTCGCTGAAACGGCGGCTCATGAAATCGGCCATAATTTCGGTCGGAGTCATGTGGGTCATTCGACGGCGAATGAAGGTGCATTGTGTTCAACTCCAGGAAATACAGATGTCCAGTATCCTCATGCCAATGGCCTGATCGGAGCTACTGGTTATTCCCACGGCACACGAAAACTACTGGATCCGACCTATTACTGGGACATCATGAGCTACTGCAACCGGGTCTGGATTTCTGATTACAACTATAAGGCCCTGCATGATTTCTGGAGTACGCTGATTGCAACCCATCCACCGGCTCAGGCCCGCCCGCGCCTTTCGGTAAACCAAGTGGCTCCGCTTGAGGGACATTTCATCACGGTGAAGCGCAGCCAGAATCTGCAATGGAATCTTGCTTCGGTGATTCCGGTTCGGGATTATCCTCAGGTGGCAAAGCCGGGAAGCGTGACCTTGCAGGCGGAAATGGAAGACGGTTCCATTCAGATTGTTCCTGTTAGTCTGATTGGTTATGATCATGGGCCGGGTTTGAATGCGGTTGCCTTTGTTTCGGGAGAAAACCCTCCGGTAAGCCTCACCTTAAGAGACGAATCCGATCAGGTGCTGTATTCGCTTCAGCCCTCTCACGTGAATCTGAGTGTGGGTCAGGTGAATCTGAATCTTGAGATTGTCAGGACGGATGATGGGTATCAGATACCCGCCAATCACACAGGCAAAAGGTTTGTAAGAAAGCATCTGGAAGATGGCAGCTATCGCCTCCTTCTTCAGGACAATGACGGGGATTCTGCCGGAATCTCGGGAGTTTCTGGTGAAAAGGTGGATGTCATTCTTGGCAGTGGTCTTGGGGTCAGGAAATTCACCCTGATTCTGCCCTAAATATCCTATGCTAAAATAAGGTGTTGTGTTCAGCCTGAGGTTGTCATGAGTGGTGAAATTCAGATCACCAATGATTTTGTGTTCAAGTATATTTTTGGTTCTGAGGAACATCAGGCAGCCCGGAATGGTTTTATCAATGCGACCCTGAATCGAACTGGTTCGGATGCCATTTGGGAAAGCCCGGTTTTAAACCCGTTCACACTTCAGGAGTTCCCCGAGGACAATCATATTGTTCTGGATGTCGTAGGCTAAGCCATCAGCAGGATATGTGAAGCGGATTTTTTACTATGCTGTAGCCCCTTTGTCCCTGCAATTTCAGAAGGCTTCTTCTTATGGTGATCTGGAACCGGTTTCAGCATTTCCATTCTTGACTGGAACTTAAAAAATCATCCTCAGATGCACTCGATTTTTCGTTTGCTTGAGACTTCGGCTTACGCTGAATTCAGCCGTCATCTTGAATTTCATTTCATTCAGATGAAGCGTTTTATTCCCCCAAAACCGCTTGGAGAATACAGTCCGCAGAGAAAGCCTGCCCGGTTTACTGAGAGGGAACACTGCGTTCTGGAAACTCCTCCAGGAGAAGGGACTCTCTTTTAGCTTATTCTCCCCCTGACGGAGAAGTGATCACACTTGGGAGAGTGAAGATTCCCCCGTTTTCAGTCGCCTGAAAACTGAGATTTCCCTGTTCATACTGATTCATGATATTGATTCCAAAAACCTTGAGGGTCAGAGGAAGGGCCACAGGTATAACCGGGAAAGAAAAATGTCCCTGACTGACGCTGGCAGATAATCCGAGTTCAGGAATGAATGCCCGGTTGAGTCCAGATGGTAGAAATTCTCCCAGTGAAGACGCTGCTCTACCCTGAATCGCAACGGTTTTTGGGGTAAGAAGTACGGGCTGGGCGATGGTGATGGCACCGGCTTCAGGAGAAATCACTGATGAGATTCGCATGGGATGAAACCCCCTCAGGTAGAAAGTGATGCCAAAGGTGCGAACGTTTTCTGCAGTACTGGCTGGAACCTCGATGCTGAAGTTGCCGTTGGTATCGATCTGGGCATTGAGCTTTTGAAAGGGGATATTGTCCACGCGAATGGAGGTTCTGCTGAAATCGACACCGGGAAGGTTGGCAGAATCAATGATCCCTTCTACTCTGGATTTCCGGGGCTCAAGCTCCAGAGACTGGACGATGGATTCACCGGGAACCGGAATGACTTCAGCTTGCTGGCTTTCATATCCGGGAGCAGAGACCTGTACAGTGACCGGCTTTCCGGACTCCGAGTATTCCACAGGCACGACTGCCGTGTAGCCTCCCTCGGACTGTTCAGTGGCTACATGATTTCCAATGGTGACCGTGGCATTTGGAATTTTTTCTCCTGTGAGGGTATCGATCAGGGTAAGAGTGGAGATTGCATCCCCGGATTTTCCGGTAGCCTGCATGCGGATTGGAGGAACCTCGTAATGCTTTCCTGATTCGACATAGGCCCGGAGACTTCCGGAAGAATCACCTTCAAGAACCGGTGTGGTTCCTACCGCAAATCCGTTGGCAAAGGGAGAGACAGACCAGGAGCCGACCTGAAGTCCTCCCATATGCCAGCGTCCATCGGCATTGGTTACGGTGGAGCGGATAACAGGAGGATTCTCTTTTTTCTCGACGACTACGGAAATTCCGGAGATTCCCCGACCATTGGCATCCAGAATCTGTCCTCCCAGTGAGCCATTTCTGACTCCGGCAGAACCAGCAAAAAGCGGGCAGAGAAGCCAGAAAAATGTAAGGATTGAAAGCAAGGGGTAAGATTGCATAACCTATCAGTATAACAAGAGATGTCTGATGTCACGAATGCAGAAAAGATGAGTTGGCTCATTTTGTGAAACTTTTTTTGGGAGCTGAGATGCTGCGCTTGCTTTTCGTTCTGTTTCATCTGGTAATGGTTTCCTGTAGTGAGGAAAATGTGGTTCAGACCTTACCTGCAGACGTACAGCGTGATCTGCTGCTTTCTGAAGCCAATCAGGCAATCGAAGAGAATCGCTACGATGAAGCCGCTTCCATTTATGATCAGATTCAGAAGCTTTCCCTGGAGCATGGCGGAGATTTCTTTGCCCGTTACAGCCAGCTTCTTTTTGAAGCCGGCCGGTTTGAAGATGCTCGTCGGGCGGTTCTGAAATATCTGAGAGTAGAGGGCATCAATGGTCGCTGGTACTCTCAGGCGATTCTGCTGCTTTCCCGTATCTCAAGCAGCCTGAAGCAGAAGAGCCAGACTCCGATTTTTTCCAAGGACGAACCGGATCTGGAGAGCATAGCCGTTCTGCTTGAAGAAGAGCCGGAACCTGAGAAGGCAAAGATGCAGGAGATTCCCACAATTTCTCAGCCGGCAACAGAGCTGATATCTTCGGCACCACAGAAAGAGGATCTTAATGCGGAGGCTAAATCCCTCTTTATGCTGGCTATGTCAAATCTTCGTTCCATGCCCAGCATTGATGGGAATTCTCCCAGAGAAGAAATCTGGAAGAGATGGGAAGCTTTACGCCGTGCCGTCGAACTTTGGGAAAGGATTCTTCGGGATTATAGGAGTACCACGATTGCTCTTTATCTGCAAAGTCCCAAGAATCCTCTGAGTTTTCAGATGATTCGACGGGAAATGGAAGAGCTTTCCCGGAAGTTCTTTATGGGAAGTGTTCTGCAGGATGAGCTTTTGAAAACAGATTTTTTGCTGCTTCCCAGTGATGATTTCATGATGGGTGGCGGAGACAGGGAGGATCAGCTTCCCAGTCACAGGGTTTTATTGACCCGATCGGTTTATCTGATGCGAACTGAAGTGACTCAATCCCAGTGGCAAATGGTGATGGGGACGAATCCAGCCTGGTTTTCCAGCTGTGGACCAACATGTCCTGTGGAGAGGGTTTCCCATGATGATGTTCAGAAGTTCATCGGTCTTCTCAATCAGAAAGCAGGGCGTGAGATCTATCGTCTTCCGACAGAAGCGGAGTGGGAATATGCTGCCCAGAAAAGCCTGCCCACAACAAGAGCGGACGAATGGGCCTGGTACGATGACAATTCATCCGGAGTTACTCATGCCAGTTGTCTGAAGGAAAAAACTGGACCGGGCTTTTGTGATCTTTTCGGGAATGTCTGGGAATGGGTGGCCGATGATTACGATTACGAGACGTATATAGGACGTGTCGGCCAGAGAGTGGAAGATCCTCTGGTTTTGAACAAAGGTCGTACCAAGGTGTTCCGCGGTGGCTCCTTTGATTTTACTTCCGAATACCTGAGTGCCCGGCGCCGCTACGATGATCTGCCCAGCTTCAAAGCTCAGAATATCGGTTTTAGGTTGGTAAGAACCAGCCCTTAGGGTTCCATCAGGGGCGGTGGCCCCTGTCGTGCCCGTTGGATTTTTAGAAGTTCATCCTTGAAATGGGTCGAATTGAGGCGACGGGCTCCGGGATCCGGGTCATTGCGGATTCTGATGCGTACCGCCCGGTGCAGGGCCTCAAGAATATCTGCCGGTCTGGGAAGATTGGGAACACGGGTCAGAATTTCAACCAGGATTCCGGCCATCATGGGAGCAGCCATGGAAGTCCCGCTCATGGTTCTGGTTCCTCCGTCGATGGCAAGGCTTTCCACATTCTCGCCGATAGTGCTGACATCCAGGTTTCGGCCTGTATTGGAAAAACTCGAGAGTTTTCCTCCACGGCTGGTCGAACCAACCCCGATAACCAGAGGGTGAGAGGCAGGGAGAACCGGTTCAGAAGTCGCCTCATTGCCGGAAGCGGCAATCAGGATGATGTGATCTCCCATGGCATCGAGCACTTCGTGAAGCAGACGGGATCGTTCCCGTGTTCCAAGAGACATCAGAAGAATCTGGTTTCTTTCCAGTTCTGCCAGAGAAATGGCTCCGACGAGAGCCGAGAGTGTGCCGGTTCCATCCCGGTTCAGGACAGAATAGCAGCGCAAGTCAACACTGGAAGAGATGCCATCAATGCCGATGCCATTATTCTGGGTTGCGGCCAGAATGCCAGCGACATGGGTGCCGTGACCATTTTCGTCGGTGGACTGACGCAGGGGTTTGAGATCATTATGGGGACCACATCCTGAATCAAGAACAGCAACCCGGATACGGCGGCGGGGCAGACCGAGGGTTTCGTTGAGCTCCTGAAGCAGATTATCCATCTGGGCCAGGCGGTAGGGGCTTTGGGTTTCTGCATTCACAGAAGCAATCGGACGGGATGGCGAAATCTGAAAATCGACATCCACAATTATGCCGGGGAGTTTTTTCTGGATGGTTTCCTGGTATCCGCTGCGGGAGAAACCGGCAGGGACGCGGACGATCAGCACTCCCAGGCGATCCAGGCTTTGCAGAACCTCAACGGGAAAGAGATTGAGGAATTCATTGAGTTCTTCCTGGTTGCCTCGAACCAGAAGGGTGGGTTCTTCGGAAGCCGGAACCAGGGAAGCCCAGTTTCTCAGGATTCGCATTCTCTGGGTCAAAGAAGAGTTGCGATACTGCTTGAGAAGTTCCTGAGGAGGAGGCCATTCGAGGGTTGAGCCATTGAGTACGCGCTCGCGCATCCTCCGAAAATCACCAAGAGCGGGATCTTCAGCAAATCCGGGGAGAGAGAATCCGATAAGTAACAAAAATAGCCGCAACATGGAAGGTTTTGTGATTATAGGAAGGACTGGTGCACATGGCAATGCTTCGGGGCTGCCAAGCAGATGGAAATGAGTGGAGCGTTGATGAGCTTGAGTCTCTGGAAGGGCTTCACCGGGGTCGCTACACCTGGCTGGCCTGTGTGGGACAGCCGGATGAAATCTCCGAAAAAATTTCTGAACTTCTGGATTTGCCGGATGATCTGGATCTGCATATCGGAGCTCCTACCAAACGGATTTATCTGAAAAATCATCGTCAGACCCTGTTTGTCCGTTCTTTTGTGGTGACAGATGGAGAACGGGGCTATGAAGTCAGTCCCTGGTGTTTTGTTCTTTCTGATGATCTGCTTCTGACCTGGCAGGATGGCGGGGATGAACAGGTGCAGGAGGCTTTTTTACGCCTGCAGGCGGTGGAGCCGACACCTGGTCTGGATGCCCAGCGGGCCCTGATTTTCTGTCTGGAGTCCCGGTTGGGACTGGCCTGGGATCAGATTGAAGAGGATCAGCAGGCGGTTTATGTGATTTCTGATGTCATGGTGAACAGCGATCCGGATTCGACAAAAATGCTGGCGGAGATGGTTCGCCTGTTTGACCGGCTGATGTTTCTCAGGGAATCCATCACGGAAATGCAGCGCCTGATCTACACCATTATGAAGGCTTCTTTTCTGAGATCAGAGCTGGCTCCCAGAATTTCGATCATCAGTGAGCAGTGTCTGTCGCTGCTGTCACATATGGATTACCTGAATCAGGCTCTTCGTTATCAGCAGGACACCTTAAGGGGTCTTCAGAATGAGAACCAGGCCCGCATCCTGAAAATTTTCACCATTCTGTCTCTGGTTCTGATGCCGCCAACCGTGGTTGCCGGTATTTATGGCATGAATTTTGAGGCCATGCCGGAACTGAAATTTCCCTATGGATATCCTGCTGCTCTGGGGCTGATGGTGGTTTCTGCCATCATGCCTTTGTTGTGGTTCCGTATGCGGCAATGGTTGTGATACCATGCCCCGCTTGAATTATGTGTGAATCCGATCTCCTGTCCCCATCCCATCGTTCGGCCTATGTTGCCATTGTTGGCCTTCCCAATGCGGGCAAGTCCACCCTTCTCAACCGGTTTCTCGGACAGGATCTTGCGATCATGTCTCCCAAACCCCAGACAACCCGCAACCAGATTGTGGGAGTTCTGAACCGGGAAAATACCCAGCTGATTTTTCTGGATACGCCGGGTTTTTATGAGGGGCGCATGAAGGTGGACGGCTTCTATCGTCAGGAAATCCGTAAATCGCTTGAAGATGCGGATATCATCCTTCTTGTGATTGATGGCCGCAAACCCGGTCTTGGCCGGGGGCGTGAGTTTTTCCGGACGGTTCTGGAAGGGGCCAGGGACAAGCCGGTCATCATTGTTCTGAATAAGCTTGATGCCCTGAAGCAAAGCACTCTGATTCCCTTGCTGGGGGAGCTGCCGGAGCGTTTCACCGGTGCCCGGGAATTTGTCCCTGTTTCGGCCAGGGACGGGCAGAATCTGGAAGAGCTTCTTAAGGTCATGGATACTTTTGTGGAAGAAGGGCCCCAGTTCTATCCGGAAGAAATGATCACTGATCGGGATAATGGCTTTCTGATTGCCGAATTCGTGCGGGAAGCTCTGTTCATTCAGAACGAGGAAGAAGTTCCCTTTGCCGTAGCTGTGGCTGTGGATCGCCTCGAAGAGATGGAGTCCCGGATTGAGGCAGAAGTCCTGATTTATGTGGAGCGGGAAGGCCAGAAAGCTATTCTGATTGGCGAGGGGGGTCAGGCCCTGAAGTCGGCCAATGCCCGTGCCAGTATGCGTGCCCGCCGCTTTTTCGGCAGGAAAGTTCAGCTGACTCTCTGGATCAAGGTCAAGCCGGGCTGGCGGCAGAATGAAAGAATCCTCAAACAGGTAGGTCTGGCATGAAGCTTGCGAAATTTCTGGAAAATGTCTACTTGAGCGGATTCCCCAATGAGGGTTTTGCCTCCATCTTTATTGATGAGACCACCGAGATTGAATATCGCAAGCTTAAGTCTAATTCCCATATTTTCAACAATCCCCTGATTCGTATCCGGCTGGTTTTCAAGGAGTCCGCTGAAAATGCCGTCATCGAAGGCTTTTTCGATCAGAAGGCATTGCGGGTCAAGCGTGAGTCTTCTGAAGACGAAAAGGAAATCGTTTTTACCTCCAAGCTCTATCGGGGCAAGAACGTCTTTCGTGTCGATCTCAACGGGGAAAGCTGGGATCTTGTCATCATGCACAAGTCCCTTGTCAGGGACTGGGTTGAAGGTCTGGCCAGGGCTGTTATTGTGATTGTGGGACTGAATACCTTTATCGTCCAGGGTTCCTATATTCCCTCGGCTTCCATGATGAATACTCTGGTAGAGGGTGATTTCATCTGGGTCAACAAGGCCGCGTACCGGGTGCATGAACCCAAGCGCGGGGATGTGGTGGTCTTCAATTTTCCGCTGGATCCTTCCCGGGATTTTATCAAGCGTCTGATTGGGCTTCCTGGTGATACTCTCAAGGTTCAGGACAAGATTGTCTATTTGAATGGCAAGCCTCTCAAGGAAGACTATGTCATCTACAGCTCTTCCTATGATATTCCCCCGGCTGAAATCAAAGTCCAGGATTTGACCAAGACCTATATGGTCCCGGTCAAAATCCCCAAACGGATCTGGATTCTTGGCGTAGACAGCAAATTCAAGTTCGATGAAAAGTCCTATTTTTCACGGGGACTTGATGCGTCAGCCGGACAGTTCATGGATCTGAGGAACCGTGAAGTTGGTCGTGAGCGGACTCCGCTGCCGATCCTGGCCGCAGAAGGAGATATGGCTTCTTTTGGGGTGGATGGTTCTTTGAGTGTGAACGGCAAGCTTCATCCAACAGGTTCGTGGAAAATGTATGCCCTGTCTTTTCTGCATCTTCCGGGAGCCGAGATTTCTGCTCAGGATGTTGAAGAACTCACTGTTCCGGAAGGCTGTTATTTTGTGATGGGAGATAACCGGGACAATTCCCTGGATTCTCGTTATTGGGGACTGGTTCCTGAGCACAGCATGAAAGGAAAGGCTCTTTTCCTTTATTTCCCTGTAACCCGCATGAAGCTGATTTCCTCTGCTTTCGGGGAAGCGGTGGAGCAGGCCCCCCAGTTATAGGTCGATGTCCAGAAACATCGCCGTACTGCTTTACCCCGGATGTGCTTTTGGGGAAATTGCCCATTGTGTGGAGCGTTTGTCCCAGTGTTGTGAAGTGCGCTATTTCACTCCTCAAAGGGGTGTTCTGCGTCTAAGCAATCAGCTGCAGATTCAGCCGGATGGCTTATATTCGGGGATTCTTCCCTGGGCGGATGCCATTGTCATTCCCGGAGGAAACCCGGATTCCATTCTGAAGGATGGCATATCAGATGAGATTCTGAAAAAGGCCCATGAAGAAGGGCGGATTCTGGCTGGAATCTGTGCCGGGGCTATGGTCATGGCTCATGCTGGAGTGCTTCAGGGCCGGAAAGCAGCCCATTTGTATCAGACTCCCATGCTATCTGAAGACCTTGCGGATTTTGTAGTTCCCTGGTTTCAGGAAACGACTTCTGTTCTGAAAAACTTCTGTGTGGACGGGAACTGTCTGACGGCCATGCCATGGGCCATTGCTGAGTTTTCTTCGGCTCTGGAGGCTCTGCTAGGGCTTCAGAAAAAGCTGCCGGTTCATGAAATCTGGGATGTTCTGGATGCCTCTGGAGAAAAAACGGGAGAGACCTGGCAAAGAGGGATTCCGCTGCCGGATGGCCTTTATCACCGGGTTGTACATGTCTGGCTTCAGAATGAGACTGGAGATTATCTTGTCCAGAAAAGGGCCGAACATCTGAGTTGGCTGCCAGGGCTCTGGGCCACTACCGGGGGATCGGTTGTATCTGGTGAAGACAGCCTGATCGGTGCTATCAGGGAGCTTAAAGAGGAGATAGGTCTTACTCTTTCCCCGCAGTCGCTGGTTCTTCTGAAACGCTTTGTCAAATCGGATTACAGTCCTGATACAACGTTTGATCTCTGGTATGCCA
>CAZDAM010000006.1:12897-28798 GCA_964503595.1 uncultured bacterium
CGCTTTGTCAAATCGGATTACAGTCCTGATACAACGTTTGATCTCTGGTATGCCAGAATTGATGCAAAAACCGCTGAGCTCTGCCAGATTGGCCCTGAAGTGAGTCAGGTGGATTTCAAAAGCCTTGAGGAAATTCTTGCCATGGTAAAAGCCGGGCAGTTTGTGGATTACGGTTATTTTGAATTTTTGCCTGAAAAGGTCTGAAACCTGACTCAGATCATTTTTATCAAATCTGGATTGAGGCATCTTTAAAAGATGCGAAAATTAGTTTTATTCTGCACTCTTTTTCTTCCGGTTTCCTGGGCCCAAATCCATCAGGTGCATCCTCAAAAAGCATTTGAACTTTTTCAGGAAGGCGTGATGATGATAGATGTCAGAGAGGAGGAGGAACGGCTGGAATCGATGATTGCAGATACAGGGTTTCTGCCTCTTGGCAATCTTGAAACCATGTTTCATCAGCTGAAGCCATCAGAACCCGTGATCCTTCAGTGCCGTAGCGGGCGACGCTCCATGCAGGCAGCCCAAATTCTCAAAGAGGCCGGATTCTTGAAGGTCTATAATCTGGAAGGTGGAATTCTTGCCTGGCAGAAACAAGGGTTTCCGGTTGTATCCCCGGCTGATGTCCTGCCCAAAACAGCAGATGCCATTCTGGGCAGATTGAAAAACAGGCTTGTTGGTTCTCTGAAATCTGATGGTATTGAGCCGACTCTGAAGATGTGTTCACTTCAGGCACTTGAGCTTACGACAGAGGATTTACCCCATGCGATTCAGGCTCGCCGGATCGCCCTGAAAATCCGTAACCCTGTCAATTCACCGGATACTTACGAAAGGGAAGTTCTGGATCGGCTGGCCCAAAAGCCGGGGGACATTCTGGAAGTGAATCATAGGAAAGTACATTTTTTTCGTTCCTTGCCAACACAGTCCCTGTGTCTTAGCTGTCATGGCCAGAATATCGCCGAGCCGGTGAAGAGAAAGCTTGATGGACTTTACCCTCAGGATGAGGCCAGGGGCTTCGCGGAAGGAGAACTCAGG
The DNA here is from genome assembly GCA_964503595.1 of uncultured bacterium. Lineage (GTDB taxonomy): Bacteria > Muiribacteriota > UBA6191 > UBA6191 > UBA6191 > CAZDAM01. The sequence continues at coordinate 13,930 of CAZDAM010000006.1, forward strand.
GGGGCCCTGCATCTTTTTATGGAGAATCCCTAGCCGCTTCTGAGTTTGGCTACTTTCTGCCGAACAAAGGAGTTGTCCGGTTCCAGCCCCAAAGCGCGCTCATAGTAAATCAGGGCTTTGTGGAACTTGCGCTGTCTTTCCAGAATTTCACCGATTCCAACCAGGCAATCCACATGGTTTGGATTGGAGTTTAAGACCCTGGTGTAGTATTGAGAGGCATCGTCGAGATAGCCCCGGCGATGGGAAATCACTCCAAGGTGATAAAGAACGGAAGTGCTTTCGTTTTTGAGTTTGAGGGCCCGCATGAATTCGACTCGGGCATTTTCATCCAGGCCCTGCTGGAAATAATGCATAGCCAGACGCTCGGCAATTTCACCATCACGGGGATTGACGGCCATATAACGGGCCAGAGTCTGCAAAGCCTTGCTGTTCTCTCCGCGCTGTTCGGCCAGAGTGGCGATTCTAAGAAGCCCGTCTTTGTGATCGGGATTGAGTTTCATGCAGCGATTCAGATAATCCATGGCCAGATCATTCTGTCCCAGACGGAAATAGGCCGTGGAAAGATTGAAATAAGCCTCATCGAAATTAGGATCGAGTTCAATGGTTCGCATGAACTGTTCAATAGCTTCCCGAAGCTTGCCCTGTTTGGCATAGGCAAGGCCGAGATCATGGTTGGCCCCGATATGCCCCGGTTCTTCCTTGAGGACTTTCTGGAACTGGCGAATGGCCAGATCAAGTTTGCCGGTGGAGCCGGCAATCCAGCCGAGGTCGTATTCGACCTTGAGGCGTTCCTGCTTTTTGAGTTCACTATCAACTTGCAGTCGGATTTCATCGGTGGGACGGCGTTTCTTGCAGCCTGCTGCGAAGAACAGGGGAAACACAAGCAGCAGGATTCGAATTTTCATAGGCAGAAGTTTACAACAAATTCTAAAGATTTACCCCTGATTTTGTCAGGCAATGGCTCAGGAGGAGTTTAAATTCCATGGGGTTGGTGAGCATGACAAAATGGCCGGGTTTGGGAAGACAGTGGAGCCTCGCCTTGGGCCAGGGTTTCCAGGCCTCTTCAAAAGTACCTTTAGGGTCAGTGTGAAGAGCGGAGGGTGGTTGATGGAAAACGTCTATCTGACGATCCTTTGGATAGATGTGAGATCGTTTTTCACGGGCATGCAGGGCCAGAGATTCGAGGATTTCCGGGAAGGCGTTTTCATCCGTTTTTCCGGCATCTGCCAGAATTCGTTCAAGAATACAGGGATCGTGAGTATGGCTGAAACTCATGAACTGGCGGAGCTGGGTCAGGTGATTCTGTCGGAAATGCCGGGCGAGAACTTCGAGTCCACGTGGGTGGCGGGCCCGTGGAAAAAAATCCAGGGCAATCAGGTGTCCGAGTTCTTCAAAATGAACCTGAAGCTCAAGCCCCAGAATGGCCCCCAGGGAATGACCGATGATGATGGGAAAAGGTCTGAGAGCTTCCAGACTCTTGATCAGGTTTTCAAACAGGTTTTCAAGAGTATAGGAGGAAAGCCTTGGACCATCTCCATGTCCGGGAAGGTCGGGGCAGAAAAAAGTGAATTCTTCAAACAGGTGGGGGGGCAGGCAACTTTGCCAGATGAGCCCCTGGCTTCCCAGCCCATGAAGACAAAGTACCTGAACAGGTCCTTTTCCCAGACATTTCACGGACCCGTACTCACTTCGAGGGCATGATGGGAAACAGACCAGACAGGATTCAGGGTGGAGATTCCTGGAGGGTTTGAATGCAGTATCAGCAGGCGGCCACTGGGGAGTTCGACACAGTCAAGAGCGGCTTTCAGTTCCGCAGGCAGGATATTTTTGAGCGGCTTGAGATTGGGGGAGTAGGTCCTTGGAGGAGAGTTTCTTTCCATCAGAAGGAGCATGCCACTGGATTCCACGGAGCAGATCCTTTGGACTTCAGGGTTGGGCATGGGAATGGAGGCCTCAAAATGTCCGTTGGTCCCAAAGAGCTTGATCTGGCGGTTGCCGGAGTCTATCACCACCAGTTGGTTGTGATGGACCAGCGCGAAATCCAGGGGGCGGGAGAGACGTTCACTCTGGGTGCCGTAGCCACCAATATAGTGAAGGGGGCGACGCAAGGAATTGAACACCTGAATGCGATCGTTGCGGCTATCCAGAACTATCAGGTCATTTTCGGCAGTGACGGCGGCAGAGGTGGGTTCGTCAAACGCATTGCGCGGGCGCAGCTCTCTTATGAAGTTGCCATCAAGATCAAGTTCGGCAACCCTGTGATTGCGCATATCGGTGACATAACAGGACAGACGGCCGGTACAGGCAATATCAAAAGGAGAATCAAAGCGGGCTTCAGTCAGATTGGAGAAGGAATCGCCGTCAGCAGTATCCGTCCTGTCCCATTCAAAGCCCCCGAAGGTGTTCAGCCAGTTCAGGGACGAAGAGAATTTGCTGATGCTGTCCTGGGCTCGATCGACAATGTAGATATGCCCGAACTCATCACGGCTGATGGAAGTGGGATCGCGGACCTGACCAGCCCCGGAACCGAAGTTTTTCAGGGTGGAGACGAATTCGTAGCGGAAGCTGAGAACTTCCAGAACAGCTTCTTCGTCTCCTAGGGGTTGAAGGAATTCGATTCGGGAAGAGGTTTCTTCCAGCCAGCGGGGCTCGGAAAACTGACGGGCATTGGGAGTTTTACGGCGATAACGCAAAAGAAGGGGCAGGGATTCCTCGGCCGGACGCACCTGATACCCATTTTCGGTGGGTCTGATCTCAAGGCAATGTGAACAAAGGGTGAAGAGGAGAAAGAAGAGGAACTTCACTCTTGTCCGGCCTTAAGGATTAGACGGTGGTTGAAGGTGAAAACGATGTTCAGATCGAGATTTTCGTTATTGGAGGGGGCCGGACGCCCGCCAAAAAGCAGTCTTAGCTTTTCCATATGAAAGGATTCCAGCAGGGAATTGACCAGGGAATACAGAAGCTGGACATCCCGCATACCAGTGCTGTGGAAGAGTTCCAGGCTTTCCAGTCCAAAATCAAGGATGAGGGTATCATCCATACGAAAGACACTCAGAAGATTGACCGGGGCCGCAAACAGCCCCTTGGGGGTGAAGGTCAGGATTTCCTTCAGAATCAGGTTGGCCTGAGCAGCTGCCCTGCTGCCACTTATGTCCAGAGCGACTGCGGTTTCCATAAGAAAGGGGGCCTCGGAGGCCGGATAGAAAATGCGGTAGGTAGGCAGACGGGGGGATTCTTCCTGCTGGGAAAGAGCCGGAGCGATAGATGTGAGGTCTGGGGCTGGCTTCTTCTGAAGAGGAATCTGGGTGGGCTCTTTGATGAGAGGGGTGCCTCCCAGTCTGAGGGTGGAGTCAGCAATTCTGAATCCGGCAACGCCGGCGAGAAGAACGATCCCCACCATCACGAACTTCAGGGGATTGCGATTGGGTTTCTTGGCTGAGCGGTGGGGAAAATTGATGGACGGGCGCATATTAATCGAGAATCAGCCAGTTAGGGCGGGGAAGAACTCTGGGACTGGTGGGGGTTGAAGCTGGAGCCGAGGGCTTTGAAGTCTGGTTTAGATGACGGGCCATGGCTTCAAGTTCAGCCTGAATATGAGCCATATCGGCGCTTATGATTCCTCCGGGCTCTGAACTTTCAATCAGGAGTTCCGGAGAGGGGCGGGGCAGGCGATCCTGCATCTTGGGTGTAACCAGAACGGGCTCGAAGGTCTTTATGCTGCGTGTGGCCGCTGGGGTTTCGGGCTCGGCTCTGATTTCTGATGGAGGAGTCATGGCTGGAGCTGCAACCGAGGGCTCTTCCATAACTGGAGCCGAAGCATCTTGGGGCTCCGGGGGGCTCTCAAAGGCTCGGAAGGCATCCATCCAGCTTTCATCGTCTGATTCCAGACGAATCCAGGACAGGATCTCTTCACGGACATGGGACTCATCATAGGTTCGGGTCTGTGAGGAGATGGGCTCTGTGGAGGAAGTCAGAGTCTGAATGGTCCCCCGGACTGTCGGTTGGGACAGCTCAGGAATCTCCCTCTCCCGGGTAGGGCTCATGGTTTGAAAGCGTCCGGGGAAAGCTTTTTGCAGGGCTATTGCGAGCTGGGTGGCAACCTCATTGGCAGAAGCATCAGAGGGAAGAGCCAGCAGGATATGGGGTACTGCCAGAGAGGTGATGATTCGAAAGGGAAGTTCTCCGACATCCCGGATTCCTCCGAGAGACTGGACATAAATGGACCGAAGGCGCTGGGCTCGGGAGCTTTCCTGGGGGTCAAGGTAGGGGTTGAGAAGGGTGAAGCCACCAGCTACAGGTCTGGTCCCAGGGGGTTGGGCAGTCACGACGATCGCCAGGAGAAGGGGAAAGCGGTTGATTTCCTGAGTGAGGTTGTCCGGCTGGCCTGGTTCAAAAAGGAAGCTGTCCATTTCGCCATTTGGGGGCAGCATGGAATTCAGGATGCCGGGTACATTTCGCCAGCCTTCGATGTTTTCAATGGCGTGACGAACCAGCACGGCACTGTGCGCGGAAAATACGAGGAAAGGAAAGAGCGTGACGACCAGAACCGGGCGCATGGCTTGATTATAGCATAGATACGGAATTGTCCAAGCGTTGTCTGAGCCGCTTAAGAACCCACCCGGCAGCAGCTCTGACCAGAGGGCTTGGATGACTTTGGGCCAGTTCGACCCGGCGACAGGAAATTTCCGAACCGATTTCGGCCAGAGCATACAGAGCTTCAGCCGCAACGACAGGATGGGCGCAGCTGACTTCAGCTTCTACCCGCATGCGGAACTGTTCGAGGCGGAAGTGGGCCACAATTTCAAGGGCCCCCTGTCTGACAGCGGCTTCGGGATGGCGGAGCAGGGGTTCCAGGATGAAGTTGGAAGGTGCGGCAGGAAGGGCTTTCCAGGAAATCAGGGCGGCATAGAGATCCTCGGGAGGAAGCTCAGGGTATTTGAGAATATGTTCGAGCAATGGGGGAATATCCCTGACTTCCAGGGGACGCTGAACCTGGCCCAGAACCTTGAGACGCTCCAGATCATTTTCCAGGAAACGGGGATGGATTTTCCTCATCAGGCTTTGGGGGGGGGGGTGTTCCGGCTGGCTCAGACGGGACTCATAAAAATCAGGCTCGGATTCGCGGCTTTTGCGGCGAATCCTGATTTCCTCATCCATTCTTTCCATCTGATCAAACAGGAGTTGCATGGCTCTTGGAGAGGAAGAGCGGGCCAGTATTCTGGCGGAATAAAGGGCTATTTTTTCGGAAGGATGAGCCAGCATGCGGGCCAGAAAATTCAGATCCTGTTCTTCAAGTTTCCGGGCAGCCTCATCGATGCGGCTGAAAAGCAGATCCTGAGCCGGCCATTCTTTTGAAAGTGTGAATTGTTCTTCGGCATCATCCTCGTCGGAAAGCCATTGCCAGACGCGCCAGGCGCAAAGAGCAATGACCAGATTGAGCAGAATTTTCATGAGCATGTCGCGCTCATCCTAAGGTTCTTGGATGGATGGGACAATGCAGCTTCCCGAAAGTCCTTCAAAACATGGCCGTTTAGCCCGATTTTGTAAATGTGAAGATACGACTGTTCTGGTTTGCTGTTCTGTTCCTCATGAGTTTTCTCATGCATCTTCGGGCATCTGAGGATTTCTGGGAGAGCGAATTTTCCAGCATTCTTGCAACGGGAACGGTAGAAAAGCAGGCTCACCTGCTGGCCCGGATTCCTCTGGCTGACCCATCCTGGGCCCAGATGGCCCTGAAACTGATCGGCCGCGAGCCTCTGGTCATGGAATCCTGGCTTTTTGAACTCAACGGCGACAACCTCATTTTAAACGACGATCCTTTGGAACCTCTTCAGGACGATCTGTTTCCCGAGCAGATCTATTTTCCCCGTTTTGAGGGGCTCGAAAAACCGTATGGGGCCTATGCGGCCTCGTATTATCGTCAGAGAAAGCTCAAAGAGTGTCTGATGGAGCTTCAGAAACTGGAGGAAAAATCCAGAGGGGATCTGATTCTTTTACAGAATCTGGCCGCCGTTTATGAGGAAGCCGGTTTTTCTGAGCATGCTCTGCAAAGGCTTAGAATTGTCCTGAAGCTGACTCCGGATCCGGATTTGAGAATTCAGGTCAAACTCAGGCAGATTCGTCTGCTTTCCCGCTTGAGAAGGGACCAGGAATGCCTGAAACTGCTCAGAGAGCTCAGACAGGAACTGCAGAAGAGGGTTTCTCAGGCCAAAGATCGTCTGGAAAGCTCTCCTCTGGAAGACCAGGAACGTTTTTTTGCGGCTTCCCAGACCGAAGAAACCCTTCTGGCGGCCATCCGCAATGCCGAGGGAGCTATTCATTATCGCCTGGGTGGAGATGTTCTGGCTTTTGAGGCCTTTGACTCTCTGGGCCGGCAATGGCCCGGTGTTTTTGCCTATGCCATGAATCGCAGCAAGGTCTGGCTGAATCGCAAGAATTATGAATCCACCCTGAAATCCGTTCAGGATATGCTGGCCAATGTCAGAAAAGCCGAAACCGGGATACGCCAGCAGGCAGAATCCCAGATTGGCTATGGAAATTTTGAACAGGGACAGGATCTGGCGGCTGCGGCAAATCATCTGGCTGTCATGGTCGGAAGGCTTTTGACCCGCCGGGCAGAAGTTCTTTTCATGGCTGAACTGGAAGATGAGGCCTTAAAAGCTCTGAATGATGCGGTGAATGCCAGTCGGCGAGTGCCGGAAGCCTGGTATCGCAAGGGGCAGATCCTTGCAGAAAGGGGAGAGTTTTCCTCCGCCATTGCCGCTTTTCGCCGGGTTCTGGAACAGTCCGGACCGAACCGGGCGATTCATCAGGATGCTCTGGTCTGGATTGAGAATGTATTTCGTGAAGAATCCAGGGTTGCAGTTACAGAAGCTTCCAAGGAACTCAGGCTTAAGGATGAATACCGTCAGGGACTTACGGTTGAAGAGCAGGAAGAGATTCTGGATGCAGCCCGTCTTGTGGCTTACGGTCGTGGCTGGTATCGGCAGGGAAGATTTCAGAAAATTATCGATGAGTTCCGGCAGGCCCAGGCCCAGTGGCCCAATATTCTGGAAATCCCGCTTCTTCTGGCCCGTTCTTACCGGGAGCTTGGGCAGGGTCATCTGAGTGAATTCTGGTATGACAATGTTCTGGAACAGAACGCCAATCAGCCGGAAGCCCTGGCCGGCAAGGCGGCCTGGCTTGCCTTAAGAAATGAAAAAAGCAGGGCGACTCAGCTTCTTCTGAAGCTCAGACAGGTGGATCCCGATAGCGCTGCGACCCGGGCGGCTTTTGGCTGGTTCTGGTATTTGAGTGGGGACTTTGGCCGGGCGATTCGCTCCTTAAAGGAAGCCATCAAGCTGGAACCAAGAGAGGGGGAATGGCACTATCGCCTGGGGATGTCCTGGCTGCGTCTGGGATCTTTTGATATGGCGGCCCGCAAGTTTGAAGATGCGAGGGTAGCCGGATATCCCTATACCAGGGTTCATCTTCTGAAGGGGTTGTCGCTTTTGAAAGCCGGAAGAGCGAGAGAAGGCGAAAAGGCCCTTCTTTCTGCCAGTTCGGAGAAAGCGGATTCTCCGGAAATCCGTTCTTTTGCCCGCAAACTCCTGGCCAATCTGAGTGAAGCCCGCCAGCTTAACACTACGGATCCCCAAGCTTTGCCTGCTCCGCTTAGAGCTTTGAGTGGATTCCGTATGCGGGAAAAATCGCTCAGGGAACTCGAATTCGCCGTTGAAGAAGCCGCTTCAGGCTCGACGCTTCAGGCTGTTGAACTTTTACAGAAAAGGCTTGAGGTGGATCCGAAAAACCTGAGCCTGATTCATGCCACCGCTGTTCTGGAACTGATGCTTGAGCGTGAAGAACAGGCCTGGCAGAGACTTTGGGTGGCTCAGGATGAGTACCCGTGGGACTGGAGAATTCTGGGAAGCATTGCCGAGATTGCCTTTCGGAGGGGGATGATTGATCAGAGTCTTCTGGCCTGGAACCGTATGCCGGCAGATTCCGGTTTCTTGGATGAAGAAAAATTGCTGGCACCGATTTTCAAGGAACTCAACCAGAGGCTTCAGATCCAGGCTGATGATGAATGGGCGATTTATCACAAGGCGCTTTTGTTTGTACATACCCGTCAGGATTCCGAGGCTCTGGAAATTCTGAGCCGTCATGCTGTTCGGGAGGATCGAAGAACCGAATATGGCCCTGCGATTCAGATTCTTCGGGCCCAGATTCTTTACCGGCTGGGACTGACCTCGACCCGCAGCGAGCTTAAGGATGAGGCTTTGAAGCTTCTTGAGCAGGCGGGATATCGTTATGTCGAAGTTGCCCGCCGCTACAATTCGGTGGAAGACGTATTGCCTCCTCCTCCGGTGAAGATTCCAGGAATCGAGCCGGTTCCGGAAGAACAGATTGCCTATCTCAAGTCCAAAACGGCGAAAGAAGCAACCCGTCAGCCGATGTATCAGACGGTGCCCATGTTGAGAAAAGCCGATAATCTGGTGGTCTGGAAGAAGCTGGATGCCATTTTGAAGGATCCGGATCATATCCCCCAAAGAGTCCTGAGTTCCTATGATCTCTACCTGAAGAAAAAACGGGGCGCTGAAGAGGAATATGCGCCGATGGTAGGTCGGGAAAAGTCGAAGGAGGCTGATAAGAATCAGGCTGAATTCGAGGAGAAGATCCAGACGGAATACGAAAACCGGATGAAGCTTGCCGTGGATCGTATCCTCAATGGCCGTTTGGGAGAATCACTGGAATTTTTGCAGGAAGCGGTCAGCTTTCGGCCGGATGGGGAAGAGGCCTATTTTGGCATCATGGCTCTTCTGCTTCTGGATGGGCGTTATGAAGAATTGGGGCGTCTGACTTCCATTCTGGATGGACTGACATCCCACCGGGTGATGGTTTTGGCCCTAAAGGCCCATATGAGTTTTCAGCGAGGGCTGTTTTCTCAGGCCCAGTCCTGGCTTGAGATGCTTCCGGATGGCAAGAGACTTCCGTCAAACCGCATTGTACGGGCACTTTTACAGGTCTATACCGATACGGCCCGTCGGGCCCCCAAGGATTTTGAAGCCAATTTCCGCCTGGGGCTGCTTCTTGGAATCACCCTGCAATATGACAAGGCGGCTTTGGCCTATCGTCGGGTGGAGGGGCCACGGGGACTGGTTTCCTACCTTTGTGAAGCTCTGGCTTTTCAGGCTCACCAGGAAATGAGACTGAGTCCGGCTCAGGAGGCTTTGAAGCTTATGGGGCAGCTATCAGAGCTTGAGAAGAGAGAAACATGGATAGAATTGTCCAAGGATCTGGATCGTTTTGTAAGGGAATTTCGCTTCGTAACGCAATAGAAGCAACGTGCTATACTTCTGGGTGAAATCATGATTGGATTGGAAGACAAGGAACGGGTACCGGTAAAGTTCGGTCTTAAAGAAGCCTTCATCTGGGCACGCTGGTATCTGGGCTCCATGCTTCTTGGACTTTTATGGCTGCCTTTTCTGTGCCTGATTTCCCTGCCCAAGGTCTTAAGCCGCAATACCATGTTTGTATCTTTCTGGTTCATGCTGGGACTGGACTGGTTGCTGAAGCGGTATTTCTCGGAGCTTCTGGCCAATGGGCGTACCATTGATCTGATTGATAACTGGTTGAGTCTGACTCTGGTTCATAACAAAGGCGCGGCTTTTGGAATGATGAAGGGCTGGGGTTGGTTCTTTATCCTGATGGCGATCATTTCCTGTGCGGTGATTCTGGTAATTTTGGCTTTATGGAGAGAAAAATACCCCCTGACTTCCTGGGCTCTGGTCTTTATTCTGTCCGGTGCGATTGGCAACATGATCGATCGCATTGAATTCAACCATGTCATCGACTACATCCTGGTCTATCACGGGGACTGGAAATTTCCGGTTTTCAATTTTGCGGATATGGCCATCAATGTCGGGGTGGGGCTGATTGCTCTTGATGTTCTCTTCGATCAGATCCGGATCATGAAGGAAGCTTCGGCGGGGAAGGAAAACTAAAGCATGCATCCCGTACTTTTTACGATTTTCGGCCTGCCGGTCTATACCTATGGTGTGGCCCTGGCCTGTGCCTTCTACTGTGCAGCCCAGTGGGCCGTGAAAGCGGGTAAAGAAAGAGGAATTGATGAAGAATCAGTTCTGAATCTGGCCATCATTTCGATTCTTTCCGCGATTGTGGGGGCGAGGGTCTGCTATGTCCTGATCAAATGGGATTACTATAGCCAGAACCTTCTGGAGATCATTCAGATCTACAAGGGCGGACTGGTTTTCTTCGGAGGACTGATCGGGGGCATGATCGGTGGAGTAACCTACTGGGTCCGAAAAAGCAGGCCACTCCTTGAAATGGCGGATATCGTCTCCATGAGCGTCATTTTAGGCCAGGCCATCGGTCGCATCGGCTGTTTTTTCTATGGCTGCTGCTATGGAATCCCGACAAATCTTCCCTGGGCGGTGAAATTTCCCAAACTGCTTGTTCCACGCCATCCCACCCAGATTTATGAAGCTCTAGGGAACTTTGTGATTTTCGGGGTTCTGATCTGGGCGTTTCGCAAGCGTCTGCGTCCCGGTATGGTGGTCTGTCTCTATTTCTATCTTTATGGTATTTTCCGCTTCTCAATTGAGATGATCCGGGATGATTTCCGGGGGACGATTCTGGGGATTCAGTCTTTGTCGACTTCTCAGACCATTGCCGTCATCGGCATCATCGGGGCTTTGATACTGCATGTCTTCATCTACCGTAAGCCAGAAAATTCAGATTCAGGCGCAGGAGAGCGCGAGGCTTGATGCTTTTTTAGCCGAGGTTCTGCCGGATCAGACCCGAAGCTATATCCAGTCCCTGATTCAGGACGGTCATATCCGCATCAACGGAGAAATTCAGACCAAGAAGTCGACCCGCCTCAAGGGGGGGGAAGAGGTTGAAGTTCTGATTCCTGCGGCTCGCCCGATGGATCTGAAACCGGTGGATCTGGGTCTTGAAGTCCTTTTTGAGGACATGCATTTTGTCGGGGTGCATAAGCCGGCAGGGGTTCTGACTCATCCCAACCATGAAGGCCATGATCAGACTCTGGTGCATGGACTTCTGCATCAGATCGGGGATCTGGCGGGGATTCATGGTGAGTTAAGACCGGGTATTGTCCATCGTCTGGATCGGGATACCAGCGGCCTCCTCCTGGTGGCCAAATCCGATCCGGCCCAGCTGGCTTTGCAGAATCTGTTCTCCTCCCGCAAGATAGCCAAGCATTACTATGCTCTGTGTCATGGAAAGCTTCAGGAAAAGAGCGGGGAGATTGAAAAGCCTCTGGGAAGGGATCCCAGGCGCAGAACCCTTCAGAAGATCAGTCCGGATGGGCGAAATGCCCTGACCCGGTATACCTGCATCAGGAGCTGGGGAAATTTCCATCTGATGCGGATTCAGATCCTGACGGGAAGAACCCATCAGATCCGGGTCCACATGAAATCTGTGGGACTTCCGGTGGTCGGAGATCAGGAATACGGGGGCCGGCTGATTCCACGCTGGTCCAAGCGGTTTCTTCTGCACAGTTTCTCGCTTCGGTTTGTCCATCCCCTGACTCAGGAAAAGCTTTACATCCGCTGTCCTCTCCCTCAGGATATGCGCCAGGTCATCCAGCGCCTGAACCGGGGTGAAATCCACCCCTGAATAGGAATTGAAATATGTTCTCAAAACTCTTCGGACGCAAAAAAACAGATGCAGGTCTGGCAGATGAAATTGAAGCCGAACACGCCAGAAAAAAGGCCAGTGGTGAAATTTCTTCGTCTTCCTCGGTTCTTCTTGAGGAAGAAGCTTTAGATGAAAAATCGGTTCTTGACCGACTGAGCAAGGGACTGAAGAAGACTTCCAGCGGACTTTTAAGTGGTCTTGGCAGCATTTTTGGCCAGAAAAGCCTTGAGGAGGAGGATTACGAGGATCTGGAAGCCCTTCTGATTCAGTCAGATATCGGAGTCGCGACGGCTTCTGCCCTCGTGGAGGAAATCCGTGAAGGTGTGGATGCCGGGGATTTCAGGAATGCCCAGGATGCTGTTGCGTTTCTGAAGGGACGGCTCAAGAAGATGCTGACCCTGGATGCAAGACCGCTGAACACCAGTGCCAGGCCTCTAAGTGTGATTCTGATGCTTGGAATCAATGGAGCGGGCAAGACGACCACAACAGCCAAGCTGGCCTGGCTGATGAAGAATATGGGCAAGAAGCCCATGCTTGCAGCCTGCGATACTTTCCGTGCCGGAGCCGTCGCCCAGCTGAAAACCTGGGGAGAAAGGCTTGAGATTGATGTGATTGAAGGCAGGGAAGGTCAGGACCCGGCCAGCGTTGCCTTTGAGTCCATCAAGAAGGCTCGTGAAGCTGGGGCGGATCTTCTGATCATTGATACTGCCGGTCGTCTTCATACCCAGAAAAACCTGATGCAGGAACTGGAAAAAATCAACCGGGTGATTCAGAAGCAGATTCCGGAGGCTCCTCATGAATCTCTTCTGGTTCTGGACGCCACCATTGGTCAGAACGCCATTTCCCAGGCCAGGCAGTTTCATGCCGCCATCGGTGTGAGTGGACTGGTGATGACCAAACTTGATGGTACGGCCAAGGGCGGAGTCGTGGTTGCGATTCAGAAAGAACTGGGGCTGCCGGTTCGCTTCATTGGTGTTGGAGAAAAATTCGGGGATTTGCAGCCTTTTCATCCCGCCCAGTTTACGGAGGCTTTCTTTGCGTGAACCAATTCTGAGTTTTGTAACCATGCCTCTTGGCAACCCTGAAGACATTACCTTAAGAGCCTTGCGGGTGCTCAGGGAATCCCAGGTGATTCTCTGCGAGGAGTTCAAGGCTGCCCGGCGCCTTCTGAAATCGATCGACGTGGATTTTTTTCAGGGAGATTTTGAGCAAAGGGGCGATCTTCCCTGGCTTTATGCACTGAATGAGCATACCCGTACCGATGAAATCGAAGCCCTTAATGAAATTCTTCTGATGCAGGATCGGGTCAGTGTGATTTCTGACTGTGGTTCCCCGGTTTTTGAGGATCCCGGTCACAAGGCTCTTCTGGTGGCAGAGCATTACACCCGTCACTATATTCCTGGAGCAACCTCGCTTTCAGCCATGATGATGCATCTTCCCGAAGGTGTGGACCGTTTTCTGATGGAAGGATTTTTACCGCGCGAAGATGGTGCCCGTCTGAAGCGCCTTAAGGAACTCAGCCGTTTGAAGCAGCCGTTTTTTCTGATGGAAACAGCCTATCGTCTCAAAAAGCTCAGCGAGGAGATCAAACGCGACTTTGCTGGCTGGAAACTGCTTTTGGGGCATTCCCTGACCCAGAAATCCGAAAAGGTGATTGAGGGCCGGATTCCCGCGGTTCTGAAAGAGACGGCCAAACTTCCCAAAGGGGATTTCGTCCTGTTCCTTTTACCAGCCTGAGATTCTACTGACGGACTTGCAGGCCACTGTAGGAAACGGTTGCATCCGGTGCCATCAGCCCGACTCTGGCGTTGCGTTCGGCGGCTTCGGACTGAACGCTCAGGAGCTTCTCCCCGTTGACGTAAAAATCGAATTTCTTCAGGTTGCGATCCAGTTGAAGGTCGAGATCTCCACCGGGATCATGCTCAAGGGTTTTGGTTCCAAGAACTGTGCGCAGGCCTTCCTTGTATTCCAGAGCCTGCACCCTTCGCGTGCGGGGGTTGTACTCGAAGGCGACGAAGTTTTTTTCGTCGACGTAGTTGGCAACGATACCCATCCGGCGATCTTCTGTGTGACTTACGGCCACACTGGCCTTGGTTGTCAGAGAGTACTTTTCGCCCATCCGGTGATCCAGAGTGGCGAAGTTGTTGTATTTCTGCCTGTCCTTGGCATCTGGCCGAATGCTGGCTTCTGCTCCGGAGAAGCCCAAGAATCCGGACTGGATCATTTTCAGTCCGACCTTTTTGCTGAAATCAGGGTTGAAAGAAAGGCGGAGGTTTTGAGCCAGACCATGAAGAGGGTTGGTAGTAGAAGTAACCTGCATAGGATTAGTGTAAAATGCCCGCTATGGGAGAATCAAGCAGGAGTTCTCGGGAGCGCCGCCGCGGCCTGATCCTCGCCTTCGCATTCGTGATCGGAATTCTGGTCATCGGAGGCTCCCTGATCAACAGCCTGGCCTTTGATCTGATCGAGCGCGGATTTCGCGAAGCCAGGCTTCCAGGCTGTAAAATTGTGGGTGCCGAGGTAGCGGGAAGTGTTCTGACCGGCTTTCTGATTTCGGACCTCAAACTGCTTTCCGAGGAATCGTCCCGTGAAATTCTTGTGATCGAAGCGGCCTATCTCAGGCTGGGACTCACGGATCTTTTGCGGGGCGAGGTCGTGGTGGACTTTGCCCGTATCAGCGGGGTTCGTTCTTCTGCGGCCGAATTCCGCCGTCTTCTGGCCCTCAAAGAGATTCAGGATGCGGTGACATCCTCGACAAAAAACAGTCTTCTTGGCGAGCTGAAGTTAAGAAATGTTCAGTTTCGGGGTTTAAGAATTGCCGAGCCGCTCGAACTTTTTTTGTCCGAAGAGCAGCTTCTGGCTGCGGATTCCAACCTCAGGTTGATTGCCGATCCGGTTTTTGACGGGAGTCTGGATTTGAGTGGTGGCCGTTTTGGTCTAAGAGCCCGGCTTCGCTCTGGCAAAGATAAGGAATCAAGCCTTCAGTTATCCATGCTTCTGGATGCCAGACGTCTGGTCGGGGAGGCCCTGGTGGAAGCCGGAGGGGTTCATGTGGATGAACTGATTTCATGGCAGGGCCAGAAGGTTCCGGGAACTCTTGCCATGGAGGCCCGCCTGGCTTTCAGCCCCAGGCCGGAGGAATTAAAGGGAGGCAACCCGGCGATCATTCAAATCTCAGAGGAAGACAGGCTCTATTATACTCTTAAGG
>CAZDAM010000006.1:28808-60172 GCA_964503595.1 uncultured bacterium
GAAGAGCTCAAAGGAGAAAACCCGGCGATGATCCGGCTTTCTGACCAGGATCGACTGTATTACACTCTGAAAGGAGAGGCTCGCCTGCTTTCCACCGGACTTTTGGTGCAGTCCGTTCCACTTCAGGATATTTACCTCAGAACCCGTTGGACCCATGATGAATTTTCGATCTCCCCTATGGAGGTTTCCATTCTGGGACAGAGATTCAGTGTGGAGGCGGAAGGCAACGGTGAAGGCTTTACGGCAAAACTGGATGCGGATGCCATTGAGCTTTCAGAGTTTCTTGGTTCTTTGGGGGGCAGAGGAGCTTCGGACTGGCTGAGCGGTTCCTTTGATGTCAGGGCCCGTTGGGATGGCAACCAGATTCACGTGGAGCCCATCCGGCTGCAGAATCTCAAAGTTGCCGGCATGGCTGCCCGGCTGGAGCCCTTTCAGGTTCGTCTGAGAAATCCGGCTCGGATTGAGCTTTACAGCGTAGGTGGAGAAGCGGCCCAGGGAGCCCTTTTATCCCCGCTGATTCGTCTTGAGGAAGGAGTTCTGTCCTTGAGTGCAGGCTTGAAGGACATGCGTCCATCCCTTTTTCCCAAGATTGCTCCATTGATGGAAAAGCTGGGAATGAAGGGGGAGCTGATGGCAGAGATGAAAGCCAGTATTCCTCTGAACAGGCCGGAATCCTCCGCCATGCAGCTGGAAGGCAAGCTGGTCAGGCTTGAGGCTTTTGGTTTTCCGGCGGAGTCCTTGAGTTTTGAGGCCAACGCAACTACTTCTTCCATTGTTCTGAGCGGAGTTTTGAAACTTCCTCTGGAGGACGGGGGCGTGAACTTTCAGGCCCGACTTGATGAAGAAGAAGGCTGGCTTCATCTTCACTCCAGGCGTTTGGATACAGGTTTTCTGCGCTATCGTTTTTCTTCTCTTCCGGTGGGGGGAGTAATTGATGATGCCAGCCTTCGTTTCCAGTTCTATCCTGTCTGGGAAGGATCTTTGGAAATGAAGTCCACAGAGCTACGCTATGCTTCCCAGTCCTTTCGTAATTTTTCGCTTCACAGCAATCTCAAGCCGGACAGGGCCTGGTTCAAGATTGTTGATGATTCTCTGCGCTTTTCGGTTCACGGTACCCATATTCTTTCTTTTCCTCAGGATGCAGCACTTCTGCTGGAGCTGCCCCGCCATCTGAAAAATGCTCACGCCGAATTGTCTGAAAAGAATCTGGCCCGTTTGATTCCTCTGGGACTGGGACGTTTCATCCATCTGGATCACGGGGCTTTGCAGATGAGTGCGAACTGGAATGAAAAGGATCTGGAGCTCGTTGTGGAAACCCTTCAGCTGGAAGCCAGAAATACCCGCC
This sequence comes from uncultured bacterium, assembly GCA_964503595.1. GTDB lineage: Bacteria > Muiribacteriota > UBA6191 > UBA6191 > UBA6191 > CAZDAM01. The sequence goes on from CAZDAM010000006.1 coordinate 30,154, forward strand.
TGGAACTGGGTAAGCCGGCCCGGATCGGAATGGGGGGGGCGGGAGCTGATGGAGAAATTCTTCTGAAGCTCAGTCAGGAGGGTGGAAGCCTGGTTTTGAGAGCGGGGCAGAATCGGCTGGGGCTGGAACTCAAGGATTTGAAGGCCTCCTCTCTTCAGGCCTTTGCCCCGGTGAGCTGGCCGGTTCATGCCACTGCCCGCCTGAATGCCAAAATGCTCTGGGAGGAGCCACTTCAGGCAAAGCAGTCGGTTCTGGCAGAAATCAAAGCCCGCAATCTGAATCTGAATGCCTGGGGCAAACCCATGTTTGTCGATGCCATTGATGTGAAGGCGGGGTATCGCAATGGCCTCATTCGCGTGGATCATTTGCATCTGATTCGAAACAAAGCTGAGCTTCATGCTTCTTTGCGTATGCCTTCGGACGCCGTTTTTACGGCCCAGAAGTTTGCGGATCTGCCTTTTCGGGCTGAATTCAAGGCTCCCGGTTTTGCTCTTCAGGATATCAAACCTCTGCTCCCGGATTCCGTAAAAGAGCTCAAGGGAGATTTTGCGGCGGATCTGGTTGTGGAAAACAGCCTTCAGGGACAGCTGGAAGCGACGGGCTATCTCCGGGCCCTTATGGAGCCTCTGGAATATGATGATCCTCAAACCGGCAGGATCTATCTGGATCGGCTGAGGCTTGATGCAACCCTTTCTCAGCAAACCTTGAAACTGACAACACTCAGCCTTCGTCTGGAAAATTTTTATGCAGATCTGGTGGGCAGGCTGACTCTTGAAAATGACTTTCCTTTCGAGTTGGCAGGCAGAGCGCATAGCCCTCTGTTTGAGGTTTCCTGGCTGAAACTGGAAAATGCTTCGATAGAAGGTTTGAATCTTCTGGGCAGGCTTGGCTCGATTCAGGGAAGTGGCCGGTTGAAATACGATACGGGTCTGGTGCGTCATGATGCTCTGATGCTCTGGCTGGATGAGCCGCATTCTCCGCTTTCGATTCCGGGTTTTGAGGATCATCACTTCCATCTTCAGGTCCGCTCCAACAGTCGCCCGACAGTTCTGCAGGGGGGGCTGTTTCGTTTTGAACTGGAGCCTGCCTTTGATGTCCATCTGGATAGAATGGGGGCTCTTATGGACGGGAGTGCCCGGGTTGTACGGGGACGGATGGATATTGCCCGTAACCGTTTTGAGGCAGAACCATCGAGCCTGATTCGCTTTGTTCCCAAAAGACCCGTTTTCAAACTGGGAAAGCCGGACGAAGCAGCGAAAAATCTTCTGCCACAGGGGATTTGGGAGCAGAACGATTTTGCCATGGCTTCTTTGGAGCAGAAGCTTTCCATGCTCTGGAAGCAGCAACCCCAGAACCTCAGATTGAAATATCAGGATGATTCCTCTTTTGAAACCTGGCTGAAGCTTCGGGCAACCAGTCGCCGGAACTCCAGCCAGCTGGAGCTTTCGGTCAATGGCCCCCTGAATGCCCTGAATCCCGTGATTCTGCAAAACGGTCAGCCCCTGGCTCAGGAGGATGCCCAGAAACTTGGAATCGGGGCTGTCCCTGGACGTCATACGGGCTCAAGCACTCAGGAGGAGCAGCTGGTTTCTTCACAGCTGACGGCTTCTGTGGAGGATCAGTTGATTGGGCGCCGGTTTGAAGGACTTCTGAGAGATGTGTTCGGACTCAACCATGTTTCTCTTCAGTCCGGATTGATTCAGAATCCGGCAGTGACAGCCCAGTCGGGGGCGGGTTTTCGTCTGGGAACAAGCCTTTCAAAGGATGTTGAGGTTTACCATGAGCAGGAGACTCTGGGTTCTTCCACCATCAACCGGACTCAGCTGGAATTCAGGCTTTCTCCAGGAACGGATCTCTGGTTTGAGCAGAAGCGCGAAACCTATGATTTCAAGTCGGTTCTGGGTGAAGAGAAAGATGTTCAGTTCGGAATTCAGCGCAAGTGGCGTTTCTGATAAAAACTTGGCATGATTTTTTCATGGTTACAGAGATCATATGCACAACTGTTACAGGAGTAAACCATGCAGGAACAAGGCAAAATTTCGGTTACCGCGGAAAACATCCTTCCCATCATCAAAAAATGGCTCTATTCCGAGCATGATATTTTCATCCGGGAGCTGGTTTCCAACGCCATGGATGCCATTACCAAACACAAGCATCTGTCCCTGATGGGGGAAGCCCCCCAGAAGGATGTACCCTATAAAATCGAGATTGTGACCAGTGATTCCGAAAAAACCATCCGGATTCGGGACAATGGTGTAGGCATGAGTGCTGAGGAAATCAAGCGCTATATTGCTGAAGTTGCTTTTTCCGGGGCTTCTGAATTTGTGAACAAATACAAGGGAGCCAGCGAGGCCCAGCAGATTATCGGTCATTTTGGTCTCGGGTTCTATTCTTCCTTTATGGTGGCGGATAAAGTGGAAGTCATCAGCAAATCGTTTCGGGAAGACGAGCCGGCTGTGCGCTTCATCTGTGATGGGACGACCAGCTATACCCTGGAAACCCTGGAGGAGAGCAGGGAGCAGGGCACGGAAATCCTTCTGCACATCAATGAAGAATCCGTGAACTTCCTGAATGACTGGGAGCTTCAGACCGCTCTGGTACGTCACTCCGGTTTTTTACCGGTTCCGATTTCCCTGAACGGAAAGCGCATCAACGAGCAGCCGGCAATCTGGATGAGCCAGCCCAATACCCTTAAGGATGAGGATTACGGCAAGCTGTTTGAACACTGGTTCCCCATGCAGGAGAAGCCACTGTTTCATATTCACTTCAACCTGGATACCCCGTTTCAGCTCAGAGGAATTCTCTGGTTTCCCAGAATCCGCCGTGATTTTGAATCCTTCAAGGGGCGTATCAAGCTGTTCTGCAACCAGGTTTTTGTGAGTGACAACATCGAGGATATCTTTCCGACCTATCTCTTCATGCTTCAGGGTGTGATTGACTGCCCTGACATTCCCCTGAATGTTTCCCGTTCCAGCCTGCAGGGAGATCCCAGGGTCAAGAAAATCGGTCAGCATATTGCCAAGAAAATTGCCGACCGCCTCAAGGAAATGGCCCGCAAAGAGCCGGAGCATTACCAGGAAGTCTGGGCGGACATTCATCCCTTTGTCAAATTCGGAATTCTTCAGGATGACAAGTTCGCAGAGCGGGTCGAGGATGTCGTGATCTTCAAAACCAGCCATGAATCCGGTTACACGAATCTGAAGGACTATCTTGAGCGGGCGAAGGAAAAGCACGAAAACAAGGTGTTTTATGCCAGTGATATGGTCTCTCAGGCATCCTATCTTGAGCTTTACAAATCCCAAGGGCTTGAAGTGCTGACTCTGGATGACATGATTGATACCCATTTCATCCAGCATCTGGAAATGAAAGGGGAGGGCCTGACCTTTACCCGTATTGATTCCGATCTGGATCAGTCATTTGTAGATGAAGACAAGAAATCAAAACTTGTGGATCAGGACAATAAGACCCGCGAAGATCGCCTGAAGGAAGTCTTTGAGAAGGCTCTTGGCAATGACAAGATTACAGTGAGGGTTGAGAACCTGAAATCGGATGGGGTCAGTGGGATGATCCTACTTCCCGAGCACATCCGCCGCTTCAGGGATATGAATTCTCTTTCCCAGAGGGTAGAGCCTAAATTTCTGGAGGATCACACCTTTGTAATCAATGCCCAGTCTCCGGCCATGGACAAGGTACTGAATCTGGCAGGGGGTATGCGTGAGGAGGATGCCACCCTGGTGGCCCGTCACCTTTATGATCTTGCCCTTCTGTCTCAAAGAGCTCTTCAGCCAGAGAAAATGAATGAATTTGTGGAGCGCTCGAACAGGATTGTCAACCTGCTTGGCGCGTCTTAAAAGAGCAATTCTGGGCGGGAAAATCTCAATCGGGAATTCCCGCCTGGAGTCTGAAAAAAGCTTTTGAAGGGATGCAAGGGAGCCGGATGAGCCCATAATACCGATGAGGAAGAAGACGACAGAACCTCTTCTTAGGAAAGGGGCTCAGTGTCAGGCATGTTGGATTTGAGAGAAACGAAAGAGGATTGCTCTAAATGGCTGCCACCTCATTGAAAATTCGTACGCTCCAAAGAAAACTCCACCTCAGAAGGATCTGAGGTTTTACAGTCTCTACGACAAACCGTCCCTCTCAGGTCTTGAATTTAGATATCCCCAAGGAGACGGAAGTACCCATCCCTTTGGATTCCTACGACCAGGGACAGGGCGGTTCAAGTGGCCTGTACAATTCTGATGGAGCCGATCTGAGTCGCTATTCTGATACGATTCCTCACCAGCCCCTATTGGGGAATGTGGGCAGGTAGATCAGTTACCTGCTATATCTGCCGGTGAGCTCAGAGAAATCCGAAATGAAAAAAAATGCAAATCCCGAAAAAAATGATTGCATCCTGAGGTAGGATCGTGTGTAATTACTCACGTCTTCCCTGATAGCTCAGTTGGTAGAGCAATCGGCTGTTAACCGATGTGTCGTAGGTTCGAGTCCTGCTCGGGGAGTACCCGAAAAGCCCCGCTTATATTTGCGGGGCTTTTCGCATATCCTTGGATTTGGAGGAACATGGAAATCGAGGTCTGGATGGAGAACGATGTGGAACTGTCAAATCTGCTGTCTGAAGAGGATGGCTGGGAGTCTTCAGGTACAACCTGGAGCTGGAACGGCAAGGAGTGGATGATAAAGGTGGGAGAACCCTGGGCTCCAGAAGACGAAGACGTTCCGGATGAAATCCGGGAGGTTATGCCTTATGCCCATCTTTTGATGGAATGGAGTCTGAGCCCGGCCACAGCTCCGGAGGAAGCCAGAGAAGTTCTGCTTCAGGCTGCTCAGGATGTCGCAGCAGCCTGCGGAGGGATTGTGTATGATCCCGTGGAAGCTGTGGTTTACGTTCCTGCTGAACTGGACGCATAGAGGTGGAAGAGTCAGGTGAAAGCGGAATTTCTGGTTTACCGGCTGGTTTGTTTTCATGATGCAAACTCTGGTGATAGTATGCCTGCCTGTACGTATGAGCTGTCTGGAGATTGCGGATGGTCTGATTCCCATGACCCGCCCTCTTGGTCTGGTGGCGATTCAGTCAATCATCCGACAGTATCTGAGAGGAGATAGTCATGAAAACCCAGACACTGATTCGGGAACTCAGCAGGTATGAGGGAGAATACCAGGGCCATGGCTTCAGCCATATGGAAGAAAACTTCGAAGGCTATTTCCGCCTGGAGGAATGTGCCCAGGGGAATGGACTCAGACTGGAATTCAGAGCTCTTGCAGGAAGGGATCATGTCCTGCATGAGGAAGTCAGCCTGATCGGCTGCCAGCAGGACGGTCGTCTCTGCCTTTTCAATCTCAATTCCAACAACAGCCTTTTGCTGCCTCATCCCCTGACCAGAGAATCCCTTCAGGAAGATGGACATGCCCTGCTTTTTCAGTATGGAGATCCTGATAGTTCCGCCGGATTTCGTGAGCAGATTGAACTGCTCCTTCTGATTGATGGAAGCATTCGCTATACCTATAGCTGGGGCCTTCCGGGAGAGGCTTTTCGGGAGCGTTCTTCCGTACATCTGAAGAAGGCATGAGTCGGATTCGTGGCCGCTTTGCCCCTTCTCCCAGCGGCCCCCTGCATCAGGGTTCTCTGGTTGCGGCTGTGGGGAGCTGGCTTTCTGCTCGTCATCAGGGAGGGGAGTGGCTGGTTCGTATCGAAGATATTGACTTTTCCCGTGAAGTGGACGGGGCAGCGGCTCAAATCCTCTCCCAGCTGGAATCTCATGGCCTCTATTGGGATGATAGGGTTGTATTTCAAAGTCAGAGAGGAGAAAGATACCATCACTGGCTGAAGGCTTTTGAGAAGCAGGAGAAAACTTTTTTCTGCACCTGCTCCCGCTCCCTGCTTCAGAAGCAGGGAGGAAGGCATCTGATGGAAACCTGCCAGCCGGATGGAGGAACAAAAGGGATCCGCTTTCTGAATCATGCTCCCTGTCGAGAGTTCTTTGATGAAATTTATGGCTCTGTTGTGGATTCCGATGGACTTGCCGAGCAGGATTTTCTTCTGCTCAGGCGCGATGGTCTTTGGGCTTATCAGCTTGCTGTCAGCGTGGATGATGCCGAACAGGGGATTACGGAAATTGTCCGGGGAGCAGATCTTCTTTCGGCCAGTTTCTGGCAGCTCACCTTAAGGCGGGAAATGGGCTTTGGGCCACTGAAAATGATGCATCTTCCGGTTGTGATGAAAAATGGTCGGAAGCTAAGCAAGCAGAATCATGCCCCGGCCCTGAACCAGAACCAGGCTTCGGAGAATATCTGGCAGGCCCTTGTCTTTCTGGGGCAGGCTCCATTACCAGAGCTGAGATATGCTCCTGTGTCTGAGATTCTTAGCTGGGCTCTTCAGAATTTTGTTCCTGCTCAAATTGCTCGGCCCGACTGACGTGCTTGTGAGCCCATGTGCCATGAATCAGGAAAATACAGGGCATCAGAAATAAAATGATCAGCATTGAGGTAAAAATCCCAAAGCAGATCGTGATGGCCATGGGTCTCCAGACAATCGAGCTTCCCCCAAGCCCCAGAGCTGTTGGAGCCAGACCTACAATCGTTGTCATCGTGGTCAGGACTACGGCCCGGACTCTGCGTCTTGCAGAAAGCAGAACGGCTTCCTTGAGTTCCATCCCCCGATCCATTGCCGAGTTGATGAAGTCCAGAAGAACAATATTGCCATTCACAACAATGCCAGCCAGTCCAACCATGGCAATCATACCGAGCATGGTGAAGGGCTGATCCAGAATCCCCATACCAAAAACCACGCCGAGAAAGGAATAGGGGATGACGGTGAGAATCAGAAATGGCTGGGCCAGGGAACGGAACTGGGCGGCCAGGATCATGAACATGGTGATGGCGGCAATCACAAAGGCATCCCGAAGAGAATCCAGACTTTTCTGGCTTTCTTCAAATTCTCCTCCCAGAGTAAAACTGGCGCCGGGAGTTTTTGCGATCAGGGCTTGAATTCTGGGCAGCAGAAGCTGATTGATTTCAACCGCTGTACGGCGTGTTTCCGTGCTCAGGCCAGCACCGATGAGGACAGCTTTTTCCTGTTGCCAGCGGGGCAGAGTGGCAAAACCCCGCCGGATTCTGACTTCGGCAAGTTCTTCCAGAGGCATACTGTCACCAGAAGGAGTGGCAATGGGCATTTTAAGCCAGGCTTCAATATTCTGAGGGGCCTTAGCCGTCGACATCATGCGGATGTCCACAGTTTCCCCATGCCAGTGAACTGTAGAAACCCTGACTCCTTCTGTCTTCATGGCCAGTGCCAGGGCGGCGAGGTCTTCCCTGAGTCCAACCTGCAGAAGTTTCTGCTGGTTCCAGATGATATCAATCTCAGGCTTCCCTTCGATCAGATTGATCGAAGGAACTGTGGTCCCTTCTTCGGCCTGAATCAGGTTCATCACCTCTTCGGAAAGAGAGACCAGCGTATCCATATCGGGATGCTGAAGTCTTACGGCAATGGGTCGCCCCAGGCGAGGGCCATCAGGAACGAGTCGAACATGCATGGTCTGGACCGTTGAGGGGAGTCTGCTCTGCAGAAAATCACGTGTTCCGGCCAGAATGGATTCCATGCTTTCTCCGTCTGGCAGCTCATTGGGCAGATGGATCGTGGTTTCACTCAGATGCTCTCCTCGTACCTGCTCGTAGCTCTCATCGATCTGCATGCCAATAACGGAATTGATATTGAGGGCCACATGGGCCAGGTGTCGGGAGAGTTCCTTTTCCAGGGGGGCCATGGCGGAAGCGGTCTGATCCGAGCTGTAAAAGGCGGGGAATTCCAGATCGACGAGAAAGGATCGGGAGTCAGAAGGGAACAGGACAACCCGGAAATATCCAGTCATGACGGGAGTGATCGCAAGCATCAGAAGGGTGGCTGTGAAGAGGATAAAATGCAGAATGGGCCGTTTCAGGATTCGATCCAGGGTCTCAGCGGTTTTTTGTTCGAGCCACTGGAAAAGGGGTGAGGCCAGAGGTTTTCGCTTCCTGATTTTCAGCCTTTCGGAGATTTCCTGAACATCAGCGGCATGACAGGGAAGAATCAAGAAGGCTTCCAGAAGAGAGGCAATCAGAATGATGGTGACCGTGACCGGAATGACCACCATGACCCGCCCGATTTCTCCGGTCATGATGACCATGGGTAAGAAAGCGGCAATCGTGGTTGCCGCAGAAGCCAGAACCGGCCAGAGAACTTCGGAAGTTCCGTCGATTGCGGCCCGGATGCTGGATTTTCCCCGCTCACGATGGGCTGTAATATTTTCCAGGATGACGATCGCATCATCGACAACCATACCGCTGACAATCACCATGGAAAAGATGGAGACTCCATTGATGGAGTAGCCCCATTCCCGCATGAAAAGAAGCCCGCTTAAAAAGCCGACGGGAATCCCGATGATGGCCAGAAAGGAGTTGCCCGCACCCAGAACAAACCACATCAGGACAAAGACCAGAATGACGCCCTGCTTGAGATTATCAATCAGAACATTGAGATTCCGGGCAATTTCAGTGGTGGAATCTTCGGCAAAGCTAAGCCGGACTCCTTCAGGAAAGCCACGGGCGATTTCCTTGGCTTTGGCCCGGATGGCAGGGACCAGTTGCAGGGCATTGGTTCCCTGGATTTTCTGCACCATCAGAATCCGGCTTGGCTCACCATTGAGCTGGCGCAGGGTGCTGGCCCGGCGCATAGCAGGCTCGGCAGTTGCAATGTCTTTAAGAAGAATCTGTCTTCCATCCGCAGTCTGAATCACGGGTATCTGAAGAAGTTCCAGAACATTCCGGGCTTCACCTCGTGTCCGGATGATGGCCGAGAGGTTTTCTGTACTCAGAAGTCCTGCAGAAAGGTTCTTGTTCTGAGTCTCCAGCCGATTCAGAAGAAGCTCGGCTGAGACGTGGTACTCCTGCATTTTTTCTTCATCAATTTTCAGACGGATTTCTTCTCTTCGGTCCCCATTGATCTTGATTCTGGAGACACCGGCAACATTCAGAATCCCGCGCTTGAGCTGATCGGCGGCATCTTCAATCAGCCTTTCATCGGCCTGACCGGAAACGATCAGCTGAATGGCGGGTTTCCAGTCCTGGATATCAAGCAGGGTGGCGACCGGAGGCTCTGCGTTTACAGGGAGTTCCCGGATTTCGCGGATGCGGGCCTGGACATCCATGAAGAGTTCCCAGTAGCGCTGTTCATTCAGATCTTCATCAAATTTGACTTCCACACGGGAAAGGCCGGGTTCGGAAAAAGCTGTGAGGCGGTAGATCGAATTGACCTCGGCTGCCTTTTCCTCAATTTTTGTGGTGATTTGATCTTCGATATCCTGGGCAGTGGCATCGGGCCAAACGGTGGTGATCAGAACCGTTCCGAAGGAAATCTGGGGAAAGGACTCCACGGGAAGATTGCGCCAGGCAAAGCCCCCGGCAACCAGGACGATTAGGAAGAACAGGTTGGTGACAACCGGATGCAGAATGAAATAGCGAATCATGGTTTTTTCAGGCGGACAGGCAGAGGACCATTCCAGTCAGATGGAATCAGTCGGCCATTCTGCTCCAGACCGGAAAGAAGCATGAGAGAAGTTCCTTTCCCGGTGATGAGAAGAGTTTCATAGCCACGGGTGGATTTTTTCAGGCAACTCAAGGGAATTTCCAGTCTTTTCAGGGGGCGGGGCAGCATCCATTCCGTGCTCAGTCCGGCGTAGCAGGGAGACTTGGCATGATGCAGGTGATACTGAGTTTTCTGCATGCCTCCTTCGGGACTTAATAAAGGGATTTCCGGCATCTTCCTGGCCTGGGCTTCTGATCCGCACTGAGGCAGGGTTAGTTCATCCGGTAGCAGGGCGGCTTCTTCTGGAGGAAGCTGGATTTCAAGCTTCAAGGCATTTGGGTTGAAGACCTCAAATGCGATCTGGTGTGCCTGAATATATTCTCCTTCATCAACATGTCTTTTGGTCACGACTCCGGAAAAACCGGGACTTAGAATCTGCCTTTCCAGACGTACCCTGAGCTTCTGCAGAGCGAGCTGGGAATGGATCAGGCGGGAATCTGCCCTGGCAAAGGCATACTCCTGCTCTTCCACGGCTTCCGGGGCATAGGCCTTGGGATTGAACTGGCGTCGGGACAGCTTCTTTTTTTGCAGAAGCCAGTTGGCCTTCTCTTCTTCAATCTGGGAATTCAGACGTTCTTCTTCAATTTGAAGAAGGAGCGGATCCTGACGGGCCAGAACGGTTCCCCTGGTGACAGAATCACCTTCTTCTACACTGATTTCAGTGATCAGACCGGCTTCTTCAAAAGAGAAGGAAACGGACTGGAGGGGACGGATGTAAACAGGCGTTCTGAGAGGAAGAATCTCGGAAACCAGATCGATTTCACATTCTTCGGAACAGGCACAGGAAAGCAGGATGAAGAACAGGAAACATTGGCGCATACGCGCATTCTGGCATAAGGGAAGGCTGTGTGCCAGTCTGACATACTGATCCGAGCAGGATTCTCTTTTGTTTTCAGCATCAGATTTCAGAAGCCTAAAATTTCATAGAGCCAGTCGGACGGGATCTCTTCATCCATGCGCTTGGGATCTCCAAGTCCATCCAGAAGATTCATTTTTTTTTCCCGAAGCTCGTTCATGCGCTCTTCGACGGTAGCCATGGTCACGTAGCGATAGACGGGCAGGGGTTTTTCGCGGCCCAGCCGGCGGGCCCGGCCAATGGCCTGGGCTTCGGCATGGGGATTCCACCAGGGTTCAATCAGAATGGCCGAGCTGGCCTCGGGCAGATTCAGGGCGACTCCACCGGCTTTGAGGGTAATGTAAAGAATGCGCGAATCTTCTCCCTGGCGAAACCATTCCATGCTTTCCTGGCGTCTTTTCTGGGTCATGGTGCCGGTGATGCACTGACCGGGGACCATGTGGGAGAGCTTTTCCAGGTACTGGCGAAACTGGGAAAAGACCAGGACCTTCTGATTCTCGGTGGCAAATTTTCGCAGATCTGTCACCAGACGGCGATGTTTGGCGGATTCCACCCCAAAAAGCTCTTCATCTGCCATGACAGGATCGACCACGATCTGCCTGAGGCGCAAAAGAGCGGTCAGGGTCAGGGCAGTATGGCGACCGCTTCGTTTGATCTTGTTTTCCTTTTCGGAAATCAGTTTCTGGAACCAGCGGGTGGTTGCCATATAGGCTGAAGCCTCTTCCTCAAGGGGGGCAATCCGGATGGTCTGCTCCTGAATCCGGGGAAGAATCAGGCTTAGATCCTGGGAGGTGCGCCTTAGGACAAGGCGGGAAGTCAGCGATTTGAGCAGAACCTCGCGGCGTTTTAAGTCCTCTTTTTCAATGGCCTGGGCCAGATGCTTGTCAAACCAGCGACGTGATCCCAGAATACCGGGACAGAGGAATTCCAATAGGGACCAGAGCTCCCCAAGATTGTTTTCAATCGGAGTTCCACTTAAGGCCAGACGGTTTCTGGATGATAGGGATGCCAGAGCTTTGAAAGTCTGGGTCGAAGCATTTTTGGCCACTTGAAATTCGTCAGCAACAATCAGATCCCAGCGGGTCTTCTGAAGTTCTTCCTGACTGGTTCGCATTTTCTGCCAGCTGTTCAGCCTGATCGCGGGTTTCAGATGAGGGGCAAAACGGGTGATTTCTCCCATCCACTGTTTTTTTGCGGTTGCCGGTACAAGGAGCAGGATTTTTGAGGCTTCGCCCCTGGCTTTAAGGGCATGCATCACGGCCAGAGCCTGAACTGTTTTACCAAGGCCCATTTCGTCTGCGATACAGGCTCCAAGTGAACAGGAAAAACGATCCAGGACAAACTGGACTCCGGTTTCCTGAAAGGGTTTGAGCTGGGTTTTGAAGCCGGCAGGCAGGTTCAGATCTGTGAGAAGGACAGGTTCCCGGACATTCTGGGGAAAACGGGGCCAGTGGCGGGCCTCTTCTTCAGAAAGTTCCAGCTGCTCCATGACAAGGGCCTGAAGCATGGCAGAGCCGGGAATCTGAAAACCCGATTCCTCCTCTACATTCTGCCAGGTGGAAAGACTGGTCAGGCGTTTTTGATTCAGGCGGTTTAAAAGATGCCAGTTTCCTTTGGAATCCTGAACCAGCCCGCGTGTCTGATCCCAGCGTTTGATATGGGCTTCGGCCTTGCCTCCGTGATGGACGTGCTCCAGGTAGAAGTCAATTTTCAGCCATTCATCCCGGCTGAAAGCCCGAAACCCGATCCTCAGATTCTCCATTCTGATCGGAGCTCTGAGATCAGGAGAGTAGAGTTCTGTTCCGGCCATTCTCCAGGATTCAGCCTCTGTTTCCATAAAGCGGCGGAAGATTTTGATGGGCAACACAATCTGGGGACCAGAAGGAGGGACGGGCTTCTGTTCGTATTCCTTGAGAATGGAGAGGGTGCGCATGCGTTCGCAGGCGGCCTGAAGGGCTGCTTCATCGGATCGGGAACGGGAAAAGCTGAAGATGGTGCGCCCCAGTTCCGGATCCACGCTGAAGGCGATCACGAATTTTCCCGGAAGTGGAGCACTAAGACTCATGACTTCCTTTTCCTGCTGAACCTGGCGGGCAATTCCGGCCAGAAGCATTTCCATTTCCATGAGGATGGTGCGTGCTTCAGCTGGAGGATTCTGTGATTCCCTGGGGTTTTCGAGATCTCGCCTCAGGAGTTTCAAAAGCCGTCCTTTGGAAGATTCATCCAGATTGAACAGCATGCTTGATGGGGTGTTTTCAATGCTTCCCGGATGTTGCCAGATCGCCATTCCGGCAGTGACTCCGGATCCCCAGGCTATGAAGGCAAGTCCTCCTTCCATAGGTTTCAGAAGGGTAGACTGAAGCGGTTCACCATCGGAGGGTTCAAAGGGGAGTTCATCCAGGGCATCTTCGACCCAGTCTAAAAGATGGGGAAATGTCTCAAGGGGCATAGGGCATTTTATGGTTTTTCGGGCAGTTATGCCAATCAGGTGGTGATCCAGGCTATCGAAGCCTTTGTCGAAAAGAATTCCTGAAGGTATAATCCCTTCCGTGAAGCATTTTCGTAATTTCCGCAGTCTTCTGCCCATCCTGTGCCTTCTACTGGCTTTTCAGGGCAGTGGTCTTCTGCGCCTGCACGCCTGCACTGAAGGTACGATCCATTTTGAGGTTGCGGGCGATTCCTGCCATCATCATGGTTCAGATACCCTTCCAGAGCTTCACCACAGCTGTGAATCACCAGTTGAAATTCTCAGTGATTTGCTGCCAGGCCCGGATCGGGAAACCGGAAACATCGCCTGTCAGGATCAGATCGTCCCGATTCTGTCCACGGTGTTTGTTCCGGAATCTGTTTTTGAGGAAGGGGATCCGGCCTCTGATTTTCTCCTTCACTGGAATACGGTTCGTCTGATCGTATAGCTCCTCCGTTTTTTTCAAAATTCTGCAATATTTTTGAAATTACGGAGGTTTTTTATGCCATTGAAGTGGCTTCTTTGCGGCCTTGTCATTTCTCAGACACAGGCCATGAATCTAGGTGAGTTCTTACAGGAGGCTCCCAAATCCAGTCCCTGGATTGCAAAAATCCAGACCCAGAAACAGCTGGCAGAAACAAGACAGGAAACGCGTTCTTTTTCATTGTGGGAGATGGAAGGTTCCTACGAGGGTAAATCGTCGCTGGATTCACGTCTTGAGTTACAGATCCTCAAGAGTTTTTCTTTGGAACGTCTGAACAAAACCCTTGCTGAAATCAAAAAGGAATCGGCCCGGATTCAGCTTCTGAAGCTCAAGTCGCTGGAAAAGGCCGTGCTTGAAACGATGGGCCTGTCCTACGTGGATATGTTTGAAAATACCCATAGGCAGCAGATTCTGGAGGGCCTTCTGGCTGAGCTTCAGAAAGGCCTGAAAATTTTGCATCAGCGTAGTCAGGGCGGAGCAGTCTCCCGGCTTCAGGTTGAGCTTTTAGAGCTTCGGATGGAGGAATTTCAGTCACGGCTTCGCGAGATCCGGCGGGAGGAAGTTGAGCTCTCGGAATCCCTGCGATTTCTGTCCGGTTCTAGCGTATCTCCAAAGAAATTCAATCTTGGGGGCCTTGAAATCAAATCTCCTTCCGTAAGGAACCGGGATGATCTGAATGCTCTGAATCAGGAAGTGAAGCTGGGGGAGGTTCACAAAAGAAGAATTCAGCAGGAACTTTCCGGAAGCCTGGTTCTTGGGGCTGGTGCGGCCATGAATCCCAGTCGGGGCCAGTTTGATGAAACGGTAGTAAGTCTGGGTTACCAGCTGCCCCGGAATGGAGAGAAAAGGCAGGCTCTTTCGGAATGGAGGCATGAGCAGGCGGTTTCTCTGGCAGAAGCCGAATTTGAAATGGCCCGGGCAAAAAGAGATCTTCTGGTTTTGCAGAAGCGGCTTGAGATTGTGGAAAAGCAGCTTGAGATTACCCGGAAAAGGGCAGATCGGTTTGAGAGTCTGCCTCATCGCTTAAGGCAGGCTTACATGAGTGGTGAAATCAGTCTCAGCGAATGGCTGGACGGGGTTTCAGACGCTATGAAACTGAGTGAGGAAAGCCTGAATCTTCAGGTTGAAAAAGCCCGTCTACTGCTAAAAATTCAGACTTTCGAGGAGCTCTGATGCAAAAACGATTTATTTTTTTGATGCCCTTTATTCTGCTGATGGTGAGTTTTTCGGGTGGAGGACATGAACAGCATGAACTTCCCGAAGGTGCATTGGCTCTGGTGGATGTGAACGAGCATGAAATGGAAGCCATGCAGATTCGCCTGGTTCATCCCTATACGGCCCGTCATTCTTCCGGGCTGGCACTTCGCGGGGAAATTCGTGAGAATCCGGCAAGCACCTCGCAGATTCTGGCTCCGATTCGGGGATTGTTTCTGATGGAAGAGGGTCTTTTCATTGGTCAGAAGCTGGAAAGAAATCAGCGCCTGGGAACCCTGATCCCCTTACCGGAAGAAGAATTCATGGATTTGGATCGGCTGGCTTTCAGTGCTGATGTACTGCATAGAAAGGAACAGTCCGAACTAAGTCGGGTGGAGAATCTGGTTTCTTCGCAAAGCGCTTCCGAGAAGGCCCTGATTGATGCACGGGCCAATGCCCGGATTGCCGAGAATGAGCAAAAGGTCTGGGAGAAGCATCGCTGGATTTTTGAGAACTTTGCGGATCTTGGGCATGAAACAGCTGACTCGGTTCCGGTCCTGGCTTCCGAGAGTGGCGTTCTTCTGAAGCTTCCGGCCTCAGCCCGGCTTGGCGTAAGTGGGGGAGAAGAGCTGTTTCGGATCCGTCGCGCAAAGGGCTTTGTGGAGATCTGGTTTGAAGCGACCCCGTCTTTAAGGGAAATCTGGAATCCAGGCGCAAAGATCAGGGTTTTCAGCTCCCGGGGAGAATTTGATGGAGAGAATTCCTGGCTGATGAGCAACGGGGAAGAAGTTCACGTGATGACCCGGATTGGAGCCGGATCGGGCCTGATTCCGGGAATGCGAGTCCGGGGAGAATACCGTAATCCACAGAGTGAGGAGAAGCTCTGTCTTCCGGCCAGTACATTGATCCGGGAAGGGGAAGATGCCCTGGTTTTCACTCAGGAAGAAGATGGACACTATGCCATGCGCAGAATCCAGATAGGAGCAGAATCCCGGGAATGCATGCAGGTTCTGGGGGGCCTTGATTTGGAAACCTCAGTGGTCTCAGATGGCGTCTGGCAGCTTTATATGAAAGCCCGAATGCCGAAGGACGGGGGAGGGCATCATGGGCACTCTCATTGATGCAGCTCTGAAAAACCGGGCAGTAACGATTGTTTTCAGCCTGCTTTTTCTGGTCTTTGGATTCAGCAGATTACCGGGAATCCCCGTGGATGTTCTGCCGGATTTGAATGCTCCGACCGTATCCATCCTGACCGAAGCTCATGGCATGGGGCCTGAGGATGTCGAGAAACTGGTGAGTTTTCCTCTGGAATCCGCTTTGCAGGGAGCCGCGGGCTTAAGAAGGATCCGCTCGGCTTCGGCCACAGGAATCTCCATGATTCAGGCCGAGTTCGGCTGGGATGTCGATCCCTGGCTGGCCCGGCAGATGATTATGGAGAGACTGCAACTTGCTCGTGAGCAACTTCCGGAAGGGGTGGATACTCCAATCATGGCTCCTCCCAGCTCGATCATGGGGGAGATTCTTTTTCTCGGCCTGACCACGACCAGTCCGGAAGGGCTGATTGAAGCCCGTACCTTTGCGGATGCCCGTTTGAGACCCAGACTACTGGGGGTGGATGGTGTCGCTCAGGTAACCGTGATTGGAAGTGGCCGGCAGGTGGTCCGGATCACTCCCAGAATGGAGGTCATGGCGGAATACAGGGTGGCGGCTTCGGAACTGGAAGAGGTTCTGGCGAATCTGGATGGTACCGCCTCCGGTGGCTGGCTGGAGAATGGTCCGCAGTCCTTTCTGGTTCGTTCGATGGGGCGGGCCAACCGTCTGGATCAGATTCGGAATCTGCCTCTGGGAAGGGACGGTCTGAAACTTTCCGATGTTGCCGATGTTGGCTGGTCGACTTCACAGCCGATTGGAAAGGCTTCGGTGATGGGCCATGGTTCCGTGGTGCTGAGTGTAGCCAGGCAGCCCGGCTCCAACACTCTGGAAGTTACCAGGGCTTTGGATCAGGTGCTGGAGAATATCAGGCAGGAATTGCCCGCGGGGGTAGAGCTTCACACGGATCTTTTCCGCCAGCAGAATTTCATTGAGCATGCCATGAAGAGTCTTGGAAAGGCCTTTCTTGAGGGCGGTTTTCTGGTCATTCTGATTGTGATTCTGTTTCTGGGCTCCATCAGGGCCTCGGTGATCTGTCTTCTGGCCCTCCCGATTTCCCTGATTGGAGCTACCCTGATTCTGGAATGGATGGGTTCCGGCATCAATACCATGACTCTGGGAGGGCTCACCATTGCCATGGGGGCTCTGGTGGATGATGCGATTGTCTTTGTGGAGAATGCCGTTCGTCATCTGCGCTCCTTCCGGGGTGAGGGGCATGCCCGCTTTGAAGTGATCCGGGCTTCGCTGCGCCAGATTCTGGGTTCGATTGTCTATGCGACCCTGATCATTGTCGTGGTTTTCCTGCCCATGTTTTTTCTCTCCGGGGTGGAAGGGAAGCTCTTTCGTCCTCTTGGACTTTCCTATGTGCTGGCTCTGGTGGTTTCTCTCTTTACCGCCATGCTGATTGTACCGGCCTGGGTTTTCTGGCTGAATCCGGGAGGAGGGGAGTCAGAGAGTTTCCTGAGCCGGATGCTCAAGAAAATCTACCAGCCGATGCTGGACTGGGTGCTTCAGAATTCCGTTTACACCGTATTCATGGGCTTTTGTCTGAGTGTAATGGCGGTTCCCTGGCTGATGAGCTTTGGTACAACCTTCCTGCCTCCGTTCCGGGAAGGTGCCTTAACGATTGAAGTTTCAACTCTTCCCGGAACCTCATTAAGTGAGGCCAGCCGTCTTGGCCGGGAAGCAGAAAAGGCTCTGGATGATCTGCCGGGAGTCCTGAAGGTTTCCCGAAGAACGGGAAGAGCTGAACAGGATGCCCATGCTGTCGATCCCGGAATGAGTGAAATCGAGGTCGTTCTGGATCTTGAGAAAGGTACTCAGGATGTTCTCATCAACCGGATCCGCCATCGTCTGGAGGATATCGCCGGGCTGAATTTCAATGTGGGACAACCGATTTCCCATCGCATCGATCACATTCTTTCCGGAGCCCGCTCGGCAATTGTGATCAAGATCTTTGGAGAAAATCTGGCTGAAATCCAGGCCTGGGCCATGCGTGCCCGAGCAGAGCTTTCCGAGCTTTCATCCCTGGCGGATCTGAGTGTGGAGCAGCAGTCCGAACAGCCCGAACTGCGTTTTGTTCCACGCTTTGAACGTCTGGCCGAATTCGGGATCAGTCCCAAGGAACTTGCTCTTCAGACAGAGATGCTTTTTGGCGGAGCCGAAGTTTCGGAGATTCTGAGTGATACCCTCAGAATTCCGGTTCTTTTGCGCTATGAGACTTCAGGCTATCAGCGGGAAGACTGGAAGCAGTTTCCTGTCTACACTTCGGAAGGCGAAGAGCTGGTACTTGGGGATGTCATGGATATTCGCTATCACCGGGCCCCGAATCGAATCGGCAGGGAAAATCGGGAGAGGCGCATTCTGATTCAGGCTAATCTTCAGGGCAAGGATCTGGGCGGTGCAGCGCGAGCCGTGGAAGAAACGCTGGCCGGGATGGACTGGCCTCCAGGGATTCGCTATGAAGTCGGGGGTCAGTTTGAGGCTCAGCGTTCGGCAAGTCTGAAGATTGCCACATTTTCTCTGGTTTCCCTGATGGTTGTGTGGCTGCTTCTGAATCTGGTTCTGAAGTCGACCAGTCTGGGTTTTCTGACTCTTCTGACTCTGCCGCTTTCCCTGATTGGTGGAGCACTGGCGGTTTCTCTGACCGGAAAAATCCTTTCCCTGTCCTCCCTGGTGGGTTTTATCACCCTCTTTGGGATTGCAACCCGCAACGGAATCATTCTGATGGAGCGCTATCATGAACTCAGGCAGGAAGGACAGAATCTTCGGGACAGTGTTATTCAGGGGAGTCGGGAAAGGCTTTTGCCGATTCTGATGACAGCAATGTCGACGGCTCTTGGTCTTGTACCTCTGGTCATGAACCGGGATGCTCCGGGAAACGAGCTTCAGGCACCGATGGCTGCCGTGATTCTGGGAGGACTTTTAAGTTCGACTCTTTTGACCCTGCTCATCCTGCCACCGCTTTACGAAATGTGGGCCCATCGGCGGGGAGACCTTGCAAAGGAGGTAATGCAGGGCTAAAATTCCGCTCCACCTCTAAGGAGTCCAGTATGGCAAAAGAACCGGTCAATAAAATCATCTATTCCATGATTCGGGTCAGTAAGACCTATCAGGGAAAACCCGTTTTGAAGAATATCTCCCTGTCCTATTTTTATGGGGCCAAAATCGGGGTGTTGGGTCTGAACGGTTCAGGTAAATCCACCCTTCTTAGGATTCTGGCCGGTGTGGATCCTGCATTTGATGGGGAAACCGTACTGGCTCCGGGCTATAGCATTGGTTATCTGGAGCAGGAGCCTGAGCTTGATCCTTCCAAAACAGTCAGGGAAATTGTGCAGGAAGGGGTTCAGGAGACGGTGAATCTTCTTAAGGAATTTGATGAGATCAACATGAAATTCGGCGAAGAGATGAGCGACTCCGATATGGATAAGCTGATCAAGCGTCAGGGAGATGTTCAGGAGCGTCTGGACCAACTGGATGCCTGGGATCTGGACTCCAGACTGGAGCAGGCTATGGATGCCCTGCGCTGTCCATCCGCCGATCAGAATGTGAAACACCTTTCCGGTGGAGAAAAACGTCGGGTAGCCTTGTGCCGTCTGCTTCTGAAAAAACCTGATATTCTGCTTTTGGACGAGCCGACCAACCATCTGGACGCAGAATCCGTGGGCTGGCTTGAGCAGCATCTGAAGCGCTATGCCGGAACTGTCATTGCCGTGACTCACGATCGCTACTTTCTGGATAATGTGGCCGGCTGGATTCTCGAACTGGATCGTGGCGAGGGAATCCCCTGGGAAGGCAATTACTCAAGCTGGCTGGATCAGAAGCAGAAGAGAATTGCCCAGGAAGAAAAATCCGAGGCCCAGAGAAGTCGGACTCTTCAGCGCGAACTGGAGTGGATCCGGATGTCTCCCAAGGGAAGGCAGACCAAGTCCAAGGCCAGAGTTCAGGCTTATGAGAAGCTTCTGAATGAAGATCAGGAGAAGCGTGAAAAAGAGCTTCAGATCTATATTCCTCCCGGACCACGCCTTGGAGATATCGTCTTTGAATTCAAAGGTGTAAGTAAGGCTTTTGATGGCAAGCTTCTCTATGAGAATCTGAATTTCAACCTGCCTCCAGGGGGAATCATCGGGGTGATCGGTGCCAATGGTGCCGGGAAAACCACATTGTTTCGCCTGATGACAGGTCAGGAAAAACCGGATCAGGGCAATATCCGTACCGGTGAGACGGTCAAGCTGGCCTATGTGGACCAGAGCCGGGATGATCTCACTCCAGGCAAAAGTGTCTGGGAAGTGATTTCTGATGGAGCAGAGGTTTTGCAGCTTGGGAAGCGGGAAGTCAGTTCCAGGGCCTACGTAGGCCGTTTCAATTTTGCCGGTTCCGATCAGCAGAAAAAGGTTTCAGAACTTTCCGGTGGTCAGAGAAACCGGGTTCACCTGGCCCGTATGCTGAAATCAGGAGCCAATGTCCTGCTTCTTGATGAGCCAACCAATGATCTGGATGTCAACACTCTGCGCGCCCTTGAGGACGCTCTGGAGAACTTCGCTGGCTGTGCCGTTGTGATTTCTCACGATCGCTGGTTTCTGGATCGCATTGCAACCCATATCCTGGCTTTTGAGGGGGATTCTCAGGTGACATTTTTCAATGGAACCTATTCTGAATATGAGGAAGATCGTAAAAAACGCCTGGGTGCCGAAGCCGATCAGCCTCATCGGATCAAGTATCGTCAGTTGACCCGCGACTGAGGTGTGATGCGCCGAGCTTTCAGTTTTGTTTCAGAGGTATTCACCGCATGGAAGGACGTGGGAGCGATTCTGCCGTCCTTCCCGGTTGTGGGTATGGAGTTGGTGAAATGGATGGATCGCCCTGATGACAGGCCTTTGAGGATCATTGAGCTGGGTTCTGGAACCGGGGCGGTTACAGATCAGATTGTGCAAAGCCTGAAACCGGGAGATGAACTGGTTCTGGTGGAAATTATGCCCAATTTCACCCGGATTCTGAAGCGCCAGGTCGAAGGCGTCTGGAAGCCTTATCTTGAAGGGGTGAAGTTTCGTCTTCATGAAGGTCCTCTTCAGGATATGGAATGGGATGATCCCTTCGATTTTGTTGTTTCTTGCCTCCCTGTGCTCAATTTTCCTCTGGATGATGTCAGGAATGTTCTTCGGATTTATTCTCGCCTTGTGACTCCCGGCGGTGTCCTGCTAAGTTTGGAGTACGCCTTGTCACTGGAGGCCCGGGGGTTGATCTCCCGGCTTTTGGGGAAAGAAGAACTGGGTGAGTCCTGTCGGTTGATGCAGGATTTTCTGGCTTTGAATCAGCAGGAAAATCGCCTGATTCTTCGGAATTTTCCCCCCATGCGAATTCGACGGTTTGAGTTTGCCAGGGCAGAAGCAGAAGGGAAAAATCATGATGAAGAAGCTGCTACTCCAACTCATCCTGTGTCTGATATTGCCGGTTCACTCTGAGGCTCAGGCTCGCCCGATTGTTCACACGCGTGCGTTCTACCAGACCTGGAAACGGGATTACGACCGGGAGGCCCGCCAGAAAACCTATGACTGGTACGCAAATCGCCAGTGGCATCGCCGTGCAACTCATACCACCTGGCCCCAGTACAGCTATCGCAGTGAACAATATCTGAAGGGTATTAAACTTCAGCCTGTCATGGATATGTGGGGACGGCGCAAGGTCCCGGCTCCCCGCTGGCTGCATGCCAGAAATCGATATACGGTCCGCTAGATTTATTTACGGAGAAGCTCGCGGCGGGTCAACTCTTCAAACCGGTGAAGTCCGGACGGCAAAGCCGGCTCGCTGAAGAGACGCTTTAAGGCCCAGACTGCACCGTGAGCATAGTGGCGACGGTGATGAGTATGGTGGCGCAGAGTGATTTCTTCATCCTCAGCTTTCAGAATCAGTTCATGAATGCCGACGACATTCCCGATTCTTTCTGTTTTGAGCTCGCAGTCCCGATTCAGCCATTCCAACCACTGCTGACTGGTCTGGCCTGCTCTTTCGGATTTTTCCCGGCTGTGAACTTCCCTGACCTGAAAGGAAACGGAAGGGAAGAGGAGATCCGAGTGCTTCAGAATGCGGATGGCTTCGTGGATGATGGTCATACCCAGACTGAAATTGGCGGCAACAATCCAGCGGGCCTGGGTCTGTTTGATGGCAAAATCGAGATAACTTGGAAGGGGGGACGTTTCGGAAGGCAGTCCAGTGAGAACGTTGACCCTGCTTTCCAGAAAAATCGGGATGAGTTCCTGAAGGGCTTTTCCGGGTACCAGTACAACGGCTGCAGAAAAATCTCTGAGGGTTGCTGCATTCGGCTTTCGCTCCTGATCAAAAATCTCAAGAGAGCAGCCTTCCAGCATCCGGGCAATTTCAGAACCGGTTTTTCCCCGACCAATCAAAGCGATCTTTTTATCTTTAATGCCATTCATCTCGTATCATTTAACGGTGTGTCCGGGCAAGTGTCAACGGGTTTGATGTCTTTGCCGGAATGGATACGATACAAATCCCAGAAATCCCTCATCCAGAGGTATTGCTCTGGATACTGAAGAATAGTTGATTCAAGCCATTGGATATATTTTTTTTGCAGATCTGAAATGGCCTCTTCTCTTGGAAGAGAGGGATCTGGCCTCAATACCTCCAGGACTTCCACAACAAGATCATGGCCTTTTCGGATACAGAGAGCCAGAATGATGGGGCACTGAGTCTGGACGGCCAGCCGGTAGGCCCCACTTGGAAAATGGGTGGGATACCCAAAAAAGGAATGCTCGCTTTCCCGGAACTGATCCCCGACAATTCCACAGACATGACCCTTCCTTAAAGCCCTCACGGCTTCCTTGAGGCTTTGCTTCACATCCAGGGGTTTCATTCCCGTACACTCGCGGAGTTTCAGGATTGTGGACTGAAGTTTCTTCTGCTGGCGAAACAGACCGTGAACCGGACCGGCAAAACGGCACAGGGAGCCGACGTATTCCCAGTTTCCCATGTGGGCGGAAAGCAGGATTGCACCTTTACCTTCCCTGACGGTTTCCCGATAAAGAGTTTCATTCCGGTATTTTACATAAGAAGAGAAGCGGCAGCGATGAACAGGCAGGAGAAAGCACTCCAGCAGGGCCTGTCCAAAATGACGAAAGCTCTGCCTCAGGATCCTGTTCGGATTTTTAAGATGGGGAAGGGCACGAACGAGATTCATTCTGCCAGTGAGGCGGGCACGGGGAAAAAGTGAATAGACGAGCATTCCCAGAGTACTCCCCAGAATCAGCTGAAGAGGGCGGGCAATCGCGGACAGAAAAACAGCAAAAGCTTTTAACATTGGGCAGGATTTAACGGAATCCATGATGGGCATATAGCATATCAAATTCAGGTATGGGAAGATCAGCTTCTGGGAGGATTCGTGCTCATTCGTCTCATCATTTTAGGGTTTTTACTCTTGCTGACTCAAGGGTCGGCTCTTGAACTTCCCGGAAAAGGAGAAAGTTCCTGGTTTTCCCTGCATGCTGGAACCGGTTTTGACGGCAGAGAAGCGACCATTCCCTACTATGTGGCCCGCAGCCACAAATCAGGCCCGGTTCTGATTGTGCTGGCCGGAGTACACGGGGATGAAATCAGTGGGGTTCTGGCTGCCCGCCGTCTGATCTCTTCGCCAAGAGCTCAGCCCAGATCCGGTACTCTGGTGATCGTTCCGGTTGCCAATCCCCCTGGCTTTGTACGCCAGTCGCGTTATTTCCCGGATCGCAAGGACATGAATCGCAGTTTTCCGGGAAGCCCTTACGGTAGCGAAGCCTCACGCCATGCCCATCTGATTTTCCGGGAGATTGTCTCGGATGGAACTCATGTGATCGATCTGCATTCCGCGGCCATTGGACGCACCAATTTTCCCCAGACCCGGGGGAGCTGGAAGGAAGAATCCGAAGCGGTTTATCAGATGGGACAGGCCTTTGGGGCTCCCCTGATGATCCAGTCCTCCCAGATAGAAGGCTCTCTACGGGCCCTGTGTCATGCCAGGGACAAACCCTACCTTCTCTATGAGGCTGGAGAAGCGAGGCGCACGGACTCCCACTCCACCGAAGTTGCCGTTTCAGGGGTTCTGAATGTGATGGCCTGGCTGGAGATGATCGAGCCCGTTGCCGAGCCGGTACCGAAAAGCGAAGTGCTGAAGCACTCCACCTGGCTTCGGGCGGTCTCTGGAGGCATTATGGAACGCCTGGTGGAGCCTGGGGCCTACGTGGAGGCCGGGGCTCCGCTTTATCTTATTCATCAGCCAATGGGTCGTGAAACGGTGGAAGTGGCTGCTCCCTATCGGGCCTGGGTGATTGGTCTTGTGACGGAAGGTCTGATTCGGGAAGGCGATGCCCTGGTGCATCTGGGCATGAAGGAAAGAAAGAAGCCGTGAATCGTGATGCATCCTGGCTGAAAACCTCACAAGGGGAACCTCGAGGCTATATTCAGCCCCAAAGTCTGAAGGAACTCTGGTTTCACACCGGAACGACCTGCAATCTGCGTTGCCCCTTCTGTTTTGAGGGGTCTTTTCCGGGCAATCATCGCCTGCAATCCATCCGACTTGAAGATGCGATTCCTTTCATGGACGAAGCCCTGAATCTTGGGGTCGAGCAGTTTTCTTTCACCGGTGGCGAGCCCTTTATGGTCAAGGATATGGTGGCGATTCTGGACTACGCCTTGAATCTCAAACCCTGTCTGGTCTTAAGCAATGCCACCAATCCCTTATGGGGTCGTCTGAAGGAAATCCTTCCACTCCGGAATAAACCCCATGCCCTGTCCTTTCGGGTCAGTCTGGATTTTCCGGATCCGGCCCGGCATGATGCCGGAAGGGGTGAGGGCAGCTTCTTCAAATCACTTCAGACCATGGGAGAGCTTTACCGGCAGGGCTTTCGGGTGTCAATTGCCCGCCAGCATCAGGAGGGGGAAAATACCCAGGCCCTGAATGCGGCTTATCGCCCTTATCTCGAACAGGCCGGACTTCCTGATTCGACTCTGATCGTTTCCTTCCCTGAGCTTCATCTGCCCGATTCCAGTCCTGAGGTTCCGGAGATTACGGAAAATTGCATGAGAACTTACAAAACCCGGCCGCAGCGGGAAGCCTTCATGTGCAGTTTCAGCAAGATGATTGTGAAGAAAGATGATCAGATGCAGGTCTATGCCTGCACGCTCGTGGATGATGATCCGGACTATGTGATGGGGGCAAGTTTATCTGAGGCTATGCCAGAAAAAGTCATGCTTAGGCATCATCGCTGCTTTGGATGCTTCAAATCCGGAACTTCCTGTAGTGAGCTTTGATTGTGAGTCTGTAAGGGGCTCAGAATTTCTTACCCGCGTTTTCCATTTTTAGAGGTTGTTTCCTGAATCGGACCCGGCTGTTCTGATGGCTTCTTCACGGGATTCAGGATTCCACCACCGAAGACGATCTTGCCGTCGAAAACATCCTTGGCCCTTTCCTTTGACATTCTCTTCACAGGCATACCCGTACTCCTTTTTCTGTCCATTTTAGGCAGCGAACAGAGGCTTAAAAGGCGTCTCTGAAACATGTATGTCTT
This sequence comes from uncultured bacterium, assembly GCA_964503595.1. Classification (GTDB taxonomy): domain Bacteria; phylum Muiribacteriota; class UBA6191; order UBA6191; family UBA6191; genus CAZDAM01. The sequence goes on from CAZDAM010000006.1 coordinate 55,477, forward strand.
CTGAAAAAGCCTGCTTTTATACGACACTTTCTGTCTCATGGGTAGAATCAGATTCTGAATTTTTATTTTTGCACTGACATCTGGTGTCATACCGACTATGCTATGACTCGCTGGTTTTTGGAAAAAAGGAGCGTCAATGAAGAATTGGATTTCACCTGTTGCGATTGATCTTGGCGGCAAGAATACCGGGATTGCCTGCCTTCACTATGAGGATGGAGGGGATTTTCGAGAAGGTGATCTGAAAAATCAGGTTGTCATGGTGGATGCCGAAAAGTTGACCTTGTCACAGGTGAAAAGAAGGCAGGCCCGACATACCCGCCGGAATCTGAAGCGTAGAAAACTGGCGAAAAGGCTGTTTCGACTGATTTGTCTTCATGAGCTGAAGCTTGATTTTGCAAAACACCAGACGCTTATCAGCAATCTGATGAACCGCCGGGGTTATACCTTTTTAGGGGCAGAACTTTCTGATGAAACTGTTGATGCTCTGGAGGCTGAAAAGGAATGGCTGGAAGAGCACCTTCCTGATGATTTTGATGGAAGTCTCTCGATTGTGGAAGTTCTGGAGCAGCTGGATCCCAGGGATGCGGGAGATTTGTCCCGACGAATCGCCTTGAAAAAAGAAGAAATCAAAAACAGGAGCAAGGCCATAGGGGAGCTGGAAAAAGCTCTTTTGAGCATGGAAAAAGCGGAGGAAACCGGGCACTATCACCGTAAGGAATACCTGAAGCTGGTTGCCAGAGATCTAAGAGAACATCCTGATTTTCAACCTCTTCGCGATGAAATAGAGCGGATTCAACTGGAGCCTGGGGCTTTTTTGAATCTGCTTGGCCATGTGTGCAATCTTCAGTTACGCCCTTTGAGGAGGTATTTCAATGATCCTTCTCATCAAGCTGAAGATCGGTGGAATCCTAAGCGCTTTCAGAAGGAATTTGTACGCTGGGTGAAAAGCTGGCACACCAAATCCCCGGATGAAAAGGAAAGGGCCAGGAGGCTTGTTCAGGAAATTGAAATTCAAGGAGTGATGGATGCTTTGATGGGCCTTTGTGCCGAAGATTCTATTCCTCCTTTTGAAGATCAGAACAATCGTCGTCCCCCAAAGAGTCAGGCCCTGATTCTTTCAATTTCTTCCCTCAATCAGAAGTTCCCGGACTGGAGGGGTTGGGTGGATCGTCTGGCGGAGGAAAATCAGGATTATCTGAAAGAATATGCTGAGGCATTGAAGGGGCTTTGCCAGGAAAAGCAGGAATCCTGGGCCGGGTTTTCTAAAAACACTTCAGAACTTAAAACCTCAGAGGACTGGTACCTGGCCAGAGTTCTTCAGTTTTTACTGGATCGGTCTGGTGGGCATTGCCCTTATCGCCTAAGGTTGAATGTCAGAAATGAAGGAGAGAGCCCTCTCCTTCAAAGCCATCTTGGAAGCGATGCAGCTTTGGAATTTTCAAGGCTTGCTCACAGCTATTACCAGGAAGTTTTTCGTGCCCGTAAGGGAGAATGGTTTGAGGATGAGGAACAGAACCTTCTGTTTCAGGAGCCGGGACACCCTCCTCGTAAAAGCAAGTTGGTGAGAAATCATCTGGCCGCGATTCTTGGGGTATCCATTCACCACCCTTCTTTGCCAGATCAGGAAGGACTTCGTGGTACGGGTTGGCAAAAACTTCTGGGGATTACAAAAAAGGTGGCATCAGATGCGGCTTCAGCTCAGAAAGACTATGGGGGAGAACTTAAAACCAGATTGGATGGTGGAGACAGGAAACTGAAACAACTTGCATCAGGTTGTGAAAAAGAAGCCAAAAAACTGGCTCAGAAACTGGGCTTGCCGGAAGGCGCAGAAAAACGCTTTTCCTCGATTTTTTCCTTTGCCCAGATTCATAACCTGCTTGCCACCGATATTCACGGTTTCAGTCGCACAACGGAAATCTCCACTTTGGACAATGCCGTGCGTTCGGCTGTTTTTCAGAAGGAACAGGCTTATGCCTCCCGGCTTCCCGCCCAGCCTGTTCGCCCCTTTGATGGTTTTTTGCGTCGCAGTCTGGAAGCTCAGGCTCGTGAGATAGCAGCTTCCAAGCTCGCGCAACTTGAGAAGACGGAAGGGAAAATTCATATTCCTTTGATCGCCGAGCAGAACCGTTTCAAATTCAGTGCGGAACTCAGTGAAATCAAACAGAAGAATAAGAAGAAAAGGGAGGAATTTGAAAAATTGGGACAGGCTGTTCAGGAAGACTGGACCGCAGAGTTTTTGGACAAAAAAGACCGGATTGCAGCCGATGGAATGAGTCTTTGTCCTTATTCGGGCCAGGGTGTGAATTTAGACTCTGGGGAGGTGGATCATATTCTACCCAGAGCCTGGTCGCTTAAGAATTACGGCACAGTTTTCAATGCAGAAATCAATCTGGTCCTGGTGAAGGCTTCCAAAAACCGGGACAAGCTGGCCAGGATAGCGACTCTTTCGGATCTCAGTGCGCTTTGGCTATCCAGAGTTTTTGGCAATGCCAATACGGATGTTCTTTTGAAAGAAGCTGAAGAAGTGATTTCCGTTCAGGAAAAAAACAGTTGGCAGGATATTAGAAACCTGAAGCCTCGTGAGCGCAATCTCTTACGGCTTTCTCTGTTTGATGAAGCCTTGCGGATGAGGGTTTTGCGCGGCCTTCAGAATCAGCAGAAAAGCAGGGTTAATGGTACTCAGAAATATCTGTTGAGGAGTCTTCGCCAGGAACTTCTGAAAGGGATGGGTCCCAGGCAGGAGTTCAGCTTCAGTTTTCATCAGGTGGATGCCAGGGAAGTTCACTGGCTAAGGGCCTGGTTGCCGGATTCTTTCACGAAGGGGGAATCCCAATCGGCTTACAGCCATGTGATTGATGCCCAACTGGTGTTGCTGGAAGGCTTACGCACCATGAAAGAATTGAATCAGGCTGAACATGCTCCTGATTCTCCCCAGGAAATTGAAGAATGTATGGCTGATTTTTCCAAGAGAACGACCAGGCTAAAAACTCTGGAATCCACTTCCAAACAGGAAAGAAAAAACCCGGCCTCCAGTTCTTTATATAAAGCAGGCATGTATGCGGAGCGCTATCTGCCATTACTGGCGACTTCAGATAAATTCGGATTCGGGTTTGAGCCAAGGAATATGCTGGAAGCCAGTAAGGGTGTTCTTGCCAGTGCCTATGAGACTTTAAGGCCCTGGCTTCGGGTCCGGGGTCTTAATGTGCCAGATCGCTTTGAGGATTGGCTTGATATGTCAGGGCACAAAGGCTGGATTACGGCAGATCTGGATCGCAAGCGGGTTCATGAGGATATTCTGGCCAACCGTCTTTCTGAGGAAGCGCTGCAACTGGTGGATGGGCTGAGGTATTTTACGGTAAAAAAACCAGTTTCTTCGGTGCTTTTTGATCCTTTGAAGAAGACTTACACCGGAATGGATGCAAAGAAGCTGGAAAAGAAGTTTGATCTGAAGGCTCCTGGGGCCAAAAAAGCCCTCAAGGGCAAACTGAACCTGCCTTTTGCCCGTGACTGGCAGAAAATAGTTTCTCTTTGTAAGAGTCATGGAATTACGGAACTTGCCCGGTTTGAAGAGGAGATTTTACCGGGCCTGAAATGTTTTGATGACCAAAGCAAGAGAAACCACAGTCCTAGAAAGCGGGTGGTTTCTTTGCCAGTTCTTGAGAGTCCAAGCGGTATTTTCAGGATTCGTCGCAAAAGCTGGTTGGACCAGGAGATGCACCAATCCCAGTCTGTTGAGGGTAGTTTTAAGGCAGGGCATCCGGTTCATAATGGGAAAGTCAATAAATCGGTAGATTCGATTCATCCGGTTTATGCCAGCAAGAATATCAGTCCTGTTGGGGGTGGGATTGTTGCTCGTGAATATGTTCCCAGCGGAAAAGCCTTTGAGATGCCGGTTCCAAAGTCTCAGGAAGGAAGAGTTAAATCCTTCTTTCTGGAAAAGGCAAATACCCGTTTCTGGGTTACATTGGCGGTGGCAAGACCTGTTTTTGAAGAAGAGATTCTTCCGCTTTTTTCCAATCGAAAACTTTCTCTGATGGAATATCCTTCTGAAATGAAAATGACGGGATCCTTCAAGGAGGCATTTCTGGGAGAAGAGGTTTTTGATTATCCTAGCAGGGATGGAAAAATCCGCATTCAGGAATTGGGAGACTGGATTCATATTCGCTATGTAAGCAATGGAAAGGCAAGCATGAAGGATCTGTATTTTCAGTATGCCAGGCCGATCAAAAAATAGCGGATGCGACATCTGGCCATTTGTGAATTTGGCGCAAGCCTTGGTCTGACAGGAGCCAGGGTTGTGGTCAAGGAAGGGGAATCCCGCAAGGAATTTCCCTTAAGCCGTTTGCGCACGATTCATATTCTGAAGCGAGGGGTCAGTCTTTCATCAGACTTGATTCTTGCCTGTGCACAGCGTGGAATCAAAATTTTTGTGACCGGACTTTCGCCGGATACCACCAGTGCTTTGCATGGTTTACATTCTCATGCTGTGAGCAGGGTTAGAGAGTGCCAGTTTCAGTTTGCCCGCAGTGAGGACTCCCAGGCGATTGCAGCGGCTTTTGTCTCCGGAAAACTGCGGAATCAAAGAGCCCTTCTGAAGTACTACGCCAAGTACCAGCGTAGAATCCGCGGTTCTGGTTTGTCGGATCTTTTGGAAGGTATCGAAGGTTTAAGTAAAAGCATCGATTCATTGCATCAA
>CAZDAM010000007.1:0-57100 GCA_964503595.1 uncultured bacterium
TATATCCTCCCGGATGAAGCCGTATTTGCCCTGTCCACCAAAACCATCACGGAAGGCAGTGATGGAGGTAACCAGCCGGTTCAGATTACCGTCCGCCGGGATGGCAATACCACCGGAGCAGCTTCGGTAAACTGGGCTTTGACATTCCAGAGCAATGGAACCGCCGCTCAGGATTCCCTTTCCGATTCTACCGACTGGTACAAGGCAGAAGCTGCCGATTTTGCAGCTGGTCAGGCTTTCTCCGGGACCCTGAACTTTGCGGATGGAGAAAGCAGCAAGACTATCGATCTGAATGTCCTGAATGACACCGTTGGAGAAACCTGGTTTGAGCACTTTCTGGTCACTCTCAGCAATGCCCAGGCTGGTGCCGGATCCGGAAACATTGCCATCAGCACAAAGGAAGGAAGTCTGGCCTATGTCATTCTGGATGATGACAAAAATGATGCCACCAATATTCCAACCTTCTCGGTCACGGCCAACAAGTCCTCTGAGTATGAAGGAACCAATTCCGGCAACAATGTGACCTATACCATCACCCGTTCCGGCAATACCAACCTGAATTCCCAGGTAGCTTTCGAGTTCAGTGGAATGAGCAGCTCCCTGTACAGCTTCAGTGGAGATGGGGCCAACATCACCACAAACTCCAGCCGTGGCCTTGGAGTGGTGAACTTTACAGCAGGCCAGACCAGCAAAACCGTTACGGTGAACTACACTCCAGATAAAGTCGTGGAATCGGATATTACAACGACTTTCAAGCTTTTGGATCCGGCCCCTTATCAGCAGGGCAGCCTGAATCCATCCACCTTTTACAACAATCACATCCTCGGTTATACCCAGATTGCTGATATCGGACCCGGACGGATTGATGCCAACCATAACACCGTTACCGTCATCCAGAAGAATGATGATATCCGGCTATGGGTTTCCGGTTACTCCGGTACCAGCCCAAGACTGACCTCCTCAGAAGGCGACCCCTTCACCTTCACCATTACCCGGGCAGGCAGAACTGACAACGCTATCACCATCAACTACACCATTGCCAACTCCGGCAGCCCAAGTACAAGCAATTCCGACTTCACCCAGATGAACGGAACCATTACGCTTGCTGCCAATCAGAGTTCGGTCAATGTCTCTTTGGATATCTTCAACAAAGACTCAAGCATTGAAAGCAGCACAGAACGATTCACCATTCAGCTCTCAAGCTCGGATCAGCATGTCCGCTTTGGAGATAGCTCAACAAGCACGAATCTGCCTCAGAATGCCACCTTCAATGCCGGGATTCTGGATGATGACAACGTCTACAGTATCACCACGACCACTTCTTCCATTGTGGAAAAAGATTCTGGTGGCACCGAAGCCATCAAGGTCAAACTGGTTCGCCAGGATAGCACCACTGGCTACCAGGGAGCCGTCAGCGTTCGGTACCGTCTGGAAGGAACCGGGACCAATTCCGCATCCGCCGATGATTTGACCACAGGCTTCACAACCGGAACATTCAGTCTTGCCGCCAACGAAACGGAAAAGGAATTTACCCTGAATATCGTTCAGGGCGATCTGAAAGTCGAAAACAACGAGACCTTCAAGCTGGTTCTGGAAGCCGTGACTTCTGGCAAAGGCACCATTCACAGCTCCGCAGCCTCCAATTCCCAGACCTTTACCATCCAGAACAATGATACCGGGATCAGCATTGCCGATGCCCAGATCACCGAAGGCAATACAGATAAAACCATCACCTTTACCGTGACCCGCAGCGGAGATTTGAGTGCTACCTCGGCCATGAACTGGGCCTTGTCTCATGGCACGACAACAGCTTCCGACTTCACTGGAGACATAGACGGAACTCTGAATTTTGCCGCCAACGAAAATACAAAGCAGATTACACTCACCGTAAAGGCCGATGAGATTGGCGAGAGCAATGAGACTTTTACAATCCAGCTGTCCTCTTTCAACAATATTGATGATCCGATTCGGGCTACTGCCACCGGAACCATCAACAATGATGACAGTACTTTCGCCATTCAGGCGAGCGAAGTCAGTGTTAATGAAAATGGAGGGAATGCCACCTTCACGGTAACCAGGACGCACGCTACAGTTCAGAACCAGACCCTGAATTATGCGATCACCGGTACCGGCAGCAATCCTGCCAATGCCCAGGATTTTGGCGGCACTCTTCCGACCGGTACCATTACCTTTAGCGGAAATGAACTCTCCAGAACCATCACAATTCCCATCCAGAATGATGCCAATGCCGAACTCGACGAATCCTTCAAAATCACTCTGACAACCGGTACCGGTGCCAGTGGTGATTCCATTACCAGAGCAGAACAGACCGGGGTCATTGTCAATGACGACAGCGGGATCCATGTCGTTTTGAACCCTTCAACCATCGAAGAAGGCAGTGATGGAAGCAAGGATCTGACCTTCCAGGTCGTCAGGAGTGGATCAGCCGCAGGAACCGCATCTGTGGACTGGGACCTGAATTTTACGGGCCAGACGGCCACCAGTGCTGATTTTACGGGTACTCAGAATGGAACCGTTCAGTTTGCTGCGGGCGAGGCCACCAAATCGGTAACTCTCAAGCTGGTTGCCGATTCGATTGTGGAAAGTGATGAGACTTTCCAGATTGTTCTGTCTAACGCTGCCGGAGCTCCCATCATTGCCACTAACACAGACGGAGTCATCAAAAATGATGATGCCAATTTAAGTGTTGCCCAGAATGTTCAGATTACAGAAGGGAATACTGGCAATACCCAGGCAACCTTTACCGTAACCCGTTCCGGAAGCGTGGATCATGCTGGAACTGTCGGCTGGAGGGTGCTTGCCGGAACAGCCACGGCAGCAGATTTTGTTGGAGGAAACCTCCCGTCCGGGACCTTGAATTTTGCTTCTGGAAGCTCTACTCAGGACATCACATTCTTTCTGGCTACCGATTCTGTACTGGAAGGGAATGAAACGTTCGAGGTCGAGCTTTTCAATGCTTCAAACGGTCAGACTATCTCTCAGGCAAAGAGCACCGGGACCATCGTGAATGATGATGCCGGTTACGAAATCATTCTGCCCCAGAGCATCAGTGAGGGTACTGGTAGCAATACAACCCTGACAGCCACCATCAAACGTACCGGAAACCTGAACCAGACCGGCACGGTTAAATGGGCTTTGGACGCATCTTCAACTGCCGTTGCTGCCGACTTTGTGGGAGCAACCAGCGGAACTGCCAATTTTGCTGCGAATCAGGCCGAAGTTCAGGTTCAGCTGACCCTGGCCGGAGATCGGGATGTGGAAAGTAACGAGGCTGTAAAACTGACCCTAAGCGATGCTTCCACAGGTCACTCGATCACAACAGCCACTGCCTCCAGCACCATCACCAACGACGACTCCGATATTACTCTTCAGGCCGTAACCGCATCGGTTCATGAAGGAGACAGTACCGGTGGCCAGATTGTCATGAAAGTAAGCCGGACCGGCTCAACGGCTACGGCTGAAACTCTGAACTGGACAGTTCTTGCCGGAACAGCAAATGCCCAGGATTTTCCCAATGGGACTCTTCCCACGGGAACGGTCACATTAAATGCCGGGGAAGCCAGCAAGGAATTCACCATTACCCTGAATCCTGATTTCACCTTTGAAACAGATGAGACTTTCAAGGTCCAGATCAGCGGGAATTCCTCTGGAAGCGATATTCTGGTCAATGAGGCTACCGCGACCATTCTGGCAGATGATGATGAAATCAGTCTGAGCCAGAATGCCCTATCCAAGGACGAAGGTACTTCAGACAACGGATTCACATCCTTTCGTTATACCGTCACCCGCTCCAATGGAGTCGGGGCAACCAGTGTCAACTGGTCTGTAGCTGGCCAGGGAGATCACGCTGCGGATGCCAGTGACTTTGTCGCAACTTCCGGGACCGTTCAGTTTGCCAATGGAGAAACCAGCAAGGAAATTGAAATCGCCGTGAAGCCGGATTCCGTTGCCGAGTACAACGAATCTTTCATTCTAAGCCTCAATTCTCCCGCCAATGGTTCTACCCTCAAAGCTGGCGCATCCAGTGTCACATCCACAATCGTAAATGACGAACCAGCCCTCATTCTAAGAGCCCTGGACGCTTCGGCCAACGAAGGAAACTCCTTTGGCAGCGCCATGCGCTTTGAAATCACCCGAACCGGAAACCTTTCAGCAGCCACAACCGCAAGCTGGAATGTAACCGGATCCGGAACCCATGCAGCCGATCGCAATGATTTCGGAGGCTTTTTACCAGGGGGACAGATTAATTTTGCTCCCGGAGAAAGTTCAAAAATCATTTATGTCGGAGTCAGGGGTGACACCATTGCCGAAACCGATGAAACCTTCAAGGTTGAGTTGAGTAACATCAACGGAGCTTCTGTTCTGGAAGGTAGCACCCAGGGCACCATTACCAATGATGATGCCGGAATTCAGGCCATTGCCCTGACTCCTTCCCAGCTTGAAGGCAGTGGAACCAACACAGCCTTCCAGTTCAAGATTGAAGCTCTGGGACCGGTAAACTCCAATATCACTGCCAACTGGAAAATCGTGGGGACCGGAGATCATGCTGCCGGAACCGATGATTTTATCGGAGGGGTTCTGCCTTCCGGCAGCGTGACCCTGAATGCCGGACATACCAGCGAAACCATCTCCATCAACGTCATTGGAGACAGTCAGTTCGGCCCCAATGAAGCCTTCCGGCTGGTTCTGGAAAATGTCCAGGGTGCTCAGCTGATTCAGACGGACACCACCAGCACCATTCAGGATGATGACAGTATCATTGGATTCAAAACCACCCAGGTTGAACACCTGGAAGGAAACAGCGGTTCTGTATCCTACTCCTACGATGTAGAGAGAACCGGCTATCTGAATCATGCTGCAACTGTCCACTGGAAAGTGGTCGCAGTCGATGGAAGCGGGCTTGAAGGATCGGACTTCATCGGTGGAAATCTGCCCACAGGGACGCTGAATTTTGCTTCCGGAGATGGGCTGGAAACCATTCAGTTCCAGATTCAGGGAGACACCCTGGCCGAAGGTCATGAAAAATTCAAGATTGAGCTTTACGATCCTTCCAATGGAGCTTCCCTCAATCCGGAAAAGGCCGAAGCCAATGGAACCGTGACCAACGACGATCAGGCTCTTCAGATCGTTGCCGTGGACGGTACCCACAAGGAAGGCAACGATTTCTCGGATCCCTTCACCTTTGATGTCTTCCGCTCGGGCAAGGTCGATGCTTCCATGGAAGTCAGCTGGAAAATCGTGGCTATCAACGGGCAAAGCACTCCTGATGCCAATGATTTCTCAACACCCATGAGTGGCACTTTCACCTGGCAGGCCAATGAAACCAGCCATCGCATCACCCTGCAGGCAATTGGGGATACTCTGGCCGAAGCTGATGAGCACTTTGCCATCGAAGTCAGTGCCACCGGAGTCCAGTCCTCAAGTGCCAATGGCGTAATTCAGAACGATGATCAGGCAGCAGCCCGCCTCAGATGGAGCGAGCACACTTCCGGATCCCATGAGCTTGTACAGAATGCCGAGGTCTCCATGGCCACTTCCGAGGATTTAGCCGGGACTGACCACGACAGTGGAACCTATGCTATTTTCCTTTCCATGAGTGAAACCCATCACAGTCATGATGATGCGTTCACAAGCGTGGACGATGATGATCCAAATCATCCAGGAGCCTGATCCTTGAAATTTTCGGACCTGTTTCGGGTCACCCCGATGCTGATGGCAGAACTGCTTCTGAGCAGTGCCGCCATCAGCATTCTGGGGCTGGCCACCTCGGTATATTCGATCATGATTCTAAGGCGCTATGTGGGCCTTGGGATCGATACAACCCTTTACACCCTGACCAGTGGAGTCCTGCTGGCGATCCTGTTTGAAAACCTGCTTCGCAGAGCTCGCAATGCCTTGCTTGAGAACTGGCAGCAAAAACGGGATCTCAGGGATTCCTCCCTTCTTCTGAGTGGCTTCGGCCTCAGCCGCTATGAGGTTCTGGAAGAACTCAATCCGGCCGAAAAGCGGGAAATCCTGGCCGCACCTTCTCAGATCAGTCAGGCCTTCTCCCCTTCCAATCTCTCAGCCATTCTGGATGCTCCCTTTGCCTGCCTCTACCTATTGGTCCTGACTGCGGCCTGTCCACCGATTGGAGCCATGACCACACTGGCCGTGTTTTTCTCCCTGCTGGTATCACTGGCCGGTATGCAGATTCTGAAGACTCCCGCGGAAAGTGTTGCCCGCCTGACCTCAAGAGCTGCCATCATCGGACATTTTCTGTCCCAGTCCGGAGAAACCCTGAGAGCTTTCCGGGCTCTGCCCATTCTCAAGAATGCCTGGACAGACAGCCAGGATGCTTCTACAGATGCCCGTAGAGATCTTCTCAAGAAGCAATCCGTCCTCCAGCAGATCGGGGCTGTTCTGGCATCCCTTCTGTCAGTCATGACCTATGCCATCGGAGCCCTTCAGGTTGTGGCAGGCAGTCTTGATATCGGAACCCTGATTGGCCTGAGCATTCTGTCTTCGCGCTGCTTCCAGACTTTTAACCGTATCACCTCGATGTCCGAAACCATGGCCAAGGCCCGCCGCTCCCTCAAGGCCCTGAACCGCCTAAGAGAGATGGAACTCGAACCCCAGAAAGGACTGGTTCCTCAATTCATTGAGGGCCATCTGGAACTCATCTCCATCTCCCTGAGCTTTCCCCTTCATCCATTGCCTGTCTTTGAAAACCTCAATCTGAAGATCCCTGCCGGAGGAATTCTTGCCGTGCAGGGGCCCAACGGCTCAGGCAAGACTTCTTTGATGCGGCTTCTCTGTGGTCTTCGCTCTCCAGGCGGAGGCATGATGAAAGTCGATGGCATGGAACTGCGCCAGATTGTGCCGGACTGGTGGCGCTCCCAGGTTGCCTATGTTCCCCAGGATCTGCACTTTTTTGAGGGCACTCTCAAGGAAAACCTGACTGCCCGGCAGCCTGATATTTCGGACGAGGAGCTTCTCAGGATCTGTGCCTTATGTGATCTGGTTTCCTTTCTTCAGTCAAGACCGGAAGGACTGGGCCTTAAGATTCAGAGCCAGGCTCAGGATCTGCCCGCCGGAATTCGCCGCCGGATGGCCCTGACACGGGCTCTGGTTGGTTCCAGCCAGATGATTTTCATGGATGAACCCACCGAAGGACTTGATCCGGCCGGAATTCAGGCCGTAGCAGCCATCCTGAACCATCTCGCCTCCCAGAAGAAAACCATTGTGATTGCTGGCAATGAACCCTTCATTCTGAACTCCGCCGACTGGGTTCTGGCACTGGAAAACGGCCCCGGCCACAGGCTTCTGGTAAGGGAGAAGAAGGAATGATGAGAACCCGCCTCACCATCTGGATTCTCTCCACCACAATCCTGGCCTTCTTCATCTGGGCCTATGTAGCTCCTCTGGACATTGCCTCCCACGCTCCAGCCGAAGTCATTCCGGAAGGACAACTCAAACGAATCCAGCATCTTGAGGGAGGAATTGTTGAAAAGATCTTTGTGAAGGAAGGCGAAAAGGTAGAAGCCAATCAGCCTTTGTATGAGCTCTCTCCCACGGCATCAGATGCCACAATGGCCGAGATTGCCGTGAAAGCAGCCTCGATAGGATTCAGTATTCTGCGCCTCAGAGCTCAGCTGAAGCGGGCTCAGACCTTTGAGGTGGATCCGGCGATGATCCGGCAGTGGCCTTCCCAGCATCAGTCTGCCCTGGCAGTGTTTCAGGCGGAGAAACAGAGATTTCTTTCCGAAAAGCAGGTACATGAACTCCGTGTGGAACAAAAAGCCCAGGAAGAGCAGGAAACCCAGGCACGTCTGAATGGAATGCAAAAGCGCATGGAGCTGATTCAAAAGCAGGTTCAGATCAGTGAAAGACTTTTGAATGAACAGCTGGTCAATGATTTTGATCACCTCAACCTCCTGAAGGAGGAAGGTCAGATTGAGGCTGAAATTCAGACTCTGAACTCTCAGCTCTCCCGTACCAAAACCGCTCTGAATGAGGCAAAAACAGCCCTTAAGAGCCTGGAGTTCAAGCACGAGGAATCCCTTCAGAAGGATCTTGCCGAAGCTTTGATTGAACAGTCTTCCCTCGATGAAAGAATGCGAAAAGTCAGCGACAGCCGGGAAAGGACCATTGTCCGCGCTCCGGTGAAAGGTACCGTCCTGAGCCTTTTCTACGTCACTTCCGGAGGAGTCGTTCCTCCTGGTGGAACCCTTCTGACCCTGGTTCCCAACACCCAGTCCCTGATTCTGAATGCCCGGCTTCACATCGGCGATGTCGGATTCGTTCACCCCGGTCAGAAGGTCCGCTTAAGCCTTATGTCCACGAGTATGAGCGGAATTTCTCCAATTGATGGTACGGTTCTTCATATCAGTCCGGACGCCCTCACCGATCCCAAAACCGGCCCCTACTATCTGGTCCAGATTGCCCCCACCCAGGACTATTTCGGAACCGAGGCCAACCCCTACCCTCTCAAGCCTGGCCTTCAGGTCATGGCTTCTATCCTGATTGGACAAAGAACCATTCTGGGATATTTCCTCGAACCCCTCCTCGGGGATCTGATTTATGCTCTGAATGAGCCCTGAACAATTGACAATGTAACGATAAATCCGAAAAACACCGAAAGGATCAGGCAACAGTGATTTGACAGCCTGTGGATGCAGGAATAGACTGCGTCAGAACCCACTACTTCCTAAACCTTTATGATTGCTTTTTTAGAAAATCTTACCAATCCGGGAGTTATTGGCTTTTCTCTGGGTGGTTTTGCTGCTTTGGTAAGAAGTGACCTGAAGGTACCGGCACCGGTTCATGATGCCCTTTCCATGGTTCTCTTGTTTGCCATTGGCTTAAAGGGCGGTATTGCCATGCGCTACGGGGCCGATCTCCCCATGATCCAGATTCTGGCTGGCGCCGCCATTGGCCTGACCAGTCCTTTGATTGCCTACTGGATTGCTCGGCGAATCGGCCTGATGGATGTTCCCAATGCAGCCGGAATGGCCGCAACATACGGTTCGGTTTCTGCTGTCACCTATATGGCTGGCCTTCAGTTCGCTGATACCGCCTCCCTGAAAGTGGATGCCACCCTGCCGATCATTCTGGTCATTCTCGAGATGCTGGCTCTGATTCTGGCTTTGGGTCTGGTTTCCCGTCACAAGCCATCCGGAGGCAATCGCTTCAGGGCCGTGATTCATGAGTCCCTGTGTGGCCAGAGCATCCTTCTTCTGGTAGGTGGGCTTCTGATTGGAAGCCTCTGCACGGAAAAGGCCCTGGGAAGTCTCAAGGCAGGATTCATCATCCCGATGGAAGGCTTTCTGGTCTTTTTCCTTCTGGAACTGGGCATTCTCGCTGCCAACACTATCCGCGAAGCCCGGTCCCGTCTGCCCTTTCTGATTCCCTTTGGAACTCTGCTTCCGATTGCTCTTGGAGTTCTGGGAGTCTTCCTGGGCAAAGCCACCGGTATGGGTCCCGGAGGAGCAGCTACTCTAGGAACACTCGCAGCCAGTGGTTCCTATATTGCCGCTCCCGCCATGCTAAGAACCAGTATCCCCGAAGCCGATCCTGCCCTTTACCTGACGGCAGCACTGGGAATTACCCTGCCCTTTAATTTAGGACTGGGAATCCCGCTTTACTTCACTTTGGCCCAAAAATGGATTGGCTAGGTACATCCAGCATCAGAAGAGCCTGACAATCCGGATTCTATCGAATTTTTTAAAAATTCTGCCTAAAAGATAAAAACCTGACCCGATTTTGAACTTGAATGGGGAAAAAAGCCAACTGCCGGTATATTGATTTCTGATGCAGTCTTTTTCATGAGGTTTTGATGATTACAGTTTTTTATGATGGCAAATGCGGGTTATGCTCCAAAGAGATCGACTACTACCGCAGGATCGCACCGGCTGAAGTTTTTGACTGGCGAGACATTACCCAGTCCTGGGACGAACTCGAAGAAGCTGGAGTAAGCCTTGTCGAAGGACTGAAAGTCCTGCATGTAATGGATCACCAGGGTAACCTGCACAAAGGTGTGGATGCCTTCATACTCATCTGGAAGCAGATGAAACTGTGGCGGGTTCTGGCATCCATCGTATCCCTTCCCCTTTTTCGCCCAATCGCTGATTCTGTGTACAGCCTGTTTGCCAGATGGCGTTTCAAAAGCCTGAAACACTGTCAGATGGCCATGGAACAGGCCAAATAATGCCCGAACAGATTCTCAGGAAAGATTTCAGGGATCGGGACCATCTGGTTGCCTATGTAAAAGAGTTATCTCCCTGGGCCAAAGGCAAATCATCCCCTATTCTTGGCGGAGTCAATCAGGCCCAGGAGATGCTAGAGAATATAGACCCCCTTCGTTACGGAAAAACCCGCAATTATGGTGATGGGAAAGTCACAGGGCTCTCACCCTACATCCATCATGGCGTTATTGATATCAATCAGATCAGAAATCATGCTCTCTCCAACTTCTCCAAACCAGAATTGATTACCAAATTCATTCAGGAGCTGGCCTGGAGAGATTTCTGGCAGCGAATTGCCGAAAAGCATCCCGATTGGATCTGGAATGATATCGAAGATTACAAGACAGGCTTTCGGGCAGAAAATTACAGCGAGCAACTTCCAGAAGATATCAAGGCAGGACAAACCGGAATTGCCTGCCTGGACTTTTTCATCAGTGAATTGATGGAAACAGGTTATGTCCACAACCACGCCCGCATGTATCTGGCAAGTTACATCGTCCATTTCCGAAGAATCAAATGGCAGGCGGGAGCCAGATGGTTTCTCCAGCATCTGCTGGATGGTGATGAAGCCAGCAATAATTTTTCCTGGCAATGGATTGCCAGTACCTTCAGCAATAAACCCTACATTTTCAACCTTGATAATGTAAATAAATATTTTGGCAGTCTCGTGGATACCCGTCCTGAAAACAATCAGATCCTGAATGCCAGCTATGAGGAAATCGCCGCACGATTGTTCCCAAATCTGGGAGCTTCCCGTGGCTGAAAAACTATTCTGGATTCATGACAAACACCTCACGGAGAGCTATGAAAATCTAAGATCAACAGGCAATGACTTCAAAGCTGTCTTCATCTGGGATGATCCATTTTTCCGAAAAAGAGCCTATTCTCTCAAACGGCTGGTCTTCATCTACGAAACCGTATCCCAGATGTCTTTGGATATTGTCCGGGGTGATACGGTGGAAGTCTTATCGTCTCTTTCACCAGATGGGATTGCAACGTTTTTTACACCGGATACAGAAATTCAAGGCCTGATTTCAAAATTGACCAGAACCCATGAAATTGAAATCATCAGACCAGAACCGTTTGTACAAATCCCGGAAAAACATGACTTCAAACGATTTTTCAAATACTGGGACAAAGCGAAAAAAACAGCCTTTCTGAAAAATGGAAAAGATGCTTAATGATTACATTTTATTCAGATTCCTGAAAAATCTTTCACTGTCGTCCCGGATTTCTTTTTTTCTCTCGTATCCCATCCGATCCAGGCTCTTGTACATCATTCGAATACGCTGATTGCTCTCAAGCTTTTTCCGGTTCCGGTCCAGAAAATCCCAGTAAAGATAGTTGAACGGACATGCCTCGGAGCCATTCTTCCTGGTGACCTTATAGCGGCAGGTCTTGCAGTAGTCAGACATCTTACTGATGTAGCTGCCCCCGGCCGCATAAGGCTTGCTGGCCAAGTATCCACCATCCGCAAACAGGATCATGCCGGAAACGTTCGGCAGTTCAACCCATTCATAGGCATCTGCATAGACAATCAGAAACCATTCGTTGACATAGCGGGGATCAATCCCGGCAAGAAGAGCAAAATTGCCCAGGACCATCAATCTCTGGATATGGTGGGCATAGGCATTCTGCCGTGTTTCGGTGACACACTGGCGAAGGCAGTTCATTCCCGTATCACCACTCCAGTAAAAATCTGGTAGCTCCCGTTTGGCAGCAAAGAAATTCTCTTCCGCATACTCAGGCATTCTAAGCCAGTAAATTCCGCGCACATATTCACGCCAGCCAATAATCTGGCGAACGAAGCCTTCCACCGCATTCAAAGGCGCCTTTTTTTGCTGATACGCCCTTTCCGCTGCCCTGACACATTCCAGAGGGAGAAGCAGACCGCAGTTCAGGTAAAAACTGATATGCGAATGGTATAGCCATGGCTCGCCCTGAATCATGGCATCCTGATAGTCACCAAAAAGCGGGAGACGTTCATCGATAAAAAGTTTCAGAACCTGAAGGGCATCTTCCCGCGTAACAGCCATATAAAACGGTTCGAGATCCCCAAAATGGCTCTCAAAACGCCGGGCCACCAATTCAAGAACATCCCGAGTGATGGAATCTGTCTTCCCTTTATAAGGCAGAGGAACCTTCAGATCATCCTTTGGTGGCTTGCGGTTTTCGGCATCATAGTTCCACTGCCCGCCAACCGGTTCACCATCCTGCATAAGGAGGTCATATTTCTTCCGCATTTCCCGGTAAAAATATTCCATGCGCAGCTGTCCGCGACCCCGTGCCCATCTGGCAAACTCTTCCTTGGAAATCAGAAAGCGATCATCCGCCCGGATCTCAACCGCAATGCCAAACTTACCCTGCCATTCCTGCATGGATTTCAGGACACGGTATTCTCCCGGATGGGTGACAATGATGCGATCAAAACGGTTCTTCTGGATCTGCCGTCTCACCTCGCCCGAAAAAGACCCAGCATTTTCAGGATCATCCAGTCTGGTATATATTAACCTGTAGCCTTTCTTCACAAGCCCGGCATAAAAATGCCGCATAGCAGAAAACAGAAAAGCTATCTTCTTCTTGTGATGTCTGACGTAAGTTGCCTCATCCCAGACTTCACACATCAAGACGACATCTTCGTCCCGGTTGCAGCCTTTAAGACTTGAAATGGATTCGGAGAGCTGATCACCAAGAATCAGGATAAGGCTGGCCATGATTTCTCTTCCAAAAGTTTCTACCCAAGTTCTGTAGGGGCATCAATGGCGGAAGAGGTGGGATTCGAACCCACGGTCCTTTTGGGACACACGATTTCGAGTCGTGCACGATCGACCACTCTGACACTCTTCCGCGGCCAGTCGCATTCTAGCCGATTAATGGACCTATTCCAAGCGATGTCTGTCTTCAAATCAAATTGGGTGACTGGCCCGTAAAAGCTCAATAGACGGCTTCCACTGAATCGATGTGATAGCCCCAGCGATTCAGGCTTTTATCTGCCAGGAACTGCACCCGAACCGTATCCCCTGCCACTGGTTCGGAATAGAAGTCCTCACCCAGCATTTCTCCATTCAGGCGCTCCACCACCCTGCCATTTTTTGCGGTGATTTCGAGGAAGTCTCCGAAATGATCAAGCTCGAATTTTTTGAAGTGCAGGCGTACAAAACAGGCTCCAGGAACCGTGATTTCATGGTTTGCTGTATCATGAGTCCGGTAAGGGTGGGTGCTTTGCCAGTCCAGATCCCGGACTTTCCTAAACTCCCCTTTGGGATCCTCAATCTGAATCCCGGCCTGATTGGTAAGAAGATTATAGACATTCAAGCGAGCCCCATCCCGGGTAAAACGACGCAGGGCTTGAAAGCGATCGGCCGTTCTTAACAGGCGGGCCTTGGCTTCCATATGGTTCATGTCCGGGTAGCGGGAATAAAGCATGGCTAACGATGCTGCCACCATAGGAGCTGCCTGAGAAGTCCCGGACATGGCCCGGTACCGGCTTTTGGGCATCAAGGAAAAAATCACATTCCCTGGGGCTGCCAGATCCACCTTCTTACCGTAATTGGAAAACAGGGCCGATCGATCACGATTGTCACTGGCCCCGACAATCACCTGATTGCGGTGGCCATAATCGGTTGGATAACCCGTGGTGATATCAGAGTCTTCACGAGAGTTTCCAGCGGCATTCACAAACAGAACCCCTTTTTGGTCACAGTACAGAATAGCATCGCCCAGGTTCTGGTTGAAGTACTTCCCTCCCCAGCTGGCATTGATGACTTTGGCCCCATGATCACAGGCATAACGGATGCCCTGGGCGATCTGATCCCTGGTTGCGGTCTGGCCAAGACCAAAAATCACAATCGGCATGATTTTAAGAAAACCAAAACCTCCGGCAATTCCGGTCTGATTATTGGATTGAGCTGCGAGAAGTCCCGTAATATGGGTACCGTGGTAATGGCGATCCTGAATATTATGTTCCTTGTGAGCAAGATTGATGCCATGAACGTCATCGATATAGCCATTGCCATCATCATCAAACCCATTTCCAGGAATCTCACCCGGATTGGTCCATAATACTTCCGGATCCATGTCTTCATGCAGAAGATCCAGACCGGAATCAATCACGGCCAGAATCACGGTTTCACGGGGCTCAAAAACCTGAAGAGCGGCATAAAGGCCAATATCAGCCCCCACAGTGCCATTGGTCCCGGTTTCATCAGCCAGGCCCGCATTGTGAAAATACCATTGCTGGGAAAACATCGGATCTGCCGGAAGCTCAAACAGAAGACGGGTATCTGGCCTCTTATGCCAGCGAAGATTTTCAAACCGGGGAAAACTCAAAGCCGATGCAGCCGAGTAGGATTCGGAAATATAAACCGGCTCTATAAGAGAAACCGGCTCTTCGGCTCTGCCCGGAAAAAAACTCAACCCAAAAGCAAGAACACCAAAAATCTGTTTCATTTTCACTCTTTTTCTCAGGATTTGAGCTCAGACAGTTTTTCAAAATTTCTTGAACACTCTAAACCCTGGCCTGTAATTCCCCAAACTTTACCAGAACCGAATCCATCCGTCTTTCCAGAGCTTCGTTTTCAAGTTCTCCGCATAACTCGAAAGGGGGCACGACCCCAGTTGCTTCACTGACACCCTTCAGAGAATCCGCAAGATCTGCCATGAATTCCCGTGAAATCTGAAGTCAGTAGTAAGAACCTCCCTGATAAAACCTGTTTCTTCTCCAAAATACTCCTCAAGATTAGAAAAACCAACCTCCTAACCGGCAACCACAAAAAAGGCACACTAGGAGGAAATTTCAACCTCAGATCAAGACCTTTTATTTCCGCCACAACCTGAAAAAGAGTCAAACAGGATCTCATCAGTTCCAGAACATTTCTTCTTAGAGGAAATTGATTTCAGGATTCAGGATGCTGATGAGAGCTCCCATAAGGTTCTGGCATCCCATAAATCTTCATGGGCAGAAGGAGTCATTCCCAACTCATACATCCTAAAGGTCAAAGCCTGGCGAATTTTCAGGATCAGATCTTCGTGATCCCAGGGTTTGGCAATATAGGCCGTGACTTTAACTTCATTGATGGCCCTGATCGTGTCCTCATGGGTTGCCATTCCTGTCAGGAGAATACAGGCCGCCGATGATCTGAGTCCTTCGGATTTGATCCGGATCAGAAATTCAATGCCATTTTCCTCCGGCATCACATGATCACAGATCAGAAGGAGAGGAAATTCCCCATTTTCCTGCATGCTCAAAAGGACTTCTTCAGCCTCCGATGCCGATTCACATGGAATCAGCTTCAAAGATGGCAAAGCCTGAAGGTCCTGAAGCAGGGTATCCAGAACTTCTCTTTGGTCCTCAATCACAAGTGCAGTCGGGTTCATGGCAATATTCTAAGCTTCCTTCAGGCGAACTTCAAAACAAGAGCCCCCGGAATTTGTGTTTACCCGAATTTCTCCTCCCATTCCTTCTATCAGAGATTTCACAATACTCAGTCCAAGACCCAGTCCAAACTGGTGCCCTAGTTTTTTCGTGCTGAAGGAAGGTTCAAACAGGCGGGAAAGATTCTCCGGGGCAATGCCCCCGGCATAATCCCTGATTCTTACCGTGATAAAACCTGCTTCACGCATCACGCCCAGTTCAAGCCTGGGCCGGGCGATCTGATCCTCCTGCATGGCTTCCAGAGCATTCTGCATCAGATTCAGCATAATCTGCACCAGATCCCCATGGTTTCCCCAGGCACGGATTTCCTCATCCGGAAAATCAAGAGCCAGTTCCACATTCAAAAGCCGGGACTGAAGCAGATGAATCGACTCCCTGATTCCCGGAAGCGGCGAAAAGGGTCCCTGCTCTCCAAGGAAAGGACGACCCAGAAGACGCATGGACTGAACCACATGAGAAGATTGGGTAGCCGCAAGTCCCGTATCTCTCAATCGGGAAAAAACAGCCAGAGCATCCAGAAACAAGGGCCGCTCATCCTCAAGAACCGATTGCTCAAATTCTTCTGGAGTGCTTTGGGCCTGAACAATCAGTCTGGCCTGAAGATGGCTTAATCCAAAGCGCTTCTCATAAACTTCTGCCTGAGAACGCAGAGCCTGACTGGAAAGGGCCGAGGGGGTGAGAATCCTTTCAAAATAAAGAGCCCAGTTCGGCCTGAGTCCGGAAAGGTTCTTGATCAGAAGATCCCGAATCTGCCGGGATGCCCCGGCAATCACCGCCATGGAGTTGTTCAGTTCATGCGCGATTCCAGAAGAAAGCTCTCCCAGCGAAGCCTTTCTTTTCTGTTCCTGAAGCTCAGCAAGCATGCTCTCCTTTTCAGCATAAAGTTTCTGAACCTGAATCATTCTGACTGCCCATTCTTCAAGAATCACCGGCATGAACTGTTCTGCGAGGGTCAGGCCATAAGGACCTGAAACGGCTTCTATTCCAGGATCCAGCCAGGCCAGGGTGGCATCCTTGCGGCAAATGACCGTAGTAAGGCTTTGATGAGCAGGATGAAAGCTGCTCTGAATCCCGATAAAATCGCCCTTTACCGCTTCAAAAAGAGGGCTTTCTTCCTCTTTCTGAAAATGGAGCACACCTTCCAGTTCACCTTCCAGAACATAAAAAATGCGCTGATTCCGTTCTCCCTGGCGCAGAAGAATCTGATCTTCTTTCAGCTGGAATTGCATATTTGTAGGTGAAAAATAGGTTTCAACCAACCATCTTTTCTGTTCCTGAAGAAGGGGATCCGAATTCATACCTGACCTCCAAAAGCAAAGAAAAGAAGTGTGAAACCCAGGCAGATCAAACCAAAAACAGCTCCGGTTTTAAATATGTCCTGAGATGAAATCTGTCCGCTTGCATAAGCCAGAGCATTTGGCGGAGTGCTGATGGGAAGCATCATGGCCAGGGAGCAGGCAAAGCAGACCGCAAGAATGATCGGATCTCTTTGTCCGGATTCTGTCCCCACAACCAGAGCCAAAGGCAAAAGCAGATTGGATGCCGCCGTATGACTCATGAAATTGGAGAACAGCCAGGCCAGGATGGCAAGAGCACCCAGAAGGGCCACAAAGGGAAGATCCTGAGGAAGCAGGGAATCCATCAGATGAGCGGCCAGACCCGTATGATCCATGCCATGTCCAAGCGCAATTCCGCCCGCGACCAGAAAAAGGATATCCCAGCTCATGGTACGGATTTCCTTTTCCGTAATCACCCTGGTCGCGGTCAGAAAGGCCATTGGAATCAGGGCTACCACATGAGATGGCAATCCGTGAAGGGGGGAGGACAGCCACAAGGCCACGGTCATAAGACAAAGAAACAGAAGTTGCAGACGTGGGCGGTTCAAACGGTCTTTCTGGACCTCAAGCAGGTCATAAGCATCCTTTGTCGGAGGAAAACAGAAGCGCAGTAAAAACCACAGAATCACCAGACCAAAGAATACTGCCGGAACTCCAAGACTCATCCAGCCAACAAAACTACCGAAGCGGGAATCCGGAATCATACTCAGGGCAATCGCATTTGGAGGTGTTCCAATCGGGGTTCCCAATCCACCGATATTGGCCGCAAAGGGAATGGCCAGAAGCAGGGCCTTGCGGAAAGGATCCCCGTTTTCCAGCTTTAAAAACACCGGGGCCAGCATGGCCAAAGCCATTGCAGTGGTTGCCGTATTGGATAAAAACATCGAAAAGACAGCGCAGAGCAGCATCACCCCGAACAGAAGCCGACCCGGACTTTTTCCGCAGGGTTTCATGATACGATAGGCAAGATAACGATCCAGTCCGGTTTTTTGCATGGCTGCGGCCAGAAAAAAACCTCCCAGAAACAGCCAGATAACCGGAAGGGACAGACAGCCCAAAAACTCTCTGGACAAAACCGCATGTTCCAGAGGAAAGGGAGAATGCTCACTTAACCCCAGAATCAGACCCAGAAAAAGGCAGAGTGAAGTTGCCGTCACCGGAATGGGTTCAAGCATCCAGCCCATCAGGGCAAAGACCAGGATTCCTCCCATGCGTGCATGGGGTTCCTGCCAGAGGGCCAGATTCCTGAAAAGAAAATAAACCCCAAAAGGAGCCATCAGAAGGAGCAGGGGAGAACGAAGAAAGATTGGCATAGGCACTTCAGGCGCAATTCAGGATATGATGGATACAGATTTATGATACGCCAGCTATTTTCTCAGACCAGGCTCTCCAATGGGCAGACTCTTTTTGATGAATCCGTCAAAACGCCCCTGCTTATCGTATTTTTACGTCATTTCGGCTGTACATTCTGCCGCGAAGCCCTGGCCGATCTCGCTGCCTGCAAGAGTTTCATCGAAGAAAAAGGAACCCGCCTTGTTCTGGTTCATATGGCTTCAGAAGACGAGGGAAAAGAATATTTCCGGCGCTATCAGCTCAGTGACTGCCTGTTTCATTCCGATCCCGATTGCCAGCTCTATGAAGCCTTTGGACTGGGAAAGGGCTCAAAAGTGCAGCTTTTCGGACTCAAGGTCTGGGCCAGAGGTCTGGTGAGTGGAATGCTCAAAGGTAACGGAATTGGCCTCCCTCATCAGGATCCCTTTCAGATGCCCGGGGTTTTTCTGGTCTTCAAGGGACATATTCTGTCCCATTTTCGGCATGACAGCGCGGCAGACCGGCCGGATTACATCCGGTTCCTGCAATCTTAAAACTCAGTCGGCTCCCATTCTCTGATCGATTTTCAGGGAATACTCGTACTTCTTCAAAGCAAGGCCCACAATCTTGCGGGAAACCGGATCTTCGGCAGATCGGGCTGTCTCGATATGCTCGGCAAAAATAGCGTTGCAGAATCTCAAAAGATTCCGCGGCGAGTTTTCCGACTTCAGAAGAACGAACTCATCAACCTTGTCCCGAATTTCATCTTCACAGACATTTCCAAGCCTGCCCAGAAGCTTGCCATCACGATTGAAGGCCATGATGCGCTTTTTCAGGACTTCAGCGAGTTTCTCCTGAGTCCAGGAAATGACCTGGGACTGAATCTTGTCATTTCTCAGTCCGCATTTCTTAAGATTGTTGACACTCTCCGCCGGCACGAAGAATTTAAAAGCATAGAAATCACGTTGGACCACTTCCAGAGCAGCAATCAGAGGTCCCAGCAGAAGACCCGCTTTTTCCGGCTCTTTCATGGTTTTAGAAGTCTCATCCAGCTTATCAATGAAAACGTAACAGGAATGATATCCCAAAGCCTTCAGAATCGATGCCATTGCATCCATGGCATAAAGCCCTCGCTCCAAAGCTTCGTCTTCCGTAGTCTCAAGACTCAGGAAGAGTTCGCGACCCTGTTTTTGAGGATAGCTTCTCAGAAGTTTTTCAATCAAGGACTGAAGTCTCGGATAATGGAGTTCCTTTTCGCCTTCCTTGAAATGAATCTCCATCATGTGGAAAAGATCCACCTTATGCTGGTTTTTCAGCTTCTTGCGCAATTCAGAGCTTTCTGCCAGAAGGGGAACCAGCTCAAGAATCAGAACACGCAGAAACTCCAGCAGGTGATCCTTGATAGTGACCTGGGAGATTTCTTTCTGGCGGGTAAAAGGGAAATTGGAATACTCAATCTGAAAAATCTGTCCCTTATGCTGAGAGGCAATCCGATCCGAAAGCATTCTTCTTAAGGTCGTCTTGCCAAATCCCCGCATTCCCAGAACCAGAAAAGGCTGAGGATCCTCAGGAATGCCAAACACTGACTCAAAATAGGGAGGCAGAACCACAAAATTCTGCAAGTCCCTTTCCTTGTCTGCATCAAAGGTATTAAAAGGATGATGGATAAATCCCTTGGCCTTTAAAAATGCCTTCATTTCAATCACTGAGAACTCTCCCATTCCACAATGAGTTCATCCGGCATGATCAGCTTGAGTTTCTGCCGGGCGATTTTTTCCTGACCCTTGGAAGTCTTGAGCTCCTCAATCGACTGCCTGAGTTTACTATTCTCTGCCTGAATGTCCTCAAGCTCAAGCTTTAAGGACTTCAATCCGTTCTTCTGACGCTCAATTTCACGATAGTTCTCAACATAAACCTCGGAAACTACCATGAATATGGAGAAAAGAGCGAGAAAGAGCAGAAAGGAAATAAACCAGCCGCCTGGCTCAGGAGCCTCAACCGGTTCCTGAGGCCCCCGGGCCGGACGAAGTTTTAAGGGAATGAAATCCTTATCGCTGGTCATATTTCAGTAGAGGCCTGAAACGGCCTCGCTCTCTTTACTCGGATTCAGCTTCAGGCTGATCCCCGAGGATTTCCTCTCCAATCTGATCCTGACTGATTCTGGATACTCCAACCAGCTTATCACCCGAGCCCAGATTGATCACGCGAACACCCTGGGTAGCACGCCCGTAGCAGGGGATATCCATGGATTTCAGACGA
The DNA here is from genome assembly GCA_964503595.1 of uncultured bacterium. Classification (GTDB taxonomy): domain Bacteria; phylum Muiribacteriota; class UBA6191; order UBA6191; family UBA6191; genus CAZDAM01. The sequence goes on from CAZDAM010000007.1 coordinate 20,589, forward strand.
ATCACCTTGCCATTCCAGGTGATCAGGATGATCTCATCCCCATCACCAATTTCCATGAATCCGACCACATTGCCAATCTTGTGATTGACCTTCACATTCATGACCCCTTTACCGGCCCTGTTTGTAATGCGGTATTCTCCCAGTTTAGTGCGCTTGCCATAGCCTTTTTCCGTCACTACCAGAAGGGTTGGCTCCAAGGCTTCGGCTCCCTCCACAAGCTCGGCCTCAGAAAGTCCCATCAGAATTTCCATGCCGACAACATAATCGCCATCTTCCAGATCAATGCCCTTCACACCCTGGGAAACCCGACCCACACTGCGGACTTTTTCCTCCGGGAAGCGAATGGCCTTGCCAAGATAGGTCCCCATGACAAGCTCACGGGAGTTGTCGGAGATCTTTACCCCGACCAGTTCATCGTCCTCAGTGGCAAAACGAAGGGCCAGAATTCCATTTTCACGGGTGGCCGAATTGTATTCGCTCAGCTTGGATTTCTTGACCAGACCTTTTTTGGTCACCATGGTGATGTAGAGATTCTCTCCATCGGTATACTCCCCATCCTGAGCCGAATGAACCGGAATCAGGGTGGTCACCTTCTCGCCTTCTTCCAGTTTCAGGAAGTTGACAATCGCTTTGCCACGACTGGCTCTGGAACCTTCGGGAAGGGTATGGGTATACCGGGCGAAACAGCGTCCCTGATTGGTGAAGAACAGAATGTAATCAAAGGTTCGGGCAATGAAAAGCTGGGACACATAGTCATCATCCTTCATTGAAAGTCCGCTCATTCCCTTGCCACCCCGGCCCTGGTGCTCATAGGTGGAAAGGGGAAGAACCTTCAGGTATCCCGTATTGGTCATGGTGATCAGCATGGGCTGATCTTCCAGAAGATCCCTCAGGATGATTTCGCCTGAATCCGGAACGATTTCCGAACGGCGCTCATCGCCGTATTTTTCCCGAATCTGGGTCAGTTCCTCGCGGATGATGTCAAAGACCATGCTACGGGTAGCAAGAATTTCCCGAAGATGGGCAATCAGCTTCATCAGTTCTTCGAGCTCATCGACAATTTTCTGGGTTTCCAGATTGGTCAGGGTGGAAAGGCGCATGGCGAGAATGGCCCTGGCCTGGACTTCCGTGAATTCAAAGCGCTCCATCAGACGTTCTCTGGCGATATCCGTCGTCGAGGAAGAACGGATGATCTGAATCACTTCATCGATATTGTCCAGAGCAATTTTCAGACCTTCGAGGATATGGGCTCTTTCCTCCGCCTTGCGCAGTTCATAGCGGGTTCGGCGGGTCACCACATCAAAGCGGTGGGAAATGTAGATACCCAGAAGGCGAGGAAGGCTCAGAATCTCGGGCCGTCCCTGCACCAGAGCCACCATATTAACCCCAAAAGAGGTCTGAAGAGCGGTATGCTTCAGAAGGTGATTGAGGACGATATCGGGGTTTTCTCCCCGCTTGAGCTCAATGACAATGCGCATACCCTTCTTATCTGACTCATCACGAAGATCGGAAATGCCCTCCACCTTCTTGTCACGAACCAGATCGGCAATCGATTCAATCAGGGAAGCCTTGTTCACCTGGAAAGGAATCTCGGTGACAATGATGGACTCCCGATCTTTGGAAATTTCCTCGGTATGGGTCCTGGCCCTCATCACCACACGGCCGCGACCGGTCCTGAAGGCATTCTGAATACCCTTGGTTCCAACGATATAACCACCAGTTGGAAAGTCAGGGCCCTTGATCACCTGCATCAGCTCTTCGACGCTGATGTAAGGATTTTCCATGTAAAGGAAAATAGCATCAATGACTTCACGCAGATTATGGGGAGGAATCTTGGTCGCCATCCCTACGGCGATCCCGTCCGCTCCATTGACCAGAAGATTGGGAAATTTGGCGGGCAGAACAACTGGTTCTCTCAGAGAACCGTCAAAGTTGTCCTGAAAATCTACCGTTTCCTTGTCAATGTCCACCAGAAGTTCTTCACCCAGGGACTTCATTCTGGCTTCGGTATAACGATAGGCCGCTGCCGAATCGCCATCCACCGAACCGAAATTCCCCTGACCATCGACCAGAACTCCACGCATGGACCAGGGCTGGGCCATCCTGACCATGGTTTCATAGATCGCCGAGTCACCGTGGGGGTGATATTTCCCCATCACTTCGCCCACAATCCTCGCGGATTTCTTGAAAGCAGCATTGTGGCGCAGATCCAGCTCCATCATGGCGTAGAAAATACGGCGATGAACGGGTTTAAGACCGTCACGGGCATCCGGCAGGGCGCGGGATACAATCACGCTCATCGCATAAGCCAGATAGGATTGCTCCATCTCTCTCTTGATGGGCACTTCCAGAATTTTATCAATAATCTTATCTTCCATGCTCTAACCTCAAACTGGCTCAGGCGTCCAGGTTGTCGACGTTGATCGCGTTCTTTTCAATGAAGGCCCGACGGGGAGGAACATTATCGCCCATCAGGGTGGAGAAGGTTTCATCCGCCTCTGCAACATCCCCGATATCAATCCTGACCAGGGTACGGTTCTTAGGATCCAGAGTGGTTTCCCATAGCTGATCCGGATTCATCTCGCCCAGTCCTTTGTACCTCTGAAGGGAGAAACCACGGCGGGAGATCTTCTCAAGTCCTTCCCAAAACTCGGAAAGACGGCCTGTTGCCAGCTTTTCCTCGCCTTTTTCCAGAATTCTGACTTGAGTTCCCCGATGCCAGCCCACTTTTTCCAGAAGACGGTGCATTCTGCGGAAATTTTCTCTCTGAAGCACTTCAGGAGTAATCAGAACATCCACCTGGCGATGATCGACAACCCCATTGACCCTGACAAGATAAAGCTCGGTTTCCTGAGGAACTTCTTCCTCACCGGGAACTTCACTCTCTTCAGCCATGGCAGGAGTCGTGGAGTCACTCTCATCCTCATCAGCCAGAAGCATCTCATGGGCAAACTGGTTCGCAAACTCGGTCAAACCCATGGCTTCGCTTCTGGGAATGGTATAAACATCCAGTTCACAATCATCAAATTCTGCGGTAATTTCCGTCTCAATCTCTTTGGCATAGGCCTTCATCGCCTCTTCATTCTCAAAATCAGCCTTGAGATGATGAACCAGAATCATGGACAGAAACTGGGGAACCATCTGCCTCTCCAGCTTGCCTAAAACACCCATCAGATCGTTCATTTTCACGAAGAAATCATGAATCGGCATGCCTACCGTAACATCATTCATCCGGATTTCCAGGCTGTCTGCCAGGGAAGTCGCCAGAAAAGTGACCATCTCGGTTTCATCCTTCAGATAGCGCTCGGATTTACCTTTCTTGACCTTGTAAAGGGGTGGCTGGGCAATATAGATATGGCCCTGCTCGACCAGCTGGGGCATATAGCGGTAGAAGAAAGTCAGAAGCAGGGTACGGATGTGAGAACCATCCACATCGGCATCGGTCATGATGACGATTTTGTGATACCGGAGTTTCTCCAGATTGAAATCATCTTCCCCGATCCCGGTTCCAAGAGCCGTAATGATGATTTTGATCTCTTCGTGGGAAAGGATTTTATCCAGACGGGCTTTTTCCACATTCAGAATCTTTCCTTTCAGAGGCAGAATCGCCTGAAAGTGCCTGTCCCGGCCCTGCTTTGCAGATCCACCGGCAGAATCCCCCTCCACCAGGAACAGTTCGCAGTTAGTGGGGTTCTTATCCGAGCAATCGGCCAGCTTTCCGGGAAGGGACATGGACTCCAGAACACCTTTGCGTCGGGTCAGATCCCTGGCCTTGCGGGCAGCTTCTCTCGCCCGCATGGCAGAAATACATTTATCCACCACTTTGGCAATGACATCGGGATGCTCTTCAAAATAGGTGGCAAGCTCCTCATTGACCATGGATTCCACGACCCCGCGAATGGCCACCGAGCCCAATTTGGTCTTGGTCTGACCTTCAAACTGAGGCTCAGGCATTCTCACGGAAAGCACGGCTACCATACCTTCGCGCACGTCCTCACCAGAAAGGCTGATATCCTTTTCCTTGACCCCTCTTAAAACCTTGGAGTTTTTCTGGATATAGGAGTTGATGGAACGGGTCAAAGCACCTTTGAAACCGGAAAGGTGGGTTCCACCCTCACGGGTATTGATATTGTTTACAAAAGTGAGGATGTTTTCGGAATAGCTGTCGTTATACTCCATGGCAATTTCAACCATAACATTGCCATCCATCTTGGTAATGAAAATCGGTTCCTTATGCAAAGGGGTCCGGTTCTTGGAAAGATGGCGGACATATTCCTGGATTCCACCCTCATAGCAGTAGGTATGCTTCAGATTCGTCAGCTCTTCCAGAACCGTAATCTTCAGCCCCCGGTTCAAAAATGCGAGTTCCCGCATCCGGCTGGAAAGAATCTCAAAGTCGTATTCGGTCTCGGAAAAGATTTCCGGATCGGGTTTGAAATGGGTTTCATTCCCGGTTCTGCCGTCTGATTCTCCGACAACCCTGAGCTGAGTTTTGGTCACGCCCCGCTCAAAATCCATAAAATAAATTTTACCGTCCCGAGTCACCTTGACACTCAGATAGCTGGAAAGAGCATTGACTACGGAAACCCCTACACCATGAAGCCCACCGGAAACCTTGTAGGAATCCTGATCGAATTTACCTCCGGCATGAAGAACCGTATGGATGACCTCCACTGCAGGTTTTTTCTCAACAGGATGGATATCAACCGGACAGCCCCGGCCATTGTCCTTGACCGTAATGGATTGGTCCTGATGCAAAATCAAAAGGATTTCATCACAGACGCCAGCCATGTTTTCGTCCACGGAATTATCGATAACTTCCCACACCATATGATGCAGACCGGCCGAGCCGGTGGACCCAATGTACATGCCCGGGCGCTTGCGAACAGCATCCAGACCTTCCAGAACGGTAATGCTTGAGGCATCATAGTTCTTTTTGGCTTCACTCATCTTGGTTTCCTTTCGTTCTGTCCTGAAGAACGACCCGGTCTCTGAGACGCAGGGTTTTGGTATCAATACGAAACGACGTCTGGCTTCGGTCCTCAAAGATAGCCAGCCCTCTGGCTTCATAGCCATCACGGGTATCAGGCACCTTGAATCCGGAATCTTCCGCAGCCCGGCGCGTGATCAAAAGCACCAGCCGGTCTGAATCCACATACTCGTCGTCTCCCAGATGCAATAGCATTTTCTATCTTTCAAAACTCTTTTCGAGGCGATCCTTGAGCTCTTCAATCTTGCGGGCTTCTGAATCCTTGGTCTGAATCACTTTCTGAATCTTGTTCATGGCATGAATTACCGTCCCATGATCCTTGCGGTGGAAGGAAGCTCCAATCTGCTGAAGGGTCATATTGGTGAGTTCCCGAATCAGAAACATGGCTACCTGCCTGGGGTAGGCAATCTCCTTGTTGCGGCTTTCAGAAAGAAGATCGGAAATTTCCACATGATAAACCCTGGCAACTTCCTCCTGAATGACCTCAAGGCTCAGACGGGGGCGGGAATTCATGATTGAGCACAAAACAGTTTCAATCAGTCCCCGATCAATCGGGCGATTTTCAAAGGAACTCATGGCGGCTATGCGGACAAATGCTCCTCTTAACTCCCTCACATTGGAGGAAACAGAAGAGGCCAGATATTCGATATTCTCATTGGAGAGGACCACTTTCTCCTGAATGGCAAGATTTTTGATGATGGCCATACGGGTTTCCAAATCCGGGAGTTTGATATCAGCAATCAGGCCACCTTTGAAACGGGAAAGCAGACGATCCTGCAAACCACTGATCTGCTGAGGAGTTCGATCCGCCGCAAGAACAATCTGTTTTCTCACATTCCAGAGCTCGTTAAAGGCGTGGTAGAACTCCTCCTGAAAAGCTTCCTTATTGCTTAAAAACTGAATATCATCCACCAGTAGGCAGTCCACTTCCCGAATCCGGCGAAATTCCGGAAGAGACTTACGATTGCGAATGGCTTCCACAAATTCGTTCATCAGTGTTTCACATGAAACATAGCGAACAACTTTACCGGGAAACCTGTTCAAAATGTCGTGGGCAATCGCATGCAGAAGATGCGTTTTCCCAAGACCCACTTCGCCGTAAATGAAAAACGGATTTCCCCGCTCTCCTGGATAAGAAGCCACCACCTTGGCACTCTCATAGGCAAAACGATTGGAACCACCCATGACGAATGTATCAAAAATGAAAGCTTCATTCAAATCTTCTGCCCAGCGACGTCTCTCATCCTGACGGTGAGCACTCTGAGACGAAGACTCGGGCAAAAAACCTGCTTCCGGGGAAACCGTAAGAATGGAATCGTCCGCCGGGGTTTCCGCAGGAAGGGCTACCTGGTACTGCAAATCAAAATGGGTGTCCTTGTAAATCTCTTCCCGAAAAAAAGACCAGAGCTTTTCCTCCACGTGCTTTTCGCGAAGAATTTTTACAACATAGTCCCCGGAAACTTCAAGAAGAACCCTCTCAGGTTCGAGGGCAGCAAGCGATAGACCCCGAACCCAAAGAAATTCACTGGGCTCAACTCTGCTCTTCAGAACTTCCAGCATCCGCTCAAAGACTTTCTGTCGATCCAGAAACGCAAAGAGCTGATTCACAATTTTCTACCCTTATTCACAAAACCGCTATTCATCGCTATCGGGAGCCAAAGAAGGATTCTCAGGTTCGATTCCAGGCTGATTCCCAAAGATTCAAGTTATTCACATCGGCAGTCAAGAACTCGTAACTTCTTCACTTTCCGCTAAAAATTCCCGTCAAATTCAGAGTTATTGTCATTTGCGATCCAGGCCTTCACATTTCAAAGTGAATGCTTGAAACTCTTAAAGCCTGATAAACAGACGCTTTCTTTGAGTTATTCACAAATTCACATCCCTTAATACTATGTACGATCTATTGATCTATAGATCCTGATCTAAGATCCCATATAAGTGGCCATTATAGGTCAGTGGTTGAACCCATACAATCTTTTCCATCTTTGGCTTGAATTTGGATGGCTGAATCTCTTTTTCCAGACACAAGGGGTCTGTTCTGTCAATTTTTGTATGCATCAACACCGCACCCCTTTTTTCAGGCCTCTTTCACAGGGCATAAACCTTTCACAATTTATTCGCAGAGGGTGAACAGTTTCTGAAACATTTTCCAGCAGTTTCACAGGAAAAAATCCTTACTTATTCACAGAGAACAGGTTTCATGTGAATGAAATTGTGTAAAACATGCCTGAAATGAGCTTGATGACATCTGGATCGACAGAGAGGCTTAATTTTCTGTTGGTCTTTGTTGGGATATGTTTGGACCTGTTTCACGTGAAACGCCTTTTAATGGGCTTTATTTGAATCGATATTTGATCTGAATTTTTCAAAAATCTTTGAAGAACGATCCAGAGGCCAGAATTTAAAGCAAGGCCAATAGATTTAAAAAAAAATGAAGCCGGTTTTTGGGATAAAACAGAACAGGGTCCAAATCCCGCTTCAGCAAGAAGGAAGGGCAAAGCTCTGAGGAAAAAATCAGGGGATCAGAAAATTACTTCTGGAAACGAGAGAGGAAATCAGCAAGTTCCTCTTCATTCTGAAAATCCAGTTCCAGGCGCAGCTTCTTTCCAGAAGACTTTACATTCCAGGGAATCTGAGCGAAATGGCTGGATAATGAGCTTCGCATATCATCGGATACGGAAGTACGATTGGGGCCATGGGGAGATTTACTCTGGGGAGCAGCCTGAAGCTGTTTGACGTATTGTTCGATCTGACGAACATTGAGTCCCTGCACAATGACTTCACTGGCTGTTTTTCGAATTCTGTCTTCATCAGCAAGAGTCAAAAGAGCCCTGGCTCCCCCGGGGCTTAACATGCCACTCTGAACATATTCCAGAACTGAGGGAGGAAGCTTTAAAAGACGCAGGGAATTGGTAATATGGCTGCGGCTTTTCCCCAGATTCTGGGCCAGTTCCTCATGTGTGAGCTGAAACTCAAGAGCCAGTCTCTGGTAGCTGATGGCTTCGTCAATCGGATTCAGATCTTCGCGCTGGATGTTTTCCAGAACAGCATGAACCAGCATGGTCCGATCATCCAGATCCTTAATAATTGCCGGAATCTGTTCGCGGCCAAGGAATTCAAAGGCCCGAAAACGCCTTTCTCCATGGACGATCTGATAGCCAGTCTCAGTCTTTCTTAAGGTAATCGGCTGCAAAAGCTCGTTTTCAGCGATACTCTGGGCCAGCTCTTCAATGGATTCGCGAGAAAAAACACGACGAGGCTGAAAAGGATTAGGCTCAATTCGGCTCAGATCAATTTCAGTTGCCGAAGAGGCGTCTTCCTGACGGGAAGCCGCGCTGTTTTGTAATAAGGCTCCCAGGCCTTTTCCTAGTGCGCGTTTTCCTTGAGACATTCAAGAAGCTCCTGAGTAAATTCGCGGTAATGTTGAGCCCCCGCAGACTTCGGATCATACATGCTGATCGGTTTTCCGTGACTGGGAGCCTCGGAAAGCTTCACATTGCGGCCAATAATGGTTTTGAAAACATGCTGAGGAAAGTGCTCATTGACCTCATCCACAATCTGGGATGTCAGGTTTGTGCGGTGATCCGCCATTGTAAGCAGCACTCCAAGAAGATTCAGGTCCGGATTCAGATCTCCCTGAATCAGATGAACCGTATTCAGAAGCTGAGTCAGTCCTTCCAGAGCAAAATACTCACACTGAAGAGGAATCAGAAGATCTGTTGCTGCTGTTAAGGCATTGACGGTCAGAAGACCTAAAGAGGGAGGACAGTCGATGACAATCCACTCATACTTTGAAGTCAGCGGTTTGAGGGCTTTTTTCAGCTTGTTTTCTCTGGAAAGCTCGCCGACAAGCTCGATTTCGGCCCCAGCCAGCTGAATCGAAGCCGGGAGAATATCGAGTTTGTCCACAACCGTGGCCTGCAGGAGTTCCCGAGCCTCGGTATCTTCGATCAGCATGTTGTAAACGCATTTTTCAAAACCATTCTTCTCAATACCAAGACCAGAAGAGCAGTTGCCCTGGGGATCAAGGTCCACGGCCAAAACCGGCTTGCCGGTTTCCTGAGCCAGAATGGAGGAAAGATTGATGGTCGTGGTGGTTTTTCCCACCCCGCCTTTTTGATTTACAACAGCTATAATTCGCGTCATTCCGAAATGCCTTCCATAGAAGTCAAAGAGGTTATCACAAAGCGATTCGGCAAAAAACGATCAAGGTCACCGGGATCGAAAACACCGAACATTTTAGCATGGAAAACCTATTTTTATGTCGATCTAATCTGAGGTATTGCGATCATCAACGATCATCATGGATCGTACACGATCTTCCTTGATCGCCATCATTTTGTGTAAAACAGTTGCACATTCATCCAAATTCCCCACATTCTGGCCTATTTTGCAGGCCTGGTGCTGCCAGATCGACACCTCGGCTTCGGTGGCCCGGGAATCATGGGAAAGATGAAGAAGGCTTTTGTATGTGAGGGGGAGTAGAAACCCCAGAGGGTGATCCCTGGGTTCGCTGATTCCACTGGAATCAAAGCCCGAGCAGACACAGGAAGCAGCTTCGATTTTCCAGGTAGGAAGGGAGTGTTTTTGGGAGAGTGTCTGACGCAGAATCAGCTGATGAAAAGCATTCAGAATGGTTTCATCATCATTATTCAGAAGAACTTTTTCTCTTAAGATTGCAGCTGATTCATTCATTTTAAAGCTTAGAGGGTAGTCACCGGGTTCGACCCAGATTTGAAGTTCTGGCGGGGAACTGATCTGAAAAACCCTGTCCCAGGCGGTTTCAAGAATCCGGGAAAGAGCGTTTCTCTGGAACCAGAATACCGGAGATTTCAAAGAAAGAACCTGATTTTGAACCTCAATCTGAAATGGAGCCGGTTTCAAGGATTCAAGCCATCTTTGGGCTCTGATCTGCTGGGACTCAGATGCTTTTTTTCCAAAAAAAACAGTTTCCTGACTGAATTCGGAATTCTTTGCCAGAGCCTGATAGAAAGGATTCTGGCGAATCGATTCAGGAAGTTCTGGCAATAGCCCGTAGCGATAGCTCTGCCAGGCCTGCATAGGAGTCTTTTCATACAGCTCATCTCTTAAAACTCTTCTGGCAGCACCGGGTTTGTTGGCCATGAAGAGCATGTCCACCATGATGGGATAGGAAGGTGGGAAAGGCGGGAGCGAGTCGTTTTGGTAAAAAGACTCCAGAAAATCCCGCCAGGCCAGAAAAATCCGGGCTTCTTCACCTTCAGGAACCTCATTGAGCCACCGAGCCTGAACCAGCCAGGAAATCTCAGGAGATTTCAGACTTTGAAGCAGCCACTTCCCGGCCTTGAGGTTTCCCGATTTTAGAAGTCGGGCTGCCAGACTCTGAGCGAGGGCGGTTCGCTTGAGAGCAATGGCTTCCTGAAGCCAGGATTCCTGAGCCTCATTTTTTGGGGGGGGAGGAATCAGGATCAGGGGATCCGGTAATGCTGCCAGATGAATTCCGGTCAGAAGAAGGAAAACAATCAGGCAGCGTTTTTTTTCAGCCATGCAATTAAAAGAGCCAGATCGGACTGGCGGACTCCGGAGATCAGAGATGCCTGAGCGATATCCAGGGGTTGAACTTCCTTGAGTTTCTGTCGGCTTTCATTCGAAAGAGCCGGGATTCCGTCATAATTCATATTCCGTGGAATTTGAAGTCCGGTCAGTTTCTGGCGCTCCTGCAGGATCTCCCCCTGTTTTTTGATATATCCCTCGTATTTCAGTTCGATTACAGCTTCACGGACGGCTTCTTTTGAGTGTTGCCTACATAGACCATCAAATTCAGGACAAAGTACCCTGATGGTATCCGAATGGACCTCAGGACGTTTTAGAAGCTCTGAAAGGGGTTTTCTTCCGTTCCATGGAGAAGTCCGGATCTGGGGATGAGCCGCAAGGACTTCGGATCCGATCAGGGTCTGACGCAAAAACCCATGGATGGCATTCATGTCATTTCGCTTGGTTTCAAAACGCTCTATTCTTTCTTGTGTTGCAAGACCTGCTTCATAGCCAATCGGGGTCAGACGGGCATCGGCGTTATCGTGGCGGATGAAGGTTCGATGCTCTACCAGGGAAGTGAACATCCGGTAGGGTTCCCTGGTCCCCTTGGTGACCAGATCGTGAATCAGAACTCCGATATAGCTGTTCTCCCGGTGAATGGGTACCGGACCCTTTCCTGAAATCTTGCGGGCAGCATTGATACCGGCGACGAGTCCCTGTCCGGCAGCTTCTTCATAGCCACTGGTTCCATTGACCTGTCCGGCAAAGAAGAGATTTTCCACAATCTTGCTTTCCAGGGAAGGGAAGAGCTGAATCGGATTGAAGAAATCGTATTCCACAGCATATCCCGGCCGCAGCATATGAGCTTTTTCAAGACCAGGGAGGGTACGGACCATCTGAATCTGAACCTGCTGGGGGAGAGATGTAGAAAAGCCCTGAAGATAGATTTCATTGTTGAAACGGGATTCAGGTTCAAGATAGAGAAGGTGGGAGGGCTTGTCCGGAAACTTGACGAACTTGTCCTCAATGGAGGGACAGTAACGGGGTCCGGTTCCTTCAATCTGACCTGAAAACAGGGGAGATAAGTGAAGATTGGATTCAATCACTTCCCGTGTTTTATCCGTGGTCTGGGTAATGTGACAGTCAACCTGCTCACCTTTTAACTCATCTGTCAGAAAGGAGAAATGAGGCATGGGATCCTCACCCTTTTCAATTTCAAGTCCCTTGGTATCCATACTTGAATTGAGAATGCGGGGGGGAGTTCCGGTTTTCAGCCGTCCTTTTTCGATTCCAAAGCAGGTAATGCTTCTGGAAAGATGAATCGATGGGGGCTCGCCAATGCGACCTGCAGAAATCTGAGTGGGCCCGATATGGCATTTTCCATTGAGGAAAGTCCCTGTAGTCACAATGATGGCCTGGGCAAAATAGCTTTGATCCGCAACGGTCTTAACCCCAATGGCTTTCTGATCCTTTTCCAGAATTTCCGTGACCATACCCTGTCTTAACCAGAGTCCCGGCTGGGATTCCAGCACCCGCTTCATATGAAGCTGATACATGATCTTGTCAGCCTGGGCTCTTAAGGCCTGAACAGCGGGGCCTTTCTTGGAATTCAGGGTGCGAATCTGCAAAAGGGTCTGATCAATGGTCACCCCCATCTGCCCACCCAAGGCGTCAATTTCCCTTACGATATGCCCTTTGGCCGTTCCTCCGATGGAAGGATTGCAGGGCATCAGGGCGATATTATCCAGATTGATGGTAAGAACCAGGGTTTTCAGACCCATGCGGGATGAGGCCAGGGCAGCTTCAAGCCCGGCATGCCCGGCTCCGATTACAATAATGTCAAAGTGATTGGCACTCATGAGGTTTTTTCCAGTGACAGATGTCCTTGTTGGTGAGCATGAATCAAAAGGGCAATCTCTGTATGCTGGATTCCCTTCAATTTTGCTGCCTGGCCCATATTCATCGGCCTGACTTCATTCAGACGGTTGGCAATATCTTCACTCAAACCCTGAATCTTATGGTAGTCCATACTGGTTTTCAAAAGCATGGCATCCAGTTCATCCTGATGGCGCATCCGTTTTTTCAGGCGGTTTAGAAAGAAATCATACTTGGCGAGAATTTCCAGACGGTAGGCCCAGATGGAATCAAGGACGGTTTCATGGCCAAAACGGGCCAGATCGGTGTAATGGATTTCTTCACGGGCCAAAAGATTGAAAAGGGAAATCGGATTTTTGATGCTTTTGGATCCGAGTTCTTCAAGGGTTTGAAGAGTCTTTTTATCTGGGCGGATCATGGATGTGTTCAGAGCCATTCTTTCCCTTTGCATCAGTTGAAGGGAAGCCTCGAACTCCTCAAAGGTTTCTTTTGGAACCAGGCCCAGTTCATAACCGGTTTTGAGGAGTCTTTCCTCGGCATTGTCGGTACGAAGATGAAGACGGAATTCAGAAGAAGAGGTGGTCACTCTTAGGGGTTCTGTTCGATCATTGGTAACCAGCTCATTGAGCATTTCAGCCAGATAGGAAGAGGTTGAGGGAAGCAGGAAGGGATCTTTTCCCTGAGCTTTCTGATGGGCATTGATTCCAGCAATCAGTCCCTGGGCAGCGGCTTCTTCATAGCCGCTGGTTCCGTTGATCTGCCCGGCGGCAAACAGGTTGCCAACCTTTTTGAATTCCAGGGTCTTGAAGAGCTGGGTGCTTTTGACAGCGTCGTATTCAATGGCATAACCATAGCGCAGAATCCTTGCATTCTGAAGACCGGGAATGGTCTTTAGAATGTCTTCCTGGGCCTCTGGAGGCATGGATGTGGTCAGGCCCAGAAGATACCATTCATCGTGAAAATCTGATTCGGGCTCGACAAAGATATGGTGAGTTTCCATATCAGGAAAACGGATGACCTTCCGATCGATCGAAGGGCAGTGCCTGGGGCCGTGCTGGGTGATATTGCCGAGTTTCAAAGGAGATTGGGGAAGCCACTTTTCAATGACCTCGATCGATTCTCCGGTGGTATGAGTCAAATAGCAGTTTCTTTGTTTCTGACGGGTTTTTTTGCCTGTAAAGCTTGTCAGGCCAGGGTGACCGGGAAGAGGCTCCATCTCTTCAAAATTCAGAGTGCTGCCGGCAACTCTGGGAGGAGTCGCAGTCTGTAGGCGGGTAATTTCAATGTTCAGTTCATCCAGACTCTGACGTAGAGCTTTGGAGGGGGAATGACCGGCTGGACCTCCCTCGGTACGGCTGTTTCCGAGGATGATGTTTCCGTTCAGGAAAGTGCCGGTGGCCAGAATCACAGCTTTGGCTTCAAACTGAAGACCGGTTTCAAGTTCGACTCCATATACGGCAGAGTCTTTGTGCAGAAGCCGGACGGCTTCTCCCTGCATCAGGGAGATGTTGGGGTGGGCCTCCATTCTGGCTTTGACATTCAGGTGGTAAAGAATTTTGTCAGCCTGGGCCCTTAAGGCACGTACGGCAGGTCCACGGGATTCATTGAGTTCGCGCATCTGAAGATAGGCATCATCGACGAAATGGCCAATTTGTCCCCCCAGAGCATGGATTTCCCGAACCAGATGACCTTTGCCGGGCCCTCCTACGGAAGGGTTGCAGGGCATCATGGCGACACACTGCAGACTGGTTGCCAGAATCAGGACATTGCTTCCCAGATTGGCAGCAGCAAAAGCGGCTTCAGTTCCGGAATGTCCGGCACCAATGACAATGACATCGTATTGATCATGCATAATTCTTCACCCGATTATATCGCTGTGGGCGGGAAGTCACCGGATTGAATTGCTGCCCACAGCCTGGAATCTACAGTGTGCCAGCCTGAATCGGGGATCTGTCAATAACTCTCCACAATATCGCGCACAATCGTTTCGGAAAAGGCCAGATATTTCTGGAGAAGTGCTTCGGGACCGAACCAGGCGGTAATCATCGCGGCCAGAATGATCCAGGGACCAAAGGCAATCATGGTCATACCCTTTTTCTTTTCCATGAAGCGGGATTTGATCAGAAAGAAGATCCCGAAGAAGGAACCGGTCAGAGAGGAGAGGGCCAAAGTCATCAGGCCCCCCTGAACACCGAGGATACTGCCGAGAAAAAGCATCAGTTTGATATCCCCTCCACCCATGGCTTCGCGTCCCAGAAATCGAGTACAGAGATTGGCAATTGCCATGAGTGTTCCTGCACTGAGGATTGCGCCCAGAAGGGACTCGGTCAGGGAGATCGTTGGCTGGGTGAATATCTGGGCAGCAGCGGCGTAGGAGATTCCAATCCCCAGCCCTAGCCAGTTGAGTTCATCCGGAATGATGTACCAGTGAAAATCAATGCGGGCAATAGTGAAACAGATGGCCCAGGTAAACAGGATCAGAATCGGTGGAAAGAAATGCTCCGGCTTCCCAGCCCACGGCAGGGCGATGACTGCGAAAATGAGGAAACGGATCAGAGCCCCGTCAGATAATGGCCATACCGGCTGAAGAAGACGGCGAATGCCGCCGGCTTCGGGAACAATTTCAAAGGCAGCCTGGGGCCGGCAGCGCTCCTGGAGTACTTTCTGTTCCAGCTGGTTCTCAAGCTGGGCAAAAGGAGCCAGACGATCAAACCAGAACTCGGTAAGAAGCCAGAAAAACGGTATGCAGACAAGAAATTCAAGATTCATTGTTTCACGTGAAACCTTCAGCGTACGGACTGAATCATTCCACCCACATATCGTACATCAATCGCTGTACCATTGCGATCCAGAACTGAGCTGTTCTGGGTATCGAATCCGATTGGAGTCGAGAACTTTCCGGCGGACCGGACATTGACCAGAACGGATAAGAGGACTCCGTCATAGAAATTGCGGGCCTGAATTTCCCGAGTCAGACTATGGGCAATCCAATAGTAGCCACATTCATTTCCACAATCTCCAACCCGGCTGAGAGGATTGGTTTCAGTTCTTCCCACAAGAATGGAAAACTGGGGATCAAGATAGGAACGCAACCGGACAGACTCATTGCCTTCAATCAGGGAAACTGATTCAGCGGAGGAGTCCGCAATTTTCAGCAGTGAGGAATTGAAACGCAGAACCAGAGGCATATCGTAGATCTGCTGGGTGGAAGTCTGAATCTGATTAGCGACAATGTCGAGCTGAAATACATTATCGCCTAAATCCACTGAACTCAGGCGAATATAGATGGAGTTGGAAGCAATCTGGTTTTCCTGAATCTGAATTTCAGACTGAGTAGGAAAACTGGTATCCATTTGCTGGAAGCTGAAACGTCTTCCTTGGGATGTGGATGGAGTCTGGGAATTGTTGGAGGAATTGCCATCAAAGACACTGCCATCGGATGCCTGACAACCAATGAGCTGCAGACAAAAGATCAGGGACAGGAAAAAAATCCCGAATTTAAGGAATCGATTCACCATAGGCACTCAAAAGAAGCTGCATGTCCTTTTCATCAACAATCTGATCCAGGTTGATATCGAGACGGCAATCAGTTTTCAGGAATTCGGTGCACTGGCGGTTTCGAATCGCCTGAGCAAGGATGGCTATATCGTAAGCATCAATCTGGTTGGAAGCGGGATAACTCAGATTTGTGATGCGTCTGGACATATCAAAATTCAGCATGGTGACAGTGAAGGTCTCATTGGGACGGATCTGTTCTCCGTCAATGACAACCTGAATCACCGCAGTCTTTGAAATCGTACTTTTTACAGAGCGCAGCAACTGAACATAGGTCCCGTCTCCCGAGGAAGTTACCGGGCCAGCCAGGACTCCCTGGGTGGTTTGAATGGAAAGAATGGACTGAGGAGGAAGAAAAAGAACTTCTCCGAAGGTATTACGGGGGCGAACAACAATGCGTGTCTGGGTCAGCCCATTGGCATGCAGAACAGGATTGGAAATTCGGACTTCTGTCTTTTGAGGATCTGCTGAGCCGATTCCGACAAATTGGACTTCCCGGGTCTGAAGGCTGAGCCGATTGTCGATTCTCACCGTAATCTGGGAAGTTGTAGAGAAATTGGTGGAACGTAGAGACAACCGATAGGTTCCATCCTCAAAGTTTACGGTAGGTACATTTTCCTTGCCTGCAGGTACAAGAATTGTTCCTCCTGAATTGGCGGGCTCAGCCCTTAAAAGGGTTCCTTCGCTGGCTGAAACCGTGATGCGGTTGGCATCGATGGAAGATCCCATGATGCTTCCATCCGGGAAGATAGGGATGATTCGAATCTCTGTCTGACTCTCACCGTTGGCTTCAATCGCTGTATTTCCGATTTCAACTTGAAGACGGGTCGGATTGACATCCACAAGCTGGACAACGGCATTGTTGGAAATATCGCGAAATCCGTTGCTTTGAAGGCGGCCCCGAACCAGAATGGCGCAGTTGGTGGTAATTCCAATTTGGGGGAGAGCCGTCAGAACAGCTGTTAGAATGATCGTGTTTCCGGTAGAAAAGGCAATCGGGCGGACACTGATTCCGTTGGTTGTCGAATCTCCAGAAGCGCTGGAAAGGGAAGAATTCACCCCATGGCAGTTGGTGGGTGAGCTGAGATTGAGCCGGATCAACTCTGAGATATCGGAATTTACGGGAGTTCCATCTTCAAAACGAGGCAGAATTTCAATTTGGGTGGTATCTCCGGATCCCAGGGTCAGATATTGCCGCTGGGCACGGATTTCAGTTTTAAAAGGATCGGCATAAGAGAAGGTAATCTCAGATCGCTGGGTCAGATTCTCACCCAGAAGTTCGGCGGCAATGTTGGCTTTGGTAGCATTCGGGCCAGCTGAGACTGTAAAGCGGTAGAAAGGAGAACCAAAATAACTGGTGGAAGCTCCAAGGCGGGGACTTGGAAAGGCATCCAGACCCCCATCCGACATCAGAATAAGCGGACCGATGACGGTCGAGATACTGACTCCGGTAACCGATTGTCCGGTTTCAGTGGAGAGGACGCGAAGCCGCATGTCATGAACGGGGTTCAAAACAAAAGGAACGGGAGTCTGATCGGAAAAATTGGGGTAAAGATCCACAAGAACGGTTGGAGTGGTGATATTGGGAAGGCCAATATGAACCCGGCTTTGAGAGACAAAAAACTGGGAACCACTGGTAGACGCTGAAATGAAATTCACCGACAGGGGAGGTAGTTCGACTCCATCAAAAAACGGTCGCAGGCTGACATTGGCACGTCCGGCAAAGGATGCGGTTGCCAGAAAAGTGGGAACGGCTGCATTTACATCCTTTTCAAATGCGGTAGTGACGACTGTAGCCGGCCGATCGGACTGAAAAAGGAGAAAACTCCTTGATGTACTCAGGTCGGGGCTGGCTTCAATCGATGTGCCATCTGAAAATCGGGGCTGGACTCTTATGGTGGCGGGGGCGGCATAGACATTCGGGGCATAGCCGAAAATGTCGGTTCCGCTTGTTTTGATGCCATGAATGATATCGGGAATCAGTTCGACTACGCTGCGATCCGTCTGGGGTTTTTCTATCGACAGGAAGGCTGATTTGACCAGTTCATTTCCATTTGCGGAGCTGTCAAAATAGACTTCCACTTTATTGAGACAGCGCTGAATTCCATCGGGAAGGGAAGGGGCATACAGTTCAAAACGATAGCGAATCGGAGATCCAGCGAGAAAGGTTGGTTGGGCCTGGGTGGTGGGAGAAGTCCGGTTCAGTGAGGCTATCGATACTGTCTGACAGAGAGTGTTTGCTTGAGAATCAATCCCCTGGGAAGTGTATTCGGCGAAGGAGGCCCGGGAAGTCCGGACCTGCAGTCGGGGAGAAATGTTTTCGGTGAGGGCAAAACCGCTGGCATCACGAGCAGTGAAAAACCCCAGAGTCCAGCTCAGATTTTGATCTGCCCCACCGGTTTTTCCATTGCCATAAAGAATGGTTTTGTCCAGAGCCAGTTCACTGCCACCCAGTTCGACATTGCTGGAACCAAAATTTGTGATAAACTGGAGGGAAGCACTTCCACCAGGAGTCATGGCAAAGGATGCTGCGGTATTGGCTCCATCTCCGTCCTCCAAAGCGGATTCCCGGGTATCATGCCAGAACTCCAGAGAAAAATTCCGCGCCTTGGAAAGCCAGGTCTGTTTTTCATTGGTGCTCAGGCGTTTCAGAAATGTGAAATCCTGTTCGAGCTGCACCTGGCGGCTGGCATAATTGGGGACTTCAATCGGAAACGGTTCAATGAAGGCCTCGTAGTTTCCCTGAGGAACCCCCTGAATCCGAAAAGTACCATCGTAAAGAACTCCCTGATTGGAAGCCAGTCCGGAGATTCCGGAAATGGCAATAGTCCGATCCAGCACATTCCAGAGCGTTACATGGGCACCGCTGACACTGTCTCCGGAGAATTCTCCACTCAGGACCCTGCCGGTTACAGTTCCGGAATAACGATTGGTGGAAGCCGGGTAGGTCGAGGCAAAAAGGGCAATATCATCCTGGCTTAAGGACTTCTGATCATCACTGTAATAGGGAAACATGGTGGCTTCAGAAATTGTCCTGGCCTTCAGTACACGGGTTCGGATCGCGGAGTGATCAAAACCAAGAAGATGGCCGATTTCATGAGTTGCTACACCCTGAAGAGAAATCTGGTTGGCGCTGACATTGGAATTTCCAGTTACAAAGACAAAACTGGCCTTGTTAAAGAGAATGTCAGCATCGACAATTTCTCCTGTCTGAGAGTTTGCGGTCGTCAGAGTCAGGCCGATGATCCCGGAATTGAGCTGACCCCCGGAACTGAAACTGACATGGTTGGCAAAATCGGGAGTGGCCGATGATGCGGGAGTTGTTGCGGTCTGGATCAGACTCAGGCTGATGCTGGCATCACTGACACTGTTCCAGACGCCAATGGCAGCCTGCATTTCAGAAATCACTTCGGCATTGGAGAGTGAGGATGCTGTCGAAGGGTTTACAAAAAGGTTCAGGTTGCTGCTGCTCCAGCGCATGGGGGTGAAAGTCCCGGTAGCGGATCGGGCCAAGTAGGGGATTCCAGCCATGCAGCAGGTCTGAAAAATCAGAAAAAGGCTGAACAGACGCATCATGGACTGCGGGCCTCCTGAATCCAGGCTTTGAGATTACTGAGCCGGGGATTTTGCAGAAACTGGTAGAGCAGTTGTTTTTCCCTGGATGTATTCAGACGGATGCGGCTTTGGACAAGAGTATTGGAGGATTGGGGAGTCGCTTTGACCAGCTCTTCTCCACCCGAACCCTTTTCAATCTCAAACTGGCCGGAATGAAACCCTAAAATCTGAAATCGGGTGTTATGGGGGCTTAAAAAGAGAATATAGGGTTTCTCTGGAATGCAATTGAGATGAACCCCGGATTCAGTGGTATAGCCCCCCCGGACTCCCCCCGGAATCTCAAGAATGATCGATCCTGGCCCACTGCCATCAATCCATTCCAGAACATCCCACTGCATCAGAGTCCAGACATGACCACCCTTAAATTCTGTCTGGGTCTTCTGGCATTGGGCTTTGACTACCAGACGTGAATTTTCCAGCATGGTATCAAGATCCATGGGTTTCAGGCTGGCTCCTGTAGCAGAACCGGAAATAAGAAAGAACAGCAAAAAGAATTTCATTTCTGATCCATATCGTTGGAATCCACCCACCCTATGAACAATTTTCGTCCAGATTCTCAGGGTTTTATCCAAAAATCCCGAAAAATTTTCTATGCGTTCTCTTGCGCTTCTTCTTTTTCGTATAGGCCTGGTTCTGGTAAGTTCTGTTGTATTGCTTGTCAGCGGCTGTAATTCCGGTGATCCATTCAGGGATCCGATCCCGGCGAGTATTTCTGTGGCTTCTGTTTCTCCGGTGGAAAAAGCTGTGAATGTGGCTTTGGACACAGATATTGTCGTGAGCTTTGCCCAGGGAGTGAATCCGGATTCGCTGACAGCATCTAATTTTATTGTAAGCCGGAAAAAATCCGGTACAACGGTATCCGGGAAAATCACCTATGATGCCACCAGTCTGAAGGCTACTCTGACTCCCTATCAGAGTCTGAAGCCCGGAGAGCAGTATGAAGTGGTTCTGAATCAAATCAAGGGGGCCAGCGGGGAGTTTCTGGCTCCTCATGTCTTTGAGTTTTCCACAGCATCCCTGTTTCAGGTTCTAAATGTTTCCCCTCAGCCTGAATCCGGTGGTATTCCGGTCACAGGGGCCTCTCGTCGGGATATTGAAATTCTTTTTTCCGATAGTCTTGATGTTGCCAAAATCTCTGAAGCAGATTTCTTCGCCTGGGAGCAGTCCGAGGGGGACAGTCTTCCAACGACTCTGGATGCCCAGATTGTCTGGAATGAATCGGCCAGAACCCTGAGTTTGAAACCACGAAAAGGCCGCCTGAAGTATTCTCATACCTATCGGGTTGTCTTAAGACGAGCGACTTCCCTGAATGGTTCGGTGGCTGAACCCACCGAATGGGAATTTGAAACGATGAAAGCCAAGGTCAGTACAACAACCCCTTCCAATGGAGCCACCGGGATTCTTACCGATGTGCCGATCACCGTAACTTTCCCCATTCCTGTGGATCGGGAAACCGTACCGGGAAATATCCATCTGAAAGATGCCCAGGGTCTTCAGGAAGAATTCGTCTTTGCCCGGCCCTTCACCTATCAGGAAAATTCCGGAACGGTTGTTACTCTGCCGATTGGTGATGATGATGAGAGCCATCTGAATCGTGGTACCCGCTACGAACTGATTGTAGATGGGGTACATAGTACGGACGGAGAGCGCTTTCAGCGTCTTCAGATCTGGTTTGATACGGTCCAGTAATGAGTCTTGAGCAATTGCTTGAATGGTATGAAACCCATAAAAGGGATCTGCCTTTTCGAAAATCCCGTGACGCCTGGGCTATTCTTGTCTCTGAAATCATGCTCCAGCAGACCAGAGTGGAAGCTGTTCTTCACTCATACCTGCGTTTCATGGAACGTTATCCTTCCCCCCGGGAATTTGCTCTTGCGACTGAAGAAGAGATTCTGGAAATCTGGCAGGGGCTTGGCTATTACCGGCGGGTTCGCATGCTGCATCAGGCAGCCCAGAAGCTGGCTTCACGGCCTTTACCTCAAAAGGCCGAAGAGTGGCAGAAACTTCCTGGAGTTGGAGATTACACGGCAGCGGCAGTTGCCTCAATTGCTCAGAATGAAGCGGTTGTAGTGCTGGATGGTAATGTGGAGAGAGTAGCCTCGCGCTATTTCGGTCTGAATCATCGGGCCCGGTCCCGTCGGGAGCGTCAGGTTTATAAGGATGCTCTGAATCAGGATCTCCTGGATTTTAAGCATCCGGATCTTTCCAATCAGGCCCTGATGGAACTTGGAGCCCTTGTCTGCCTTCCCAAAAATCCCCGCTGTGCGGATTGTCCTCTGCAACCGCGCTGCTATGCATCCCTTTATGACCTTCAGGAACATTTTCCTCCCAAAAAAGCGCCGGTGGAATTTGAAGAGATTCAACTCTATGTTCTGCTCAGAGTCCGTGAGGGACAGCTTGAAACGGTGGGTACAGGATTTCGTGGTTATCAACCTGGTTTTTTACATCTGCCCTATCTGGAGCATTCCAGGGAACTTCGAAAGGAAGAAATTCTTGAGGGATTTGGTATTTCGGATTTCCAGATTCTGGGAAGCTTTCGTCATTCCATAACCCGTTATCGGATCCAGGTTCAGGTGATAACGGAAAAAGGGGCTGATTTTTCCGGGATCGGGGAGTTTTTTGGAGTCTTCTCCACGATCATGAAAAAAGCTTTGAAAATAGCTCGGATCGGGCTGTGATATACTCGCGCAATTATGAGCACTGCATTTCAGATTCTTGCCTTTTATCTCATCCTTGGATTTGTCACCAACGGCCTGATTGGCTATTACCCAAAAATTGATCCAAATCATGCGCCCATGATTGCAGCTCACATGAAGCTGGGTAAAATCTGTTCGCACTCCATGATGACTCTTCAGATGATAGCTCTGATTTACCTGATCATCCGGCGTTTTCAAATTGGCTCCTTTGTCAGGAAGCATCGGCTGGATTTGCCCAAAGGTTTGCAGGCCAGGGTTTTATATGCCTGTGTAGGGACTCCTCTGGTGATTTTCGGGTCCCTGAAAATCTATTTGGGTGGCAAGGCCTTTGAAACGGGTGAAATTGCTTTGACGGAAGCCAGCAAGGCGGCCCACTTTCATTCCAATATACTTTATCTCCTTCTGATCATTGCTGGACTTTTTCTGAGTGCTGCGGCTCTGGTCAGAATTGAGGAAGCCTGGAAAGAGGTTCGGAGAAAGGCCGGATTTGCCGTGTCACCGGACAAGTTTCTTGATGACAGCCATTCCCGCAACATGTGGTGGGCCTTCCGCTTTCTCTTTTTGGGAATCAATGTCTGGTGGCCCTATCTCGTCCTTAAATATGCTGCTGGTCTTTCTTCCCTCAAGGGCCTGTGGTTCTTGCCTATTCACCTTGCTGGTGTGATTCCTTATGCAGTTCTGAAGCGAAAACACAAATTCAAGCGTACGATCAATCCGGAATATCCCGGCAAAATCAAGGCACGAGAGAAATATCAGGCACCAGCCTAATTGCGGCTCGCTTGCTTATTTGCTCTTTGGAGGCAACTGCATCAAAATCCTGAGGCTTTCCATATCTTCTGTATAGCAGTTGCAAGGTCTGAACTGCTTTTCGTTATCCCTGATTCTTGCGCATCAAATCGCGAACATAGTCGCTCGCATAACTGTGGCGAACCGGTCCGGTCCGACTTTTAAGCCATGCTTTCATTGGACCGGTAAGGAATACATTATCTGAATATCAGTTACTGGAGGAAAGGTGGATCTTATTCAGTCTTTCCTTGAAGCCGGCAAAGTCCTGGTCGATCATATACATGACGTTTTTGGCAATTTCCAGTTCCTGGGCTGTGGCATTGGGTTCCTTGGTAAATTTTTCCAGAATCCGGGAAAGCTTTTTGTAGGCCCGGCGGAAGTTGCAGTCTCCGATGGCAATGCGGTTCAGCCAGCTTTCGAAGCTGTCCTGCAGGTGCAGAAGATACTCGTTTTCCTGATTGATGTACTGGGAAAGAGCCTTGCACAGAAACAGAGCCAGTTTGGGATGAAAACGGCAGGTATCTTCAAGTTTTTCAATATTGAGACGAAAGGCCCGCACTGGCGAGATACATTTGAGGGTATCGGGGTAGATGCCTTGGAATTTTTTCCCCAGAATCAGAGGATCCAGGAAGTGGATCATCTCTCCGGAAGTTGAGTAAAGATTAACCCGGCGATCATTGACCATGGTTTCAATCTTGCCTTTCTTCAGGATGAAGAATTCGGTCTGCTTTTCCCCTTTCCGACAAAGGGTTGTGTTGATTCCAAGATAGGATTCCAGCTCTGCGGGCAGGGAGTCTTCCCGGAAATCAAACTCATGAAAGACTCTTTCCACTTCATCCTTTCGAATGATTCCGGCATCGGAGAGAGGAGGGAGGCTTGAGGCTTCACGCACAATTTTGGCCATCCAATCCTCGGAAGAAGTGCCTTCCTTGCGCCTTAGGGAAGTTATGATCCGGTTGTAGATTTCCCTATAGTTCAGGAGCTTGGAAATCAGGGCGTTATAGAGTTTTTCCACCTCATTAACTGAACTTCGGACTTTTCTCAGACGTGTGGCCAGGGTGGCACAGAGAGCCAGACCCAGTTGGGAATTGTTGATTACCGTACGCTTGAAGGTTTTTTCATCAGTGGAAATTTCCACGACTTCGGCTTCGGTCAGACATTTGATGGAGGCATTGCGGGTACCATTTAAAATGGCGGCCATCTCCCCGAACTTGGTGCCAGTTCCTTTGATGGTTGTGATGACCTTGCCGTTTTCGTTGACATAGACACGGGCTTTTTCGAGGGAATCCTGAGGTGGGATTTCTTCCGTGGCCAAAACCTGCAGAACTCCGACTTTGAGGATATAGATGCTTTTGGCGATTTCACCCTGAAAGCAGATGTAATCCCCGATCTTGAATTTACGTGTCGGCAGACGGCTGGCCTGGGCAGGAAATGCGGAATCCTCTCCCCCGATCTGGATTTTGAGGTAATCCAGGGAGAGGATGTTGTTGATCATGTCTGCGGTAAGCCGAATTCCCTTGGTATAAACCACTTCCTTGGTTTTGGGATGAACAATGTCCTGACCAAGTACACTGCCAGGCCGGACATTCTCAATCGGGGTTAACTCCTCTGCCATGTTTTGCTCCGTTTTATGCAGCCTGTGCCTTGAGTATCAGGCTTTTCACCAGACGCTTGATGCGGGGGTTGGCCTCTTTCTGATCCATCACGCTCCGAAGCTGTCTTAAAGCGGTCTGTTTCTGATTCATTCTGAGATTCAGGACAGCCATTTCTACCATTCTCTCAGGATTGGGCTGAATTTGCTGCAAGCGGGCTAATTCATTGAGAGCTTCCTGAGTCATACCTTCATTGCGGAAAATTCGGGCCCGAATTTCGCGGGCACCGATATGGTTTGAGGATTGGGAGAGAATTTTATCAGCGGTTTTTAAGGCATCCCTGAAACGATTGCAGTCAAGCTGGGCCTTGGCACAGGAGCTTAGTGCATTGAGATTCCAGGGCTTGATCTTCAGGGACTCTTCAAGCAGGCGAGAAGCTGTTTCCGCTTCGCCTTTTTCCAGATGAATTTCTCCGAGTTCGAGCAAAACAGCTGCGTTATGCCGATCTTCAGCCAGAATTTCCCTGAGCATCAGAATGGCCCTGTCCAGATGCCCGGCTTGGCGGCAGATGGAAGCAACCTTGAAGCGAAGGGCATGGTTTCCCGGAGCGTGCTTCAGATATTCCTCAAAGCATTCCACGGCCTTGAATTCCCTTCGGACTTCAAGCCAGAGATGACCCATTCTCAAGGCGACTTCGCGACTTTCTTTCTCATCTACCAGATTCTTGAGATTTTCCAATGCTTTAAGGGCCTGCAGGTGCATGCCGTTTTTTGAAGAAAGTTCGGCAAACTCCCTGAGCAGACGAATATCTTTTGGGCGAGCTTCGCAAAGAGTTTTCAGATGCATCAGAGCGCTTTGATCATCCTTTTCCCGGCGGGCATCCTGATAGAGCCTGGCCCGCACATCAAGCTGGGATGGGTTGAGGCGGGCCAGTCTCTGATCGAACTCGTGGCGGACTTTATGATTGCCCAGAAGGCCCATCACAAAACTCATGCGTTTCAGGGCGGCTGTATGCGCAGGGTCTTCTTTCAGAATTTCATTCAGAAATTCTCCGGAAAGCCGGAGATTCTTATGGCGATAGGCCAGAGTCGAGGCCAGTAGAAAGGAATTCTGCCAGGTTTTGGAAGAAAGGGCTTGATTTGCTTTCAGCTGAAGCAGACGGGAAAATTCTTGCAGAGCTTCTGTTTCATTGGAAGAAGAAGCCAAAAGTTCGGCGTAGCTTTCGCATAGATTGGTGTTTTCGGGCTGGCATTTTACTCCGAGTTTCAGAACCTGAAGTTTCTGGGCTCCATCAAACCTTAAAACCAGGAGACTTTCTTCGGGGGCTTTTGGCCAGTCTTCCAAAAGCATCAGGATTTCTTCATCCTCGGCCTGGAGCCCGGACAGAGCCAGAAGAGCAAAGTGAAGGCCAGGAGTTTTAGGGGCCTTTTCATGAATTTGAGGCAAGAATTTGCGAATGGCCATCAGAGCTTCGCGTCCCAGATCCTGTGCTACCATCTGGATGAGGGAGTTCTGCAGTTCGACCCAGTCCTCATCTAGGGCAAGTTTTGGATCCAGTTTTCCAATCACATTTTCCAGAAAATCGGTCTGCATCAAGGCCGAACGGATTTTTAGCTCTATCCAGAAGATTTCTCCGTCACACGGTTCTAATTTCTGGTAATCCATGAGGGACTTCAAGGCTGCCTGATGCTGGTTTTTCAGGATCCAGGCTTTGGCCATCAGCTTGCGTGTATCCTTGGGTGCTTCCGTAGAATCCATAAGGGCATTGAGGCATTCCAGGGCTTTCTGTCCGTCTTTTAAGGCCAGGAGGGCCTGAGCTTGCAGGTAGGTTCTGCTGAGGAATAGAACGCTGTTCCGGGGGATTTGGGAGAGCCATTTTAGGGCAGCTTCAAAGCGCTTACCGCTCAGAAGAGCTCTGGCTGCCATCAGGGATATGCCGGGTCTGGAGACAAGTTCCTTGGGTAAACCCTTGAGATGGTGCAGAAATTCGAGGGGAGTCTGATTGGCTGTTTCAATCTGATAGAGGCTTTCCAGTGCTTCCATACGGCGGGAAGGGGAAGATGCCAGCACCTTCTGCCAGCTTTCCCGTGACTTTCTGAAATCGCCCTGCTCCCATTGGACTCCAGCGAGAAGGGCCCGAACCTGGCAGGGTTTGGAATCCTGGAATTCCAGGGATTTTTCTAACCACTGCGAGGCTTCAGCAAATTTCTGGAAATTGACGGCAATCAGGCCCAGAAAGAAGGTAGAGCGCTGGAAACCTGCAGAGATGTTATGAGTCAGTAAAAAGGCCTTTTCTGCTATTTCCAGACGGTTCTGGGCAAATGCCCTGGCAGCAAATTTATAGGGAAGTAACGGCACTTCACCCAAAGCATCCTCAAAATCCTTCAGATCGGAGATCGAAAATTCCCGGTAAATGGCTTCAAAGGATTCCCGGCGACGTATCAGATGCAGGATTTTCTCGCCAAGGATGCGCCGGTATTCGGGGTTTTTGGAGAGATTGAGCAGAAGGCGCAGAGTCTGGGGAAAACGGCAGGCATTTTCCGAGGCTTTTGCCCAGACCATCAGGAAGCGGGGTTCCAGATTGTCCTTCAGTTTTTCAAAATGGGAGCAGGCTTCCCCGAAGCGTCCGATTTCAGTCAGAAGCAGGGCCTGACGGAGTCTCTGTTCCTGATCTTCCGGAGTGACTTCCAGAAGTCGGCTTCCATAGATGGCGGCCAGATCCGGGTCTTCATTTCGGCAAAGGCGGAAAAGCTCGGTAAGGCCCGAGGGATCATCAGCCAGAACCTGAGGAGCCTTTTCCAGATAACTCATCATGGTGGCATCCAGAAGATCCTTGCGGGCTATTTCCACCAGGCAGCGCCAGGCCTTCAGATCGACGGGTTTTTCTTCAAGGGCAAGCCTCAGATGCCTCAAAGCCTCGGTCTGATCACGCAGGCCCAGGTAGCAGCGCATGAATTCAAAATGGGTTCCCAGCGGTGAGAATGTTTCTTTTTCCAGGATTTTGAGGCAGGAAAGAGCTTTCTGGAACTGATTTTTCTCAAGACGGATCCGGGCCATTTCCAAAGTGGCTTCCGAGAAGCCCGGATCTTCCATGAAGAGATCTTCAAGGAGGCTGTAGGCAGTTTCGACGTGACCGAGTTCCCTGCGGGCTTTTGCCTGAAGCAGGCGAAGCTCAGGTGATTTGACAGGGGCATTCTCTATCAGTTCCAGAGTTTGTTCCGGGCTGGACTTCAGATAAAAAAGACCCAGTTTTTCCCGTGCGGATGGGGATTCCGGCTGAAGGTCGAGCATGCCTTTTAGAAAGCATTCTTCCAGATCCCTGCGATTTGTGGATTCACTCAAGGCTTTCATGGCCTTCAGGTGTTCTTCAGTGGCCTTGAAATCTGCCTTCAGACCAGCAATGATTTCTTCTGCCCTGGATCCACTTTCAAGCCTCAGAAAGCCCAAAGCTGCATAGGTTTTTCCGAAAACGCCCAGATGGGCCTCAAGCCGGGGATAGAAATCCTGTATTTTTTCCATAAGACCAAGACGGTAGGCTGCTTTGATGAGAGCATTTCCAATCTGGGATCCAAACTCTTCCAGACGAGGTTCTCCAAGTCTGAGGACTTCGGCATAGTCTTGAGTTTCCTGGGCGTTCTGAATTAGTTTTAAAACCGTTTTGTGGCAATCCGGTCTGACTTCATGTGCTTTTTTCAGCCAGGCTCTGGCACCCTTGAACCGAAGCTGGGATACCTCCAGATCAGCTATCAAAGAAAGCACTTCAAAATTGCGGGGCTGGGACTTTATCAGAGCTTTTAGCTGTTTCTCGGCTTTTTCAATCTGCTCGGACTGCAAAAAGGCACGGGAGGCCAGAAGCTTGATATCAAGCTTTTCGGGCTCAATCATCAGAAGTTCTTCAGCGAGGCTTGAAGCCAGCAGGGGATCCTGATTCTCCAGAGCTGTCTCAATCTGCTGTTTGAGTCCGCTGGATTCTGATTTTCTTAAGGTGAGCAGATGATTTTCCGCTAAGGCCCTGATTTTCAGATAGCGGGATTGGATAAGCTGATGAAGAAGGTTACGGTGATTTTCCTGAGGTTTCAGGTATTGCAGAGCCAGCATTTGATGCAGAGGAAGCTGAGACTCAATCAAAGTATCGGCGTGCCTAAGAAGGAGGGACTTCAATTCTTCATTGAGGTTTTCCGGGAGTTCCAGGTTCAGAAGATCCCCGTTTTTTTCCATCCAGGCAAAGGCAGCCGTTCCCATACCATCCTGAGGATGAGAAGCCAGAAGTTCCAGAATTTTCTGTCTTACCTCTGAAGAGGCATGATCGGAGGAAATTTCCAGCCATTTGTCGGCAGAAATGGGAGTCATGGCAAATTCAGGCATCCACTCGGTCAAGGATAGGATCTCGCGTACCGGGGCGAGGGAATGCAGAAGGGGAGTCAGGAATTTCAGATTTTCCTGATTCAGAAAAGCCTTAAGGGAAACGAGAAGCTTCTGGCGAATTTCAGCTGGAAATGCGGGTAAGGATTCTATCAGGACCTGCTGAACCTGAAGATCGGGGCTTTCCTCGGAGAGGGCCGGAAAAATTTTCAGGGTCTTGTCATCCAGGCTATCGAGTGATGCCAGCAGCTGCTTTAGAGGCTTCAGACCCTCAAAGCGCAAAAGGACTTTCAGGGCAGCCAGGCGGGTTCCTGGCCATGGGGCACCCAGACGGGCCCGGATCCGGTCCAGAGACGTGACATTTTCCAGAATCTCAAGCAGTTCCAGGGCCAGAATGCTCAGTTCAATTTCATCCTCTTCTGCCATCAGGATCAGATTGGGATGTTCTTCACGGGGAGGAATGCTCTTCAGGGTTTTCAGAATTCTTTTGCGGCGTACCAGGCCAGGGCGGGAAAGGAGTTCCAGAAGAAAAGTCGTCGTTCTTGGGCTTCTGATGCGGATCAAGGCATCAAAGACAGCGTCGGTTGCCTGAAAACGACTTTGCATGATCAGCTGATGCAGATTGGTGATGGACTGCTCGCAGGGGTTTTGTTCCACTTCGAGAAGGTAGCGCTGCACCAGATTTTCGGGTGCCAGACTCAGGCGGCGGACCCAGCGGGCATTTTCCTCTGCACCAGAAAGGTGCAGGGCAGGGATATCCAGGGGATGTCCGTTCTCATCAAGCATCCGGGCGTGGAGATTGGCATTCATGAAAGCTCCGAAAATCACATAAAGGGCCGAAAATTTCGCTAATTTGTCTTATATCGTATCGGTACTTTTCGGAACGGGTCTTAGCCTGATCCCATCGCTCTATTGCCGGTTTGGGATTTGAGGACGATATTCCGGCAATGAACAGTTCCCTTGAAATGACCGAGCGCCAGGAAATGGGTCTTCTGCTTTGCCTGGCGACCATGCAGTTTGCCCATATCGTTGATTTTATGCTCATCATGCCTCTGGGGCCTGTTCTGCAAAAATCCCTGGTCATGAATGCCGCCGAATTTGGAACCCTGGTTTCAAGCTATAACATCAGTGCTGCCTTGCTGGGACTGGTCATGGCGTTTTTTCTGGATCGCCTGAACCGAAGGCGCTTGATCCTGATTCTTTTTGCCGGATTCATCATTGCCACAGCTCTTTCCGGCATGGCCTGGTCCTATTCCACCATGCTGGTTTCACGGTTTCTGGTAGGAGCCTGCGGCGGGGTTCTTTCCGCTGCGGTCTATTCCGTGGTTGCCGATGTCATTCCGGAAATGCGGCGCGGGGCTGCCATGGGTACAATTGTCAGTGCTTTTTCTGTAGCCTCGGTACTTGGGATCCCCTTTTCCCTGTGGCTTGCCACCAACTATCACTGGCGCATGCCCTTCTTTGTTCTGGCTGGAATCAGTGTTCTGATTTATTTCGGTGTCTATCGGCTGGTGCCGGATCTGGCCCCTATGGGAGCCCAGAGACTGGGCATCAGGGAACAGATTCAAAGAGTGATCCGGCCTTCGGTGAATCGCTGGTCCCTGAGTGTAACCCTTTTTCTGGTGCTTTCCGGATTCAGTCTGATCCCTTATATCAGTATGAGCATGGTCTATAACGGAGGTGTGCTTGAAGAGGAGCTTCCCTATATGTACCTGGCAGGAGGGGTCGCGACTCTGATCACTTCCCGCCTGTTTGGCTGGCTCTCCGATCGCTATGGCCGTCTGCCGGTGTTTCTGATTCTGGCAATCTTTTCTCTGGGCCCTGCCCTTTGGTTGGCGAACTTCCCGCCTCTTGGAATTGCCTGGGCTTCCCTGGCCGTCGCCCTTTACATGGTTTTTAACTCAGGAAGAATGATTGTGGCCACAGCCATGGCCACGATTGTGGTTCAGCCCTCTATTCGGGGCAGTTTCATGAGTCTGAATACCTGCGTGCAGCAGATGGCTTCCTCGGCTGGGGCCCTGATTGCATCAAGAATTGTTGAGCAGGCACCGACAACCGGGCGGCTTTTGCATATGCCGACTCTGGGCTGGTTTTCAGCCGGGATGACCCTTCTTGGGATTTTCAGCTTTCTGAAGATGCACTCGCTTCATACTGCTTCAAGAGGCTTCGTACCACCACTGAAGCACAATGAGCCCCAAACAGGGGAGGCATCCAGCTGATCGTCCCGATGACGGATTTCTTGTTGCGGGAACCATCCGTAATACTCAGAAGGCTCTTGTCCACTTCCTCTGGGGAAAAGACCACCTGAACCCCTTTTCGGATGCCCAGACGGTTGAGACGTTTTCTCAGAGCTTTGGCCAGGGTGCAGTTATAGGATTTGGAGACATCTGAGCTTTGAATCCTCGATGGATCGAGCTTGCCCCCTGCCCCCATACTGGAAACAACCGGAAGGCCATTTTCGATTGCGGTCTGAATCAGGGAAACCTTGGGAGCAAGAGTATCAATTGCATCCAGAACATAGTCAAAGCGGTTCTTCAGAAGAGTCCGCATGGATTCCTCACTCAGGTATTCCTCAATGACATCTACCCGGGCTTTTGGATTGATGTCCAGAATCCGCTTTTTCATGATGGTGGCCTTATTCTGGCCGTTGGTGGAATCAAGGGCCACCAGCTGACGGTTCTTGTTGGAAGGTTCCACACGGTCCCCATCGACCAGGGTAAGGCGGGAGATCCCGGCTCTGGCCAGACATTCCGTGGCGAATCCTCCGACTCCGCCGATTCCTACGACGAGAACATGGGCTTTACTCAGAGCTTCCAGGGCTTCTTTACCAATCAGCATTTCTTCGCGAATCAGCCAGTCAAAATTCATTCCCTATCCTTTGAAAGCAGTTTTGGGCATTCTGCCAGATTTGTGTTTTCAGATCATCTTCTGAAAGATTCAAAAGCCGGGCCAGAAGCGGGCCGGTTTCCTCAAGGGAAGAAGCGGGGGCTTCATCGGTTTCCAGAAGAATTCTGTCTTTGGGGATTCTTTGAATGAGGGCCTGAAGTTTTGGGCGCTTGAGCAGAAAATGCCCGATTCCAAAATAGGCTGGATAGGAAAGCCACTGCTTCAGCTCTTCTTCTGAAGAGGAGTAGGCGTGCAGAAGAAATGGGGTTTTCAACCTGCTTTTCCTGATGGCTGAAAGAAGATCGTTATGGGATCGGACACAGTGAAGAACCAGGGGGAGATGAAGTTTTTTCCCCAGCTCCAGTTGGGCTTCAAGGGCTTGAAGCTGTAAGGAATAATCGGTCTGATGACGTCGATCCAGACCACATTCTCCCAAGGCCAGACACTGGGGGTGCTGAAGGTTTTTTTCCAGAGCCGGCAGACGGTTCTGCCAGTTATTCAGGTTCCAGGGATGGAGTCCCCGGCAGTGAAAATGATCCGGTGACTCCCCTTCTTCGGTCAGAACCTGAATGCCAAAGCCCTGCTCGGGTGGCTTATGGGTGTGAGCATCAAACCATGAATTACGGGGCAATTCCAAAAGCATCATCCAGGGTGCGATCTTCTGAGGAAGATCCGGTATTTCCCGGAGTATCGCTGAGAGGATCGGATGCTGCAACAGATATGGTCGAACTGGCCGGAGTACTGGCTGGAGTGGAGGCTTCGGAATTCAGATCTCTTGGCTCGATTACAAAGCTCAGATCCGATTTCTCATAGCCATCCCGGTCCGGGTTCCAGGTAAAGCGTCCCCCGTTCTCCCGAAGAACCAGATCGGTATTGTGAACCAGGGCTTTCACCATCCATTTTTCGGGATCGTTTTCGTCTTTCGTCCAGACCGAACCGTTGGAAAGCACCCGGAAATTGGAGTCTTCCCGATTCTTCAGAAGGCGGCGGGAATCTTCAAAGGCAAAGGTATTGTCCGGGGTGACAAACTGTACATCCAGCCCACTGGTTTTTTCCAGATGACCGACCATCATCAGGCGGTTTTCCAGTTTGACATCGTAGACTCCCTGCTGTCCGTCTACATCAATGATGTCATAACGGGAGTGGGCTTCATCATCAAAACGCTCACCAAACTGAGGGTTCTCATTTTTGAAATACCAGTAACGACCGTTCTGGTAGAACTGAACCGAATCCAGCCGATCCACAAAATACATCCGCTGAGGGCTCTGTTTGGCCACTTCCTTGCGTTTCATCATATCCCTGGCTCTGGCCTCGGCCTTTTCTTCCAGGGCATCTTCACTGAGGTTCATGGATTGAACATGCGGCATGGACTGCATGAGTTCAGTAAGCTGATCGATCAGAGCTGAATTCTTCCAGTTCTGATACCACTCCATTTTGGTAACGGCCTTTACCCCTTCGTAGGCGACATAGCCAACAGCGGCGGCGACCAGGACTGCTGGAAGGGCTGTTCCCAATGCGGCAATGGCCACGGCTCCGGCCACGGTTCCGGCGGCCTTGGCTTCCCAGTTGTCGGCAGCGTCTTCGGCCAGATCGAGGAAGGCGAATTTGCGATCCTTGATGTATTCGCTCAAGAGGCCGTTTGTGGCCTGGGAAGAAGTGCGCTGGGTATCGATTTCGATTTCTTCTTCACCGACTTCGATCTGATCGTGTTTCTGGCCAACAGCTAGCACAATCGCCGACTCCACCAGAGCTTCGGCCAGGACACCGGCGATTGTGCCCTGAACGGTGTGAGTCGCAAAATGCCCGAGCCCGTGAGCAGTGACTTTAGGGATGCTGGCACTCTGTCCCAAAGCCTTGAAGCCCTGTTTTCCCGCCGCAACGAGCCCTTTGAAGGTAGCCTGCTGGAATTTCAGGAGGCCCTGGACTCCAGAGCGGGTTGACTGAGCCCCACGCACACCCATGCGGGCGATTTCCTGTCCGGTATGACGAAGCTGGTGGGAGGCACTTTCTCCATGAAGGACCATTTCTTCGCCAAAAACGGTAACGTATTTGATGAAGGCTTTCTTGGCCTTCTTCCCGGCTTTGGAAGGATCTTCCTCAGCCAGAACTTCATGGGCCCGGTTGATGGCCAGAGCGAAATAGAAGGAAAACTCCTCATCCTCAAAAGACTGGTCTCTAAGATGAGTGTATTTGCCGCGAAAAAAACGCTGGGCCTCGGGCGAATCAGGGTTCTGGAAGATCCCTTCTTCTTCCCTGGATTCCACAAGGGCAACGAAGGCCAGGAGCTGTTCTTTCGAAGTACCCATACCAAGATGCTTCAGAGCGGCAATCAGACCGACGGCGGTGTAGTTTTCTTCAGTGATGCCTTCCTGAAAGACCGTACAGCGCTGGGAGACATCTCCATCTTCAGAAAATTCTTCCCAGAAGGTTTCCCGAATCAGGTAGTGCTCCATGTAAAAGTCAAAGCTTCCTTCGATGCCGCTCTCAAGAAGTGCCTGCTGAAGGTTGCTTTTCTCTGAATCTTCGAATGTGCTGAAAATCCGGGTGGCTTCTTCAATGAGTTCCTGGGGCGCGCGACCAGCCACAATTCGGGTCAGATTGGCCATGCTGGCCCGATCCTTCATGTAGGCATCCCCGAAGATTCTGGCTGCCTGATAGGCCAGGTAGTGCAGGGGAGACTGAAGATCTTTTTCCAGAGTCTCCCGAGTTTCTGAAAGACCTTCCTCCCGAAGCTCTCCGTTATCGGCCTGAGAGGCCAGAATCATCTCTTGAGCCTGATCCGGATTGAGATCCGTGTTGGCAAACAAAGGAGCAAAAAGGCTTAGAATATGAAGAATGGCGACAAAAAGGATATGCTTTTTTTGGGGTGGAACCATAGATCGCTCTCTTTTCTCTGATCTATTGTACGATCCCAAGCTCTTGATGTTGCAGATTTTTTAGGAAGCCTTATGTTCAAAATTCATTTTCTTGTCCTGATGTTTTTGATATTTCCTGT
The DNA here is from genome assembly GCA_964503595.1 of uncultured bacterium. Lineage (GTDB taxonomy): Bacteria > Muiribacteriota > UBA6191 > UBA6191 > UBA6191 > CAZDAM01. The sequence goes on from CAZDAM010000007.1 coordinate 55,455, forward strand.
GCCGGAAGCTTCTGAATCCAAGAAAGAACTCGTGATGCAGGTGCTCAGACTGACCATGAACAGGGATGATATTTCATTGCAGAAAAAAGATCTTTCCGATCGGATTATCGGGAATCTCAGGAAAGCAAATTCTCTTGTTCTGAAAGATCTTCTGGAATGGGAAAAAGATCCGGATCGGATTCAGAAGCGTGAACAAATTTTTCACCGCCTGGAAGAAAAGTCCTATCAGAAGCTTAAGGCGAAACTTGAAGAAGAGCTGGATCTGTTCCGGCTTCTTTCGTTGACGGCGGCGAAGCTTTACTATCGGGAGTTTGAAGAGGACGAGCTTGAGGTTCTGATTCAGTTTTATTCTTCGAAGGCTGGCCGAAAAGCTTTAAGCATTGCCCCCAGGGTGCATGAATCAATAAGCGGGGCTCTAAGCGAAGAGGTGATACCTCTGGCTTCCGAAATCGCCAAAAAAACCCAGAATGAGCTGATTCATCAGTTCATGGAAGAGGTCTCAGGGCTATAGGTCTTCTTGACACAGTAAATGGCATAGGGCTCTGAAGGGTACGTTCCCTCATGAATCCGGCTGACGGTAAAACATCCTTCAAAAGAGTTTTCCCCGGTTTTACGGAAGGCCAGGCTGTCGGGCCAGGCAATTTTGGGATCTTTTGCAATGGTTATGGTTCTGGTGCTGTTTGGAATGATGGCGGTAATGGCATTCTGGTTCAGGTGAGTCAGCCACAGATTGCCGTCCGGGGCAAAACCGATCCCATCTGCCGGGCCCATGCGGGTGATTTTTCCCAGCGATTCATAAAGCTGCATGGGGGGAATCCTTCTTTGCTTCAGAGTACGTGTCTCTACCGCGAAAAGGGTGGAAGCCGTCAGGGACTGAAAGAAGATCCGTGAATCGTCGGGGGCAATTGCAATACCGTCGGTATGGACATGGCGGATGCTTCCGTCGGGCTGGATGAAGGCTTTTCCACCAATCTCGATTCGGCTGCCATCGGATCCCAGATTGCGATCCTGATCAAAATGACGATGGGAAAACCCGGTTTTCAGATGAAGGACTACAATTCCTGTTCGTCCGGAGTCCGTGATATAGGCATAGCGGGACTCAGAATCAATTCTGAGATCGTTGAAGTAGCTTTCCTCAAACCAGGTTCCCTGGGGAAAGCGGTATTCGCGCAGGGTTTTTCCGGTTTCAACATCCAGGGCGTAGAGGCGGGGGCCATCTTCAAGAGTACCTTCAAAGCGAGGGTTTCGGGAATCCAGGGCATAGAGGATCCCTTTGTGGAAAAAGAGGGCCTGAAGGCATTCAAAAGGCTGGTCTTTGCTGGGCCAGGGGTGGGTCTCCCCTTTCTGATCCACCTCTCCCAGAGCATAGCGATAAGGGCCAAACCATTTGGGAAAACTGACAAACATCCGGCCGGACGGACTCAGGGCAATGCCGGTCCATTGGTATTTGGAGCTTGCTCTGATTTTGAATTCCTCAGAGGAAACGGGGGAAAAAAGCAGGAAGTGCAGAGCAAGGAAAAGAAAAAATTTCATAAAACACAACATTTTTCAAAAAACCATTTGACAAGAATTTATTTTTGTGACAATATCAATCTCTTCGATGAACGGCAAGGGATTCGGAGGCGGCTAAGTCCCAATGAGGAAGT
>CAZDAM010000008.1:0-43717 GCA_964503595.1 uncultured bacterium
CCAGAGCCAGAGCCAGAGCCAGAGCCAGAGCCAGAGCCAGAGCCAGAGCCAGAGGTCATGCCGGAATGGCTCAAGCCCGTGGAGAAGCCGATTCTTCCCCGCGAAACCGTGCAGGTGAAAATCGAAAATCGGATTCCGCTGGCTGATTCTTCCAAGCCCGATATGCCTGCTGTTTTACCGGGCTGGGTTGAGCCACAATGGGAAAAGAAAATTCAGGAATGGCTGGCACGCAGGATTGAATATCCCCATGAAGCCAGACGCTTTCGGGAAGAAGGAATCCTCTGGGTCATTCTTGAGGTTCAGAGGAACGGGGAGGCGCGGATTCTGGATCTGAATGCGGAAAAGGGCGGACTGCTTCATCTGGTTCGAGGAGTCAGGCGCAGATTTGAGCGTAATTTTCGTTTGCCAGCTCCACCTGATTCCATGAAGTTTCCGATTGAAGTTCGGGTTCCTCTGGACTTTCGGCTGGTCTGGTAGGAAAATCGGGCATACTTATCCATTAGAGGAGTTCTCATGCCCTTCATTGAAATCAAAGCTCTGCCCAATCAAAACAAACGCGATAAAATCGCCGAAGTGGTGAATCTGGCGGCCCGAATTGGCTCTGAGACTCTGGGTGCCCCTCTTGGGGCAGTTTTGGCGGTTTTTGAGGAAATCGTTCCAGGCTGGTATTCCCATGAAGGGGATGCTTCGCTAGGGCGTAAATCCACTTCTCACCCCGTCATCGTGAGAGTTACGGCTTTTTCTGGCCGTAACAGCGATCAGATCGGGGATTGTCTGAAGAGGCTTGTCCATGAGCTTGCCCCCAGACTCGGCGTTTCCCATGAGAACATCTTTGCGGTTTACCATGAAGAGGGCAGTGGCCGCATTTACACCAAGGGCAGTCTGAAAACTTAGATTTTCTTCCTGGAAAAACCTTTCATAAGTTTAATTTTAAATTTCCTTATTAAAGCTTTTGCATGAAAGAATAAGCGGGGTTGGGGCATCTGTGGTTGAAGCGCCGTACGTTTCGCCGAAACTCAGCAGCCTTAAGAGCCTTGGAGCCGTTGCCGTATTATCCTGTGATAACGATCAAAAGGCTGGCACAGCTTCTTGAGATTACGATTCCGGCGTCAACACAGGCAATAGAACAGCTTGTTATGTCCGGGATACTGAGTGAGCACACGGGCTGTAAAAGGAACAGGATCTTTGTCTCCAAAGAGGTTCTGGAACTTTATAAACGGCCATTTGGAAGGGATCCGGAACTACCCGGCAGCTGAAGCTCAATGTCCGAGATTTCGGATCAGAAGCTGGCCACAGCCGTAGACAATGGCTGGCCAGATGAGAAGTACAACCGTCAGCTTTTGAAGAATTGGGTTGGCCCGGTTCGCGTAAGCTCGCATGATTCCTCCCGTCACGGGGCAAAACTCCGCCGTGATCGATCTATCGGATCCTGAATGCTTCAACCGAAGCCTCTGACTTGCCTGCCTGGTGTAGAATGCGCGCTATGGACAAAGTCATCCTTGAAACCCTGAATTCTGGCGGATGGATCTTAAAACTTCTGATTCTGATGAGTGTTGGGGGACTGGCCTGCCTGGTGTATCGGACTTTTTGTTTCCTCAAAGCCACTCGCGAGCTGAGTTCAACGGCTCAGAGTCTGGCAAAGAAGGTTCAGGCAAGCCCGCTTCAGATGGAGTTTTTAAGGGCTGAGCTGGATCTATTTCTGGTCAGGCTTGAATCCGGCATTCTTTTCCTGAGGATTCTGGCCAGCACTTCGCCTCTTCTGGGGCTTTTAGGTACGGTTCTTGGGCTTCTGGAGGCTTTTGATGCGGTGGCCCGCATGGGACTGGGAGAACCAGGGGTTTTCGCGGGAGGGATCAGCAAGGCCCTGATCACGACGGTCGGTGGTCTGATTGTTGCGATTCCCAATCTTTTGGGTGTGCAGTACCTGGAGCGCTGGTCTGATAAAATCGGGGCCAGGCTGGAAGCCGAAGTTTTGAATCAACTCCACAAAGAACCATGAAGAAAGCCCGCAAGGAAATCAACATTGAACTGGCCCCTATGATTGATGTTGTCTTTCTTCTGTTGCTTTTTTTTCTGGTGAGTTCGGTTTTTCGCAAGGATGAACTTGCAATTTTACTGAACCTTCCGCATGCTGGCGGTGAGAAACAGGTGCAGGATTCCGATTCCAGAAATCTACTGGTGGAACTTGGGCCTGAGGAGCTTGCTTTGAATTCTCAGAGCTTGCCGTTTGAACGATTGGAAATCAGATTGAAAGAGCTGTGTCCCCAAATGGACAAAGTAGAATTTCGGGCTGATCGGGATGTCAGATTCGAGAGGGTGGCCCAGGTGATTCAGTCCCTGCATGCCCACGAGTGCGGCTCCCTGAAAATTGTGACCCAGCCACGGGAGCAAGAGTGAATCCCGTACTTCGCCAGAAGCTGATCCGGCTGACCTTTCTCTTGTTCTGTCTGGATCTTGGCCTGCTGGTCTATGATTTTCACCGACCCCTTCAGGTGGGCCGGCATCTGGCTCACTGTATCCGTCTGATTTCCCAGGTCCAGTCACAAGTTGATGACTGGTTGGATATCCGGGATCAGAGCCATTACAGAGTCAATCCAGAAGCTGTTCTGGTAGCAGTGCCCAAACTGTTTTTTGAGCCCTTGGCTCCTTCCCGGAAGATTCTGATTCCCCTGGAGCAGACCTTTTTTATTCCGGGGCGGGATGAGCCGTCGGTCATTTCTATCGCCCTTCCAAGGCCTGCAGCCCGGGCTCCACCACAGATTTCCTGAAAAACACATCCTGATTTTTTGCTTCCCGGACTGGCCGGGGGTGTTTTCTGTCATTGTTTTTTTGGAGATTTCTCATGTTTTTTCGCAATAAATTCATTCCTGTAACTGCGCTGATTGTCGGCGCATCTGTGAATGCCCTTGAACTCGAACCGGTTTCGATTCTCGGCAAAGCCCCCAGAAAGCATCTGGGAGCAAATGCCGAGATGACCCTGAATCCTGAGCCCGGTAAAGCAATTGAAGAGGTTCTGAAACTTCAGCCGGGTCTGCATCTTCACCGGGTTGGCGCCTCGGAAGATGTGAATATGAATGGTCTGAGTGAAGACAATATCGCGGTAACGGTTGGAGGATGCCGGATTTTCGGGGCCTGTTCTGGAAGGATGGATCCGGCTTTGAGCAAGGTGCCCCAGCATCGGGTCAGTGAAGTGAAGGTCATCAGTGGGCCTTTTGACGTTTCTCATTTCGGGATATTCGGGGGCATTCTGGATTTTGATGATTCGGCAGCAGCCTACGAAGAAGGTCTGCTTCTGGAAAGCGGCATCAGCTCCTTTGATTCCTATATGGGTCGCTTTGAGGCTACTCTGATGAGTGATCGCGAACTGTTTCGTCTGGGTGGAGGCAAGGAAGTCCTGGGTATGCCAGAGACGGGTTCCGGGGCTCTGTTCTCCTCTTTCTCCCCCCGTCCATACAAGGACTCAGAGGAAGACTTTTCCCGAAAGACGGATTTCTTTCTTCAGTATGAACTCCAGGAGACGGAAAACTCCCGGATTCGTCTGAAAACCCAGTATGACAAGCGGGAGCAGGCGCTTTTCCCCGGGAAAATGATGGATTCCCTCAATGATGTGAACCGCATGGTTGAACTTGGGGTGACCAAGAACCTCAGTGGTGGGCGGGATCTGGATCTCAGCTGGTTTCACAATAGTGTGGAGCATTTCATGGATAACTTCACTCTGAGAAATGCTCCAGCGGCCATGCAGATGCTGGCTCTGGCTAATGCCTCTCAAAGTGGCATAAGGGCTGTATTGAGCCGTCAGAATGACTGGGAAATCGGGTTTGAATCCTATCAGAGAACCTGGGATTTGAGTATGGCCGGGGGTATGTACAGCCTGGATGCCTCCATGCATCTGATGGGAATCTGGGCAGAAAAGACCGTGAGCCGGAATGAGTGGTCTCACAAATATGGATTAAGGATAGATGATGTCACGAGCCGGGATGAGCGGCCTCTCATCGGAAATATGCGCAATATGGTGCATGGAAGAGTGGATCGTGAGCAGGATGAAACCCTGTTCAGTGCCTTCCTTGAATCCCGCAAGGATCTGTCGGATCAATGGGATCTGATTCTTGGAGTGGGAAGCTCAGAGCGTCCAATTGATCCGATGGAGCACGGGATTTCCAGAATGGATTGGGTGGGAAACCCTCATCTGGTGGCCCCCCGTCTGACTGAATTCAGGGCTGGATTTGAAAATGAGGTTTCGGATCTGCGTTCTTCGATTGTCTTTTTCCACAAAGACATTCAGGACCATGTTCATCCGGCGATTCGTACCCTCCCAAGCGGGGCCAGAGTCAGAACCTATGAAAATATCGATGCCCGGATTCAGGGTGTTCAGGTGGGTGCCCGCAAATCCCTGTCATCCGGCTGGGAAGTTGGTGCTCATGTTGCCTGGCAGGATGGAGAAAAGAAGGAGCTTCCTACCGGGATCAATGACTGGGATCTGGCGGAAGTCCCTGAGCTGACAGGGCGGGTTGAAATCAGTAAAACGGTTGAAGAACACCGCATCAGCCTCTGGGGAGAACTGGCCAAGGATCATACCGATGTGGATACGGCTTCCGGCGAGGTTCCTCTGGCTGGATACGCAATCTGGAATCTGAGCTATTCAAGGGATCTGAGCGAAGACATGACGGTAAGCCTTGATGTTCATAATCTTCTTGATAAGGATGCAATCCGGTTCAACAGCTATGATCGGGATCCGGTGAATCGTGTTGTTCGGGCCATTCCGGAACAGGGTCGAACGGTCTGGCTGAAAGTTACCCGTAAATTTTAGCTATCTTTCAGAGGCGCTCTCTAAGGTTCTAACAGATTGAGGGTGCAGCCGGGAACTCCGGTTGTACCCCTTTCCCTGGGATATGCTATATATGAGGCATGGCTCCACTGCTTCGTACATCGTTTCTGTTTTTCCTGCTTTTTGGGCTTTTATTTGCCTTGATTCATGCTACAGGCCTGATCGAGGTCGAAAGCTTTAGGCTCTGGCTTCTGGATGCAAGTTCGGTTTCTCCCTGGCATGTTGCCGCCCTGGTCGTCGTTCTTCTTGTTTTTGATCTGTTCTTTGCCGTTCCTACCTTGACAATCACGATTCTGGCCGGAGGTCTTCTGGGTTATCCGATTGGAGCCTTGAGCGCCTTTCTAGGCCTCTTTCTTGCTGGAATTATGGGTTATGGTCTTGGTCTTCGTTATGGAGAGAAGGTGCTTTCCTTCATGATTCGTGATGAAGGGGAGTTTCTTCAGATGAAAGAGGCTTTTCAGAAGAGCGCGTTTGTCATGATTCTTCTGTCCCGGGCCTTGCCTTTTCTTCCGGAATTTACGGCCTGCCTTTCCGGTGTGACAAGGCTTTCCTTTCCGCTCTTCCTGATGGCCTGGCTTATGAGTATCACTCCCTATGTTCTGATCAACTCCTACATGGGCTCGATCAGTTCGCTGGAAAATCCCCAGCCAGCCCTTTTCGGAGCACTGGGCACAACCCTTCTTCTGGGACTTGGCTGGGCGCTTTTCAAGCGTTCACGGGGTTACTTCTCGTCGAATTGTCCGGGAGTATAGCTGCCGACCTCAGTTCTAAGGTTAATGGCAAAAGGGTTCCAGCTGCTGATGGTACAGATGACAAGACTCAGATCCACCATTTCACTCTCGAAAAAATGCTCTCTGACTTCTTCATAGATGAAGTCCTTAATACCATCTCCAATATGGTGGGTCAAAGACTCGGCCCAAAGCAGGGCGGCCCTTTCTCTTGGCGTGTAACAGGTGGCTTCTTTCCAGGAACTCAGTCCATAGAGCCTTTGCTCGGTTTCACCGGCTTTACGGCTATCTTTGGTATGTATGTCCATACAGAAGGCACAGCTGTTGATCTGGGAAACACTCGTTTTGACAAGCTCGAGAAGAGACTTTTCCAGTCCGGATTCCCGGTTGAGGTAGCGTTCGATTCCCATAAGAGTGGACATGGCTTTGGGGCCAGCCTGATAGTAGTTCATTCGCATATGCATGATTTTCTCCTTTTTGATAAAAGGAGCATAGCCCTGGTTCCTGACGGAAAAATTGTATATTTGCGACATGGAATGGAAAGCTCCTCATCCCCGCTTGCGTGAGTTCATCCAGAGCTACTGGAGAGTTGAGCAGGTTGTTTTTCCCCAGCTTCGCTATCTGTACCCGGAAGGGGGCAGTGGCCTGATTCTGAGCATGGGAAAAGCCTTTGAACTTGGGGGATGCCGGATTTCTCAGGAGGCTTTCTGGAGTGGTCCTTCTGATGTTTCAGTACCCATTCAGATGCTACCGGGTCAGGAAATCATTGGAGTTCGTTTCTGGCCAGGCCAGGCTCAGGGCTTTCTGGGGATTCCACTCAAGGAAATTGCCCATTGCCATCTGAATCTGAATCAATGGGAGTCCGGTCTTGGCAGTTATCTTCTGGAGGAGCTTTCCAAAAGTCGTGGAAAAGAGAGTTGGGCAGACTTTCTGGATGCTTTTTTTCTGAAAAAGCAGGGAAAGCTTTCCCTGGCTCCGGTTCCTCTTTTGAAAATCATGCAGAATATCGAGGCTTTTTATGGTTCCCGCCCGCTTGAGACCATCAGTCTGGAATCAGGTCTGAGCCTGAGGCAGATCGAACGCCAGTTTGGGGTTTTTCTGGGTTTAAGTCCCAAGCAGTACGCCCGGATTCAAAGGGTCCGGCTGGCCAGAGTTATTCTTAAGAAAGCCAGCCGGAAGTATTCTTTAAGTGAAGTGGGACAGGAACTTGGCTATCACGATCAGGCTCATTTTATCCGGGAGTTTTCCCAGGTGATGGGAATCACCCCGGGGAAGTACCAGAAAGCTGCTTCAAATCGTGCAGAATCACCTTTGTCACCCATTTGACATGGCGGGGACCGGTGGTTCTGTCGGCCGGAACATGTAGAACAACAGGCCCGTCTTCCTTGATGGCCAGACTGTTTTCCAGTGTAGCCAGGACAGGGAGTCTGGATTCATCCAGCAGATTGAAGAGTTCCATATAGGTGAAAAAGGCCTGATAGCCGTCTTTGGCCTGCACTTCAATCAACTGGGTTTTACCGGCTTTGGTATTGGAACAAAACCGGCCTGAAGCAGGGCGGCTTTCAGGCTGATCCCGCAGGCGGTCTGGATAAAACGTTTGAATTCAGCATGGCCTCCGATCAGGGCATAGGGTGGAGTACAGTCCCTGGGGGTGATCTGAAGTATCTGGGCTTTGATACCCGGACCCTCAATGGCAATGGAATTTTCCTGGGCAAAGGCAAAAGGAATGAAAAGAAGGGCAAGAGCTAGTTTTTTCATCATGTTCTCCTAGAAGCGAAATTGCCGGGATATCAATGAAATAACGATCGGAATATAGATCGATATATAGCGATTTCCAAGAGTGGGACGCATCTTTTTTGACCCTTGCGCAATTTTTTTGCATGAAGGTGTAGGATGGTGGCTTGCAGCAGGGGAGGAAAGCATGCAGGCAAGCATGGCGATGGCCGTCAACTCAGAGTGGAGAAATATCAAGGCCGCATCAGCGGAGCTGAAGGAAAACCTGGGTAATGTCGAGGCCATTCTGGTTTTTGCCTCGATTGAAACTGACTGGAAGAGCCTTTATCAGGTGCTTCACGTTGAACATCCGCAGGCCATCCTCTGGGGTGGGTCATCTTACATGGAGCTGGTTTCCAAGGCGGCGTTTCGTGGAACCATCACCTTGCTGGGACTGAAAAAGCTGCCCCCCGGCTCTGGATTTTTCAGTCTGAATGCCGAGGAAGTCACACCGGAAGATGAAGAAACCCTGAAGTCACTGAATTTGAGAAACCAGTTGATTCTGATGACTGGTTCCCTGCCCTACCAGAGTCTTAAGAACCCCCTGCATGGGCTGGAATCTCTTTGCGAGTACAATCTGCTCTTTGGAGGCCTGACAAGTGGTCGTTACGATCTTGGTCTGAGCCATCCTGATTTCTGGGTGAACTGTCAGATAGAGCGGGACGGGGTTTTTGAAAACAGGCGGCATTTCCTGCACCTGCCGATGAGTGGACTCAAAGTTGGCTTTGGCTATGCCCATGGTTATGAACCCGTGTCACCCGCCCTTCGGATTACCAAAGCTGTTGGAAACCGTATTTATGAGATTGAAGGAACGCCGGTTTTTGAATGGTTTGCCCAGTTCCTGGACCAGAGTCGGGGTGATGATTTTTTTGAGCTTCAGATTCAGCGGTATTGTATCGGCATTCTGGATGCGGAAGAAAGTCGGGAACAGGTCAAGCTTGCCGTGCGCTGTGATCGGGAAGGTGGTTCTTTGACTTATCTTCCAGAGGAAGATCTGAATCAGAAGCGTATGCGCCTTTTGCTTGCGACCCGTAGAGGAATTCTTGATGGTGCTTCCCAGGCGGCGAAGGAAAGCATCGACTCCCTGAATGGAGAAAAGGCGGATCTGGTCCTTGCCATCAGCTGTTGTACGCGCCCGAAAATTCTGGGCTCCCGCTTTCAGGAAGAAGCGGAAAATATTCAGGCCGTCCTGGGGGACACACCATTTTTCGGGATTTACTCCGGTGGAGAAATCATGCCGAAACCAGAGTCCGTGGCCAGAGGGTGTGGACCTTCGGATCAAATGGCATCCACAGTGCTCATGATGGCCATTTCCGGGGTTGAAATGAAAGGGAAGCCCCGTTTTTACCAGCCGATTCCCATGAGTCAGGAAGAATTGTGGCAGAGCCTTCGTGAGTCAGATCAGGCCCTGGATGATTTCGAGCGGTTTTTAGCCGGACTTTCACGTGTGAGTTATGAGGCGGGTGAAAAAGTCAGGCTTCAGTCCGAACTTCTTGAGCTTCGGATGGCCTTGATCCGTCGCTATACACCCAAGGAGGTCTGGGTTCAGGCGGATCGCTCGGTCTCGGCCGGGACCCAGGAATTCTTTCAGGATAAATTTCAGGGGGCTTTTCTCTTTGTGGATATCAAGGGGTTTACGGCCTTTAGTGAAATCCATGATCCGGAAGTGGTGATTGAAGCAATCAATCGTTTCTTTGATCCGGCAGCGGGACTGATTCTGAAGCATCACGGAGATGTCGATAAATTCATCGGCGACTGTATGTTTGCGGTCTTTCAGTCTCCGGAACATGCGGTCAAGGCGGGAGTGGCCATTCTTGAATGCTGGCAGCAGTTAAGAAAACAGGACTTCCCTTTTGAGGTTCGTATCGGCATTCATGCGGGGCAGGCGGTCAGGGGCAATGTCGGCGGAGAAAGCCGTCGGGACTACACTTATATTGGCGATGCGGTGAATCTGGCCCAGAGGCTGGAATCCAACTGTACTCCGGGAAGTCTGCTGCTCTCTGAAGACGCTTATGCCCTTTGTGGACGCGAGTTTTCGGATGTGATTCCCCGTGAAATTGAGGTCAAGGGCAAGGCCTTGAAAATCAAGGCTATGGAATGCCGGGTAGAGGGATGTTCTGACACCGGCAGTGCTTGAATTTGATGAGGTTCTTGAGCCTTCTATAGTGCAAAAAGCTGCCCGAAGGGCATGTGGTTTGACTGAGAAGCCCTCCTGCTTGCCCTGATAAGCAGGAGGGATTTTATTCAGTCGCGAATACCTTCCATCAGATTGACGATTTTCTGAACTGCTTCCCTAGCTTTCGGGCTGCTCCTGGTTGGCCTTGGTCTCCTCAAAATGCCGGAGAATGACGACCTCTTCTGTGGTGAGAGTGTTATCTGGATTCCGGAGCTGAAATTTTGGGGCCCGGAAGTGGAATTTTTTCTCTTCGGCGACCTTTTTGATCCAATCTCATGCCGCAACAACAGGAATTGTGCTGTATAGAGTGGTGTCCTGATCGTTCTTGGCTGTGCGGTACTCTTCCAGGAGAAGTTCCCGGTTAAGCGCATGCTTTCTTTACAGATTGGACACGTTTTCCCGAATGGTAAGAATTGCGAAGTTCCAAAGGGGATGTTTTCACAATTTTTGTGGCTTCTTTCTACGTTTTGCCACTCCTTGCCGGGATCGCAAGTGGGTATGGCGATTCAGGTTTTCGGGGAATGCCTGTTTTCTCTGAAGCCAGGAAAGGCCGTCTCCCTTGGTGATGACGGCGACATCAACTGGTCCACCGACGGTTTCTTCCTCACTGGAATAATGGCGGCGGCTGGAGGTCAGTTCCACCAGCATGCGGGCAAAATGGCCCAGCTCATCCTTGGGCAGGCCATCCAGAATAGCCAGGGTATCCAGGGAGAAGCCAAGGGCAAGTTCCCGGATTTTTTGTTCCAGCTGCTCGCGCATGATTTCAGCCATTTTCTGACCGACTGGAGTAGGTTCTGCGGTCTGGATCTCCTGAAGACTTTCCGGAAGTCTCAGGGCAACCTTCTCAGCAGCAAGGAGCAGCTCTTCGGCCATTTCCGGATGAATGCCTCCTAAAAAAAGCTGGGTCATATCTGTTTGAGCCAGCGGGATAATGCAGGCCGGGTTTTCCCAGTTGACCCGGATCTGTTCGGTCAGTGCTCCGGCCAGCATTCCATGGGCGCATCCGTGCAGGCGGATTTCCGACATGGAAGGGTAGATTTCCCGATTGCCGAATCCGGCCACTACAAGCCCGGAGTACATGAGCCGAAACTCCGAAGTGATATCCCGACTCATGGAAAGAATCAGAACTTTTCTGAGGTTGGGGTAATGATCGGATTCCAGAGGGAGGTCTTCTCCAAACTCCCGGAACCAGTCAAGCATCTGGCTTCCGGAGGCCTTTTCTGTCTTCTTCTCCCAGTCTGCATTGCGGGTAGGCCAGGGCTTGCAGTTCTGAAGCCGTTCCAGGCAATGGCCCAGAATGGCAGCCAGTTTTTCGTGTGGTTTTAAAGTGGTTTCCTCTGAGTGGGCCAGCATGTTCTCCAGGATTTCGACCCAGTCGAGAACGACACGGCGATACCACCAGTTTTCCTGTCCTTCCTCCAGAAAGTCGGAAGTGCGCAGGAATTCCAGCAGATCCTGGGCGCAGGAAGCAATGGTATCATAGCTGGTGTCCTGTCTGGATTCCCGAAAGAGCTTGACGACGGTTTCCCAGGGAACGCCCATCCAGTCAGCCTGGTGGTAGAACATCAGGCCGATGGAATGGTGATCGGATAAGGCAAAAACCTTGTGGGCGGAGCGGAAGACCTTTGTCTGAGAATAGCCGTCGGCCCAAGTGACGGCACTGTCGGCGGCCAGAGCGACAGCCTGACGGTTCATGGCAACGAGTTCGGCAGTCATTTTCAGCCTCCCGGGTATGAAAAAAGGCAGGGCATTCTGGCCCTGCCGGTATTTTACCTCAGATTTGATTTAGAGGCTGGTTTCCAGAACTTTCCGGCTGATTTCAGGAGTCACGTCCTGATGTTCTCCAAGAGCTGTCATTCCGTGCCGTTTGAGATGATTCAGAAGAGCGGGAATGGCTTCAGGGCTGATGTCATAATCGCTTAATCTGGTTTTTACGCCAAGAGATTCAAAGAAGCTGCGAGTGGCTTCTATTGTCTTGGTAATTCGTAATGAATCGTTTCCTTCGCGAATGCCAAAGACTCTTTCTCCATATTGAATCAGCTTGTCTTTTTTGGATTCCTGGCGAACTTCCAGCATGGAAGGAAGGACGATTGCCAGAGTCTGAGCGTGATCCAATCCATGAAGAGCTGTGATTTCATGGCCCAGCATGTGAGTGGACCAGTCCTGAGGGACTCCGGAGCCAATCAGGCCGTTCAATGCCAGGGTTGCAGCCCACATGATATTAGACCGGACTTCATAATCTTTCGGGTTGGCCATCGCTTTGGGTCCCTGATCGACAAGAGTCAGGAGCAGACCTTCAGCAAGCCGGTCCTGAACATGGCCTCCGGCTGGATAGGTCATATACTGCTCCATGATATGAGTGAAGGCATCCACAACTCCGTTGGCAATCTGACGGGGAGGCAGGGTAAAGGTTGTTTCAGGATCCAGAATCGAGAACTTTGGATAGACACTGGGGTGCAAGAAAGCCAATTTATCTTTGGTTTCCTTACGGGTGATGACGGAGCCCATATTCATTTCCGAGCCGGTGGCAGGCAGGGTCAGTACGGTGCCGAATGGCAGGGCCTCACGAATGCCGGAGCCCTGCCTGGTCAGGATTTCCCAGGGTTCTCCCTGATAGACAGCGGCAGCGGCCAGGAATTTGGTGCCATCAATGACGGACCCTCCACCAACGGCCAGCAGGTAATCGAAGCCTTCCTCCCTGATTTTGGTTACGGCCTTCATCAGTGTTTCGTAAGTGGGGTTGGGTTCAATACCCCAGAATTCGCCGGTATGATGATTTTGCAGCGCTTCGGTGACCTGCTGGTAGACGCCGTTCTGCTTGACGCTTCCCCCGCCAAAAGTCAGGAGTATGCGTGCTGACTGGTGGATTTCTGCTGCCAGAGTTGTAATCTGTCCTTTGCCAAAGATAATTTTTGTGGGATTCTGAAATACAAAATTGTTCATGAATGTCCGTTCCTTGTCTTTCCTGTGAGACGTAGGAGCAGATTCTAGCGCTCAATGGCTGTCTTGCCAAATCCGCAAAGGAATGGAGCATTGAATATGAAATGTCGCCTTGTCTTATTTCTTCTGCTTTTATCCGCGCCGTCTGCTGGACTGGGAGATTTTTTACGTCGCATTCTGGCTCCGGCTCTTGATGTGATGGAAGAAGCTTTAGGTGCGGGGGTTGCTGCTACTCTGAAGGAGACTTACGGAGTGGAGGAGAATCATCCTGAACTGGTTCAATGGGCCCAGGCGATCTTTGAGCGGGTAGCGAATCAGGGGCAAAGGGCTTCGAACTTTCGTCTGACTGTGGTACCTCAGAATTTCATTAATGCCTTTGCGGTTCCTGGCGGGCATATCTTTGTTACAACCGGTCTTCTTAAGAAGGTCAGCTCGGATGATGAGCTTGCCGCGGTATTGGGGCATGAGATCGGCCATATTGATGCCCGGCATTCCATGAACAGCATGGAGCATCAGGTGTTATGGCAGCTGATAGCCCGCGAAATGAAAAAGCGGGATCAGAAGGAACTGGCAACTGCCATTCAGATTTTTGCGGTTTTCAAGGGTCTTCGCTATTCCCGGCAGAATGAGCAGGAAGCAGATCTGTACGGGGCCCGTTACGCAGCTCAGGCAGGATACAACCCTGTTGGGATGCAATCTTTTCTGGAAATCCTGAGTCAGGAGAAAGATGGAGATCCTCATGGCCTTGGGGTCGCTCTGATGAGTCACCCCCCAACACCCCGGAGGGTGGAATATGCCAGAAACTATCAGAATCAGTTTTCCCCGGAAGTCTTGTCACGGCCTCTTCAGAGGACTCGCCCTGGAGTTTTCAATCCGAAAATGGCGACTGGTTCGCAGGTTCGTTCCACAGCCGTTCTAAGTGCCTCAAGAGTGGAAACGGCTCCAGAAATCATTGCTTCCTTTGATTTCTCTTCTTCATCGGAGTGGCCGGGTGTGGCTCATGGCTTCAGCCTGCATGGGGATATCGGGCTTTTTGGCCTTGAAGAGAAGAAGGGAAAGACAGTCCAGCGGATTCAGACGATTGGACGCGAGAAAACCATCAGTCTGAAAACGCAGGAAATTGAACTTCGGCATTCTGGTGAATATGTTGTCAGGCAGGGCCTTGATGCAGATCTTCTGGAGGGAAAGGCCTTTTTGAGATTCCGTTTGGAAAATCCCAGCCAGATTCTGCTCGAAGAAGCCATGGTTCTTTCGGAGCCGGGAGCTGGTCTTGAGCTTCGCTTCCGGATGAAAACGCCTTCAGGTCGTCTCAAACTGGAATTTGGCTTGCTTGATGCCAGAGGAAAGGCGTTCTTTGAAGGCCCGGTTGTGGAATATCAGGGCTTTTGAGGTACTGATTCGTGCATGGCCCACTCCTGCTTGTCCATTCCTGGATTCGCTGGATTCTGATTCTGGCAGCCTAGGGGCAGTGTGCGGTTCCGGTTATTGCCTACTGGTCTGTGAATGCCTCACTTCTGGCAGTTTTACTGGCGATTCCGTGGCCCTGGCTTGAATATGCTCGGCCACTTTTAAGGAGTGCTTACTGATGCAGGAAAGTAAATATCTGTTTGCTCTGGGGCGTTTGGAAGGTTTTTCTCTTCTGGTGCTGGTTTTTTTAGGAATGCCTATGAAGTACCTGGCAGAACAGCCTCAGATTGTAAGAATCTTTGGACCGATCCATGGACTTCTTTTTCTGGTTTTCACCTTTCAGCTCTTCAGCTTTGGGGGTCGGAAAAAATGGAAGGTGTCGAAGCTCCTGTTTCTGGTTTTCCTTTCGTGCATTCCTTTTGGTTTCTTTCCCATGGAAAAGCATATCAGACAAGTCTGAGTTCCCAGGTTTGTCCGATGAGTCCCAGCCTGAAAAGGAGTTTGAAATGGGCGGTTACAACGGCTTATGGAGATCAGAGTTTTTGGGAAGTGGCACCAGAAAGCTGAACCCGACAGGGACTACAAACAAGGTGATCAGAGCTACACTCATGCCACCAAAAATCGGGATGGCCATGGGTTGCATGATTTCCGAACCTCTTCCTGTGGATAGAAAGATTGGCAGCAGGGCTAGCAGGGTGGTGGCTGTGGTCATCAGACAGGGGCGGATTCGCTTTTTTCCAGCCTCAAGAATAGCTTCATGTAGCTCTTCCCTGGTTGTGGGCTGATGACTCTTCAGGGAGTCCTTCAGATAAGATGAAATCAGAACCCCATCATCTGTAGCTATGCCAAACAGGGCTAAAAAACCGACCCAGACAGCAACGGACAGGTTGATATCCATCAGGTAGAGCATCCAGAAACCCCCAGAGCAGGCAACTGCGACGGAAGAAAACAGAAGCAGGGTCTGAAGCAGGGATCCAAACATGAGAGAAAGCAGGGCATAGATGATGATCAGGGCAATCGGAATGATGACAGCGAGTCTCTGGTTGGCCCGAATCTGGTTTTCCCAGGATCCGGCAAAATCCCAGTGAATGCCGGGGGGGGGGTCAAGGGCTTTTGAATTCAGATGACCTTCAATTGCTTTGCGAGCAAGTTGGATAGTTTCCGATGATGATAGGTGGCGCTCCTTGTCAAAAAGAACGTAGGAGACCAGGCGGGAGTTTTCTCCCCGAATGGCCTGGGGCCCTTTGCGGACCTGAAGATCGGCAAGTTCCCTGAGATGCATGACTCTTCCTCCAGGCACAATCAGAGGAAGTTCCGCCAGGTCTTCGGGGCTGTTCCGCCAGAGTTTGCCATAGCGCAGAGTGATGTCAAAGCGCTCCCGTCCATCAATGACTTCCCCGGCCTTCTGGCCGGATACTGCCATGCGAAAGCTGTCCTGGGCAGCCTGAACACCAAGTCCCGCCAAAAGCAGATCTTCTCTTCGCCATTTGATGTCAAGATAGGGTTTTCCTACGGCTCGATCCGCAAAGACCGAGGTCGCCTTGATGCCCTCTGTATGCTTCAGGATTTTTTCCAGTTTCAGACCGAATTCTTCCATTTGGGCAAGATTGTCCCCCTTGAGGCGGATGGCATAGGGGGCACGAATTCCGCTTTGCAGCATCACGATCCGGCCTTCGATGGGTTGCAGGAATGGGGCTGATGTAAGGCCGGGAATGGTGGCCACCCTTACAATTTCATCCCAGATGTCCTGAGCTGTCTGAATGGAGTCCCGCCAGTTGCGAACCTGCTCACCATTCTCATTTTCGGAGTACTCGCTTCTGAGTTCAACAATGGTTTCGATCATGCTCAGAGGGGCCGGGTCCAGGGCGGTCTCGGCACGGCCGGCCTTGCCCACGGCGGAAGCAACTTCCGGGATGGAGGCAATGCGGGAATCAAGATCCTGGAGTACATCCCGGATGAAGTCGGCGGAAGCGTGGGGCATGGTGGTGGGCATATAAAGAAAGCTTCCTTCATTCAGGGTGGGCATGAATTCCGATCCACGGGGGGGGATTTTGTCTTTAAGCCATGAAAAAGCCTCGGTCTGGCGAAGAGATTCCGGGAGCCATGAAAGGGTATTGGCCGCTCCAAGCCAGAGAGTAATCCCGCTGAAAACAAGCAGGAAGACAGGAATGAGAAACAAAGAGCGATAACTCAGGACAAAGAGAAGAATCCGGGGGTACAGCCACTGGAAAAGCATCAGAACACCCAGAATGCCCCCGATGAAGAGCAGGGTGATGAAGAGGTTCTTCCAGAATCCGGCATACATTCCGGCTGGTTGCCAGATCAGGGCCAGGACAATCGTAAGTCCAATGGTGGCGGGCCACCGAAGCAACCGATTCCAGCTCCTGAGGCCGGGAGCTAGAAGGTAGCGGGCCAGAGTCGGTAGCAGGAGCAGAACAACAACCAGGGCCAGCAGAATGGTCAGGGTTTTTGTTGCGGCAAGAGGTCGAAAGAGTTTTCCTTCGGCATCGCTTAGAAAGAAGACGGGAAGAAAGGATAGCAGGGTTGTGCCAACGGCAATCATGAGAGGGGTGGTTACCTCACTGGCACCATCAATGGCCGCATCAACAGCAGTTTTTCCTGAATCTATCTGTTTTTGAATGGACTCTATCAGGACAATTCCAACATCAGCCATGACACCGATGGCAATCGCAACCCCGGAAAGGGCAACGATATTGGCGTCCACTTCAAAGGCCCACATGGCTGACCAGGTTGCCAGAATGCCCAATGGCAGGACTGAGGCAACCAGAAACCCTCCTCCGAAGTTTCCCATCAGGATGAGAATCACGAGGGCGGTAATCAGTACGGCATCTCTGAGGGCTGTATTCAGTGTCCCGACTGTTTCTTCAATGACGGGAAGGCGGTCGTAAAATGGTACAATCTGGAGTTGAACTCCGTTTTTTGCTGGTAATGTAGAGTTGATTTCAGCCACTTTTCGATGAATCTTCTGAAGGGTTCTCAGAGGGTTGGCATCATGGCGGATGGTCACGATGCCCCCAACGACGTTTTGTCCGCCCCAATCCAGGATCCCGCGGGAAAATTCGGGAACAAGCTGGATTTCGGCAATGTCGGCCAGACGGACCGGCTGATCCGAAGTTTTGCGAATCAGGGTCTGGCCAATGTCTTCAGCAGTGATTGCCTGGCCCACTCCGCGAAGAAAGTATTCTGTCTGGTTGTATTCCAGAGTCCGGGCGGAGGTGTTTTTGCCGGCCTGGGAAATGGCATTGGCGACTTCGCTCAAGACAATCTGGTAGCGGGCCAGGGCCATCGGGTCGACGGTAATCTGAAATTCTCCTTTGCGGACACCGACACCAGCGACTTCACTGACTCCTTCCACGGACTGAAGATCGTAGCGAATCTGAAATTCCTGAAGACGGCTGATTTCGGCAAGGGAAAAGGGATTCTCAGAGTTTGAATTCCTCTTGGGGAGCAGGGCGTACTGATAGACCTGACCAAGGCCAGTAGCGTCAGGTCCCAGGGATGGCCGGACTCCATCGGGCAGGAGCTGAGGGGGAAGGGAAGCCAGTTTTTCCAGAATCCGGGCTCTGGCTTCGGTAAAGGCATGGTTTTCATCAAAAATCAGATAGATGGTGCTGAAGCCGAACCAGGAGAATGTGCGGACAGTTTTGACACCATCAATTCCCATCATCTGCGAGGCCAGGGGATAGGTAATCTGGTCTTCTACATCTTCTGGAGACTGACCCATCCAGGAGGTGAAGAGGATCTGCTGGTTTTCACCAAGATTAGGAATCGCATCCACCTGAACTGGAATTCTAAGGCTCTGGGGCCAGAAATCAGGAGCGAGTGGGCTGGTGGCTAACCCTGTTCCCAGGATGGCAAGCAGGAAGAGAGCCGCGAAAAGTGGATTCCGGACAAAAAATCCATGCCATTTTTTCATCGGAGTTCCTCTTCAATGCTTCCACAATGAAGCATGGAGTGACCAAAATACGGATTGAGGATTTCGTTTCCTAGCTGAATCCAGCCGGCACCTTCGTAATCAAGAGCCATGGGGCAGTAGGCACGGCTGAGTCCCTTGCCATCCAGGAAGCCTTTTTCAGCACCTTCCAGCATGAGTTCGCTCAAATGGTGAAACTGGGCTCGCAGATTTTTGAATTCAGTGGAATCACCCAGTTGATCGAGTTCGGAAGTCAGCTCCTGGGACCGTGGTGAATCCATGGTTCTCATATGATGGCGAATTGCTTTCAGAGCGGATTGGCTTGTACTCAGATCATCATCTGACAATCCCTGCCACATCATCAGGTAGTCCTCGGTGATGTGTTCGATCAGTATGGCCAGGGGGCGTTCACTCAGTGAATTGCCAGCAAACTGACTGGGAGTGAGCTTCTGGATGAATGAATTTTTGCCCTGAATCTGAAATTCGGAGTCCACGGCAAAAGCTCCATGAGTCACGATGGCATCTTGCGGGCTCAATTTGCCTTCAATGATGCTTTCGTTATCCCCTGAGTGAAGGAGATTTACCTTTGCGCTTTTGATTTTTCCGTCTCTGAGCATAAAAATCACGGCTTTTTGCCCGGCAAACAGAAGAGCGGTGTTTGGTACTTTGGAGCCAGGACCAAATCGGGTGATTGCATTGAGAGTGCCTTCTGTTCCCAGAGGAAGAGAAGAGGACATTTCCCACAGCATACGAAAACTGCGGTTTGGACCACTGGCAAGATCTTCCAGGACAGGATGGCTCAGAGTTATTTCCGGCAGGTTCCCAAGGGGTACAAACAGGCCTTCGGTCACGGATTGGAGTGTCCTGAAATCGGCCTCTGTCAGATAGGCTTCCAGCTGCATCTTTTCATCTTTGAGGTAGCGAAACACATTGGCTCCAAGCGGGGCGAAGGCTCCGGAGGTCTGAAAAACCTCGGTGGCAAGACCGCTTGAGTCGGCATAAATTGGGACGAGTTCAAGTGGAAACTGCCGGTTCTCCAGGGTTTTGAGAAGAGATTCATGGAATCCTAGCCAAAGAAGTTTGATCCGGCTGTCCCTTTGCTGCTTCTTGCCGAATTCGCCCTGAATTTTGCGGGCTTCAAGGTAGTCCTGCTGAGCTGTGATTAGGGTAGGGGAGTAGAGCTCGTAAAGAAGATCCCCGGTTTGAATTCGAAGACCTGCCCGACTGATTCTTAAGTTCTCAATTCTGCCCGCGCTTCTTAGGGAGTGCACCTGATGAAAAGAATCCCGGGCAATCACGCGGGCACGGATCCGGCTGGTTTTTTCGATCATGCCTGAAGTGAGTCTCTTAGTCTGGATCCTGGATTGCAGGGCTGAGTTCATGGGTATGGAATCCATGTCCCGGGCATCAAGGCCTGAAACCGGGATCAGATCCATATGGCAGATCGGGCATTTTTCCGAATCATCCGGCATTCGGATCTGGGGATGCATGGAACAGGTCCACTCTGTGGTCTGGGTATGGCCAGGACTTGAGAAGAGGAGAATGAGAAGGAAAAAGAAGCGCATCATAAGGAAAAGGGAGGGGTCTGATCATAAAGATCGGTGAATTGAATCAGGGCTTGCCACTGCAGTTTCCAGGCCAGCAGGGCCCTTTGGCGAGCAACCAGAAGTTCTCTGACAATTTCTACAATTTCGGAAGCATTTTTACTGGTATTGCTGGAGTAATTGAGCCGCATGCTTTCAAGGGCTTTTCTGAGATTTGGGATGATGAACTGGTTCAGGCTTTTTGCACTTGCCTGGGAATTCCTGAAAGTGGTTTCAAGCTCGACTTCCCTTGTTTCCTGATCAAGTTTCCAGACGTTCAGCTTTTCCTTCACAGTTTTCAGATTGGTGCGGGCAAGATCTTTTTGAGACCGGTAGCGGGCAGAATCCAGTTTCAGGTTGAGGCCAAATCCCAGGTAGAAAGTATCCTCTCCCTGCCTTGGAGCTGAATTTACCGGATCGATAAAGGAGTATTCCATCCCCAGCATAAAATCAGGGTGGTGGGCTGTATGGGCCATATTCTCCCGGCTTTCTTCCAGTTTCAGGCGGGCCTGAAACCACAGGTTCTGAGGATGATCAGAAAGATTTCCTGATTCATGGGATTCTGGGAGGTTTTTGGGGATTGCGACCATAGGTACGGGGTGATTCAGGAAAATGTTTTTCAGCCGGGCCCTAGCAGGAGCTGTTTCCCGTTTCAGGTTTTCCAGACGGGTGGAAACCTCTTCTCTTTGTGACTGGAGTCTTAAGATGCTTGCCAGGGAATAGTCGTGATGCTGGTAGTGGGCCGAAACGGTGCTCTCCGCAAAGTCCAGATGTTTCAGATCTTCACGGGCAAGATCCTGGGATTGTTCAAGGTAGGAAAGTTCCAGCCATGCCAGAAGGGCTTGGGTCAGAAGCTTGCGGCCAAGGATTTCGATTTCAGCTTCGATCACCTGGCCCTGCGCAGTTACGGCAGCTTTTTCAAATCCCCGCCGAAGTCGGGAAGGAAGCATTTGGGAAAGCCCTATCTTGGCTTTCATATCGCCGTTGCGGGTAGCCAGCTTTTTCAGTCCATATCCCAGATTCAGAGCAGGCTCGGGTAAAAGACCCGTATTTTTGGTTTGAATTTCCAAGGCATTGAGCTGGGATTTGAGGGCCTGAACCCGGGGGTGCTTTTTAAGGATGGAGGTGAAGTCCTCTGCCTCGCAGAACCAGATCAGAAACGGTAAAAGAAGCAGGGCTTTCACTGCATATCCTCGGTTTCCAGCTGAAGGCGTTTTTCAAATCGTTCCCTTTTCAGCTCAAGCCGGCGAAAGTACAGTTTTTCGAACTTCAGGTACTTTGTCCGATCTTCTTCTGAATGAAACAGAAGTTTTTTGCCCCGGAACGGAATGGAAATTTCAGTAGAAACCTTCTTGCCACTGACAGGGCAGGTGGGATTGGGCAGAAGAAAATCTTCATCGGAATAGGTTTCGCCGGGCTTGGCAAAAAGACGTTTTGGGGCTCCGCACCCAGGCATTCCTGAGCCACAGTAGGGGCAGGACTTGGTTTCCTCCAGATCCTGTTTCCAGCGTTCACCGGTGCATCCGCACTGATACTGGACGGATGCATTCACGGAAGTCTCCCGGGAAAAGCTCATGGATACGAGAATGAAAAAAAGAATCAGACGCATGATTTCTACCTCCTGATGTTCCAAGCTAAACTATGGACTATGCTCCAGGGTTGAGGGATGTTTCACTTCGGGGTGGAATTTTTTTATGAGTGAGCAGGAATTTACGATTTCAGAGCTTTCACGGCGCACCGACTTTGCCGTTGATACTTTGCGCTTCTATGAGAAAAAGGGACTGCTTCCCAAAGCGAAGCGTAATGCCAGTGGTTACCGGATTTATTCCGTAGAGGATGAAAACCGGCTTCATTTCATTCGTCGGGCCAAGGCAATGGGCTTCAGTCTGGAAGAAGTCATGGACCTTTTGAAGCTCTCAGAGGCGGATGATGCAGTAGCGGGACCGATTCGGGAGATGATTCGTCGGAAGATCAACGATTATCGGGTGCAGATCAGAGAAGCTGAAGAAGCTTTGAAAATTCTGGAGCCCCTGGCTTTAAGCTGTCCGGGTGGAGTAGCTCCGACCACACAATGTCCGATTGTCCGCTTTCTGGAGCAGGACGAGACTTGCACAGTAAAATCCTGAAAGACTGGTTTTACGAAGTTCTCAAGCGGATGCGTCTGCTTAAGGCTTTGGAGAGTCTTCGGCTGGAGGATGCCTGGATTGCGGCTGGCTTTTTGCGTTCATTGGCCGGGAAGATTTGATGGAACTGAAGTTAAGGCCTTCTTCTCTGATCCGGGAGGAAAAAAGGGGGAATGTTTCTGGCCGTGCCCGACTATCGAATCATGGCCGCAAATTCAGGAAGAATCCGGGTAAAACCGGGCATTTCCTGTCTTAAGGATGAAGTGTCTTCCAGAAACCAGCTTCCCAGATAGACTTCTGCGGCAAACCAGCCTGTTGCAAAGGCAAAGGCAAAAACCAGAATGCTGAATAGAATCTTGGCAAGTGTCCACATAGTACAATCCCTGATTTCTGTTTCGGTCTATCTCAGGTAGAGATCCAGATTCTTCTGGACAATCTCGGCTTTTTTATCCCCGGAAACCAGTTTCAGATAAAATTCGTGATCCTCTCGGGCTTTTTCAAAGCGAGGAGCCAGTTCGGAAGCCTGGCGATAATTGAGGGGTGCATTCTGTTGCTGGGCTGGCATGACGGCACAGACCAGAGCCAGACGATAAAGGGTCAGGGCGCGGGCATCCTTGTCACTCAAACTGTTTGAAGCCAGAGTCAGGGCATCCAGAGCTTCCTTGTTTTTGCCCATCAGGAAGTTCACCCATCCAACATCAGGCAGATAGCGGGCTCTCCCGTGCTCTTTATCCAGAGTTTTGTAGATTTTCAGGGCTTTGTCGAATTCCAGATTGGCCAGGTGATAGCTGGCTTCAAACTCCAGATAAAGACGGTTCCTGGGGAAGCGGGACAGAAGCTCGGAGACCTCGGCGAAGGCTTCATCGAACTGCCAATTCTCCATTAGAAGATCCAGGTAAAGTCTGTATGTCGTATCCTGGGTGGAGCTTCCAAGGCCCATGGATTTCAGAGTTTCGAGTCCCCGTTCAGGTTGACCAAGCTTACGGTAGGCCTGGGCCTTCTGAATCGGGAAAAAGGTGTCGTCAGGGAATTTCATGGCTGCTTCAGAACAGATGAAGACGCAGTTGTTGTACTCCTGCTGCAAAAAGGCCAGAGCTGCGGCTCTTTCCTGCAGGATTTTGTCTTCCGGCAGGATTTTCCGTCCTTTCAGTGCCAGCTGATAGGCTTCCCGGAAGGAACGGTTTTCTTCCTTGGCCTGAATCAGAAGTCTCCAGGGAAGGGGATAGGGAATTTCCTGGCCGATGGCTTCCTTCAGGAATGGTTCTCCCCTCTGAGGAGTTCCGGTCAGGGTGTAGTAGTATCCGAAAGCGGTCTGGGCATAGGGGTTTCCCGCATGCAGGGCCGTAGCTTTTTCCAGTGAACTCAGAGCCGGGTCATAATCCTTTTTCCTCAAGAGAAGAATGGCATAGTAGGACAGAAGATTGGGGTTGTCGGTGCGGACCTTCAGGGATTTGTCCAGAGCGGCCAGTGCGATTTCGTCCTGATTCAGAAAGAAGGCGGCCTCTCCAAGATATTCCTGCAAGGGAGTATAGGAAGGAAAATAACCCAGGCCTTTATCGGCCACAAAGGCAATCCGTCCGTAGTCAGGAATTCTGCGGTAGGCCAGTACCGGCACACGGTAAGTCAGGACAAAACCGGGCTGAATTTCCCAGGCTTTGGCGGCAGCGGATTCAATGGCGGCAGGAAGCGACTTCAGGGGGGCCACGTAATGAATCATTTCAAGCCCGAGAGCGAGTTGAATCCAGGGAAATACGGGATGATCCCAGGTGACTTTCTCGAAGGCATCCCGACGCTTCTGGGCTTCGATCCTGTCATCGGCCATGGTGTAAAAAGCGGCCTCATAAATCAGTTTTTCGCTGCTTTCAAAACTGCTCTGAAAAGTCAGCCAGTGTTTTTCATAGCGGACGCTATCCTTCTGAAGCCAGGCTCCCATGGCAGGGAGGAAATCAAAAAGAGGATGCTTCGCTCCGGCTTCCTTTGCCGTTGCGGCCACGGCTTCCAGGTTGTCCAGCTGTCCCATCATGAAAAGGGCCATGGCCAGTGTGGTATAGGTTTCCATCCAGGCCTGGGAACTTTCGATCAGAAATTTGCAGTGAGTGACACAGCGGCGAAAGTCCTTGGTCCACAAATAGATATGGGCCAGATGATGATGGGCCGGAAAATAGGCCGGATCGATCTGTAGTGCTCTGGTCAGGGCCTTGATGGCCAGTTCAAACTGTCCTTGCTTGAGGTAGACCTGGGCCTGACGATCCAGAGCCAAGATGTCCTTGGAATTTACCAGAAGAAGAGTGTTATAGGCCTGCTCTGCTCGTTTGAAATCCATCTGGTTATAGGCTTCCTGGCCTCTTTGGAAAATGGCTTCAAAGGCTTTTGAGAGATGATGGCGTCGGGAAAATTCCTTCAGCCATTCTTCCGGGACAGTTGTCAGAAGATGGGAGTAATAAAAGGCCTGAGAGCTTCCCAGCAGAAGAAAAAACAGAAGGCCAAAAAAGCGGTTCCTCAACATCGGGTTGGATTATAGCAGAACAGATTGTTTGCAAGCCTTCTTGTGCGGGAGTATCCTCACCTTCTTATGGAAACAACAACAACTCCAAATGATAGTACTGTCCAGCGCAGTGGCCCACCTCGTGGGCGCAGTCGTGGTCCCCGCAATTTTGAAAACCGCTCTCAGGACTCCCGTCCTCCCAGACAAAACGGCGGAGGCTCCAATCCTAATCCGGCCCAGGAACCCGATCAGGCCGCAGATAACGTCAAAAACCTGGTTTATGTCCTCTGGTATTTCCTGGTGGGCTGTGAGGCCGTTTACCACCTGGCCAAAGGTCTTTATCTGACTGCTTATTTCAATCTTTATGAGCCTTTCATGCAGCTGGTCGCCGATGAGTCCAAGCGCATGTATTTTGGCCAGGCACTCTTCAACGGTGAGGAATGGAGCTGGCATTTCAAATATGGCCTGCGGGGCCCTGCCATGCTTTTTACAGCCTGGCTTCTTTACCGTTACCTGATGAGCATGAAGCCTTGGGAACGCTTTCAGAAAAACAATCAGCGCGGTGGTCATCGCCGCAATTTCAATCGCCGTTAATATCAAGTCTTAGTTGTAAGAAACCCCGCCTGAAATGGCGGGGTTCTTTGCGTACTCGGTTTTTGGAATAAAAATCACTAAGAAAAATTTAGTCTCCCTAAATCCTTGACTCATTCCATACGGAATTTAAGAATTAGATGCCTATTCAGTAAGATTAAGTTCGTTCCCCACGTGTTTCTACGTTCCCAAGTGTTGGAGTTTACGGAATTGTCAAATCTCCTTTTAAATTTTAGCCTTGAGAGCTTGGTCTTGGACTGTATCCGTATGTGCCAACCCAAACCTTGATTTGCCTACAGGTCTTCAGTTCTGAATTCGCTATAGCCTTCATAGAAATAGCTCACATCGATGCCCTTCATAAATAAGGCGCGATCATCAATCTGATCGGTGAGGGCCTGCTTCAAAAGCACCTTTATTTCCACGTCTTTCACCACACTGCGCTGCATGGCGGAGAGGTATTCTTCTTTATTGACCTGGTTCCAGTCCACCACCTGCTGGATTTCTTTTTTCAGCATAAGGTCGAGCCAGATTCGCGTGGCGCGGCCATTGCCTTCACGAAATGGATGAGCAATGTTCATCTCAACATATTTTTCGATGATTTGATCAAAATTACCTTGAGGCATGGTGTCGATATATTTGAGCGAGGCATGCAGGTACATTAGTGGAGCAAAGCGGAAGTCTCCCTTGGCAATATTGACTTCGCGGACTTTTCCCGCAAAGTCGTAGAGTTCTGCAAATAAATAGTGGTGGATGAATGCCAGACCGGCAAATTGGCCTACTTCAGCCTTGTTGATGTCACCGGAATCAAACAGCTGTTTGGCTTTTTGCTTACTGAGTCGCTCATCGGCTCTGGCGAGCTCAATCTGATCCGTGATGCCGAGTTTGTTTTCTAACATCATGCCACTTTCCTGTTTTAAGTCGGTGAGTTTGGGCTTGAGATTGGTTCAGCCAGCTTAAAAAACGAATTCTTGCGGGTCTCCACAACTTCCAGGCGCTGGATACGGCTGGCCAGGTCGGCGTTTTTCAGGATCTGATGAAAGACGCAGGCAATCTGTTCCCCGGAAGTAACCGGATTTTCGAGGCCCATCTGGGCAAATTCATGGTTGAGGCTCTTGAAAGCAAATGGATCAATGATAAGGCGTTTGACCTGAAGATCGGTTTGAGCGAGTAGACCGCTTTCCAGTTCGCTGAGGGAGAAAGCGTAGGTGATACGGACCTTGTAGTTGTGGCCGTGTCCGAATTCCCCCATACATTTGCCATAGGTAGCCCGGTTTTCCTCAAGGCTCAGGTGCCTGCTGATCAGACGATGGTGGGCAGAGAATTCATGGGTAATGGTCTTATAGAAGAGGGGAGTTGGGACCATAATATTCCACAAAGAGTTCGGGATTTTCGTAGAGTTTGAGTTTGAAAAGCTTCATTGGGGTCTGAAAACAGCCTTCAAGCTCCTGCCAGCAGAAGAGGATGATGTTTTCAGTGGTGGGAACCCGGTTCTTGAAAAACTCCACTTCGTGATTGAGATAGCGGTGATCCAGAGGGGCCATGATTTTCTGATCCAGAATTGCGTCAAGATCGACCAGATTGATGACCATGCCGGTTTTGGGATCTACGGGTCCGAAAACAGTGACTTCCAGGTCGTAGTTATGTCCATGACCGAAAGGGTTGGCACAGGGACCAAAAACGGCCTGGTTCTTTTCTTCGCTCCAGTCAGGAAGATAGTAACGGTGAGCGGAGGAAAAATGAATCTTGCGGGAGAGGTAGACCTGATCCTGATTAGCTGACAAGAGAAATCCCCCCGTCAATGACAAATTCAGAGCCCGTCATCCATGAGGCCTCTTCGCTGCAAAGGTAGTAGAGTAGCTGGGCCACCTCGTCGGATGTGCCAATGCGACGCATTGGATGAAATCCGGCCGCATCCTTGCGAAATGCTGCTGCTGCATCCTCACCCATGGCCCGGGCGTGAATCGGCGTGTCAATGACTCCGGGGAGGACCGAATTAGCCCGAATATCAGGGGAAAATTCCATGGCAATGCTTTTGGTCAGGGATTGAAGGGCTGCTTTGGATGCGGAATAGAGTGCAGTTCCCGGAGCCGGTTTGTTTCCAAGTGTTGAAGAGATATTCAGAATCAGGCCTTTGCGATTCTGGCCCTGAAAGCAGCGAATGGCTTCCTGGCAGTGGTGAAAGACTGCCTTGACGTTGACTCCGAAAAGTTCTTCGTATTCATCCTCTAAGGAGTGGAGCCAGTCTGTTTTTCTGTAGGCCCCGGCGTTGTTGATCAGAATATCCAGATCGGAATGGCGGGTAAAGAGGGCTTTGATGGCACTGAAATCCTGACCATCACAGACTTCGCAGATCAGGGGACGGCCTCCGTGGGCTTTACTGAGGCTTTGAAGTTTCTGAGGATCACGGCCAGTAGCCACAACCTTGAATCCATTGTTCAGAAAGAGTTCGGCGGCGGCTTTGCCAATCCCGCTGGAACCACCGGTGATCAGAATTTTTTTCATGGATTACCTTCCTGCCTTGATGACTTTGGAACTTAGTTTCTGCTCTTCAAACAGATCCAGTTGTCTGGATAGCGCCCGGGCGGCGGCCTGGAAGGCTTGGGCACCGGGGCTTTCGGGTTCACCGGTGACGATAGGAATTCCACTGTCGCCATGGGTGCAGACCTGAGGATCAAGAGGGATCTTGCCCAACAGCTCTGTTCCGAATTTGTGCGAAAGTCTTTCGCCGCCCCCCTCGCTGAAGACCGGGATCATTTCTCCGGTGGCTGGATTCAGGAACCCGCTCATGTTTTCGACAATCCCAAGAATAGGAATGGAGAGGGTGTCCAACATGGATTTTGCCCGAACAACATCGGCAATGGCAACCTGCTGGGGGGTGCTGACAAGGACCGCTCCGCGCACGGGAATGGATTGAGAAAGAGAGAGCTGGACATCTCCGGTTCCGGGGGGAAGATCGACCAAGAGGACATCAAGCTCTCCCCAGGCAACATCCTGCATGAATTGGGTCACAATTTTGTGAATCATGGGGCCGCGCCAGACCAGAGCTTTCTCCTCTTCAATCAAAAAACCGGAAGACATCAGGGAGATGCCGTGGGCTTTCAGGGGGATCAGCTTCTGGTCGTCGGTAATGCGGGGTGTTTCCAGGACTCCCATCATGGTTGGGATAGAAGGGCCATAAATATCGGCATCTAGGAGACCAACGCTCATTCCCTGGCTTTTCAGGGCAAGAGCAAGATTGGTGGAGACGGTGGATTTGCCGACTCCACCTTTTCCGGAAACAATCAGGACCACGTGTCTGATCGTTGTTTTCTTGCCGGGTTCATCCCATTCGGAAGTATCCCGCGGCCGCAGGCGTACCCTGGGCTGAAAGCCGCTTTCACTTAAAGTCCGGTTGGTTTCTTCCAGAAGTTCATCACGGGTGGCCTTATCGGTATAGGGCAGTTCAAGAGTCACGCGGGCAATGTCCCCGTCAATTTCAGCCTGAACCACCATTTTCAGACTGACTACATCACGATTCAGATTGGGTTCGCGCACTTCCCGCAGGGAGGCAAGGATTTCAGCTTCCACTCAGATTTTCTCCTGATTGGTTTTGAGCCAGTTCATGATGTCCAGAGATTCCAGCATGGGTTTCCCATCGATCAGAAGACAGGGTACCTGAGTCATGCCGGTATGCCCAATCAGCTCCTGACGGTATTCAGAAGAAGTCCGGGTATTTCTCAGCTCTATTTTCTCATTCAGCTCCAGTTCGTCAATGGTATTGAGGACTCTCTGGCAAAAGGGACATTCAGGAAATTGATAGAGGATCAGATCCATCAGAATTCTCCATTCAGGATATGAGCCCTGCAGTTTTCAGGGCTTTGCGGCATTCATTCAGCACGGTTTGGATAGCTTTATCAAGAGGAAGCTCCAGTCTGGCACCTGCGGCTTTGGCGTGTCCTCCACCCCCAAAAAGATTGGCAATGGCATTTACATCCATGTCATTGACAGAGCGCAGGCTGATTTTGGTCTTTCCCTGGGCTTCGCGGAAAAAGGCTGCGATTTCCATGCCTTTGATGACGGTCATTTTGTTGACGAATTCTTCGGTATCGTCCGTTCCGGCTTCTTCGGTCATGGTTTCGGTTACATGCATCCAGGCCAGAGGACCATCCCTGTGAAGGGTCTGAAGAGCCAGTTTTTCCAGAGTGAGCTTTTCCCAGGTCTGTTCTTCAAAAAGCTTGCGGATAACCAGGGCGTGATTGGCACCGGCCTCAGTGAGATCTGCGCCGCATTGAAAGGCTCTTGGCGTGGTGTTGGAGAAGCGGAAGCGACCGGTATCTGTCAGGAGTCCAGTGTAAAGACAGGTGCCCATTTCGGCTGTGAAGGGGATGTCGAGTTCCTTGATCAGAAGCCAGATGGCCTCGCAGGAAGAAGAACAGTCCACATCAAACCATTCGGCATCACCAAAATGTTCATTGGATTTATGGTGATCGATATTGAGGATTCTGGGATTGAGGGATTTGAGTTCATCGTCGGCAAATCCGAGTCTTTCCAGATTTGCGGCATCAACACTGATGAACACTGTGCTTCCGTCTTTCGGCGCATCTGCCGGAAGCCCTGTTTGGATTTGATCGGATCCGGGAAGAAAGCGGTAGCGCTCGCCAAAAGAGCCACTAAGACAGCAGAGGGCAGTTTTTCCGATGGATCTGAGGGCATGGGCCAAGCCCAGGATTCCCCCCAGACCATCCCCATCCGGATCGATATGACTGGTCAGAATGAAGTACTGGTGATTGTGAATCAGATCACGAACGGCTTGAGGGTTTTGCACGGGGCTTCCTTTCGGAAAAATTCCATCATTTCTGAAGACTTCGCATTGTAGAGCGTTTTGCCGGATTGAGACAACAGAAGGGAGGATGTTGGTGGAATCTGGCCGAGGGCGTCCCTACTTGGAGCGCCTGTGTTCCAGTGGGGTTTGCGACGGTACAATCTTGGAATGCCAAATCAAGTTGAATGCGGAGAAAGATATGGAATCCAAAAAGAAAATCCTTCTGGTAGAAGACGATCCGACAATGCGCTCCACTCTGGGGATGTTTCTGGAAAGCGGTGGCTACGAGGTACTGGAAGCCCGCTCTGCGGAAGATGCTGTCAAGGAACTTTCTTCTCAGGGAGTTGATTTGGTGGTGACAGATTTAAGAATGCCGGGACAGGATGGAATCTGGCTTCTAAAGCATATCCGCAAGGAAATCCCGGATACAAATGTGATTCTGATCTCAGCTTTCGGAGACATTGAAATTGCGGTGCAGGCCCTGAAGGAAGGGGCTGCGGACTTTATCGAGAAGCCATTTACACCGCCGGTTTTTCTGGAAAGGGTTGCTGCGGCTTTCACCTTTAAACCCAAGCCGGAAGGTGAGGGTGTGCGCCAGGAAAAAAACCGGGATTTCAAATTTGATCATCTCGTAGGTCGCTCTCCGACTGTACGCAAGATGAAAGAGCTGGTCCGGATGGTCCATGATCTTCCGGATGCCCTGCTTCTGAGTGGAGAAGCAGGTGTGGGCAAGGAATCTCTGGCTCGCCGGGTGCACGAGGTCAGCTCCCGCTCGGGAAAACCCTTCATCGTGGTGGATTGTGCGGCTCTGAATGACGAGGCTCTTGAGAAAGAGCTCTTTGGAAAGGGGGACACCAGGGGTGTTCTTGAGGAAGGTCGGGGGGGCACTCTCTTTCTGGATGAAATCGGAAGCCTTTCACCGGCCATGCAGGTCAAGATTCTGAATATGCTGGAAACTCGCAAGGTTCGCCTGAGTGGTTCGGCCCAGGAGCAGAATGTGGATCTTCTGGTCGTTGGTTCGACCAGCCGGGATCTGGAGTCGATGGTCGAGCAGGGAAATTTCCGTCAGGATCTTTTTTATAACATCAATGTGGTCCACTTGAGGCTTGAGCCTCTTCGGGAGCGCCTGGAAGACATTCCCATGATGATGGAATATTTCCTTGAGGCCTTCAATCGGGCCAGTGGCAAAGCCATCCAGGGTTTTGGCAAGTCGGTTTTTGAGATGTTCATGAAGTATGACTGGCCGGGAAATGTCCGTGAGCTGAAGTCGGCTGTAGAACGCTCTGTTGTGTTCTGCAAGGAAGATGTGATTCAGGTGCAGCATGTGCCTGATACGGTGCGCAATCCACGTCCCCGGTCGGCATCAGGTGGCTACGGTGGAGTCATGACTCTCAAGGACATGGAGAGGGCCAAAATTGTGGAAACCCTTAAGCTTCATCATGGCAACAAGGCTAATACGGCCAAGGTGCTGGGGATTGGGCGCAACACCCTCTGGCGCAAGCTCAAGGAATACGAAATTGAAGAAGAAGAGTACAAATCCCAGTCCGGTGCGTAGGCTTCGGAACTGCGGAAATCATTGAGAACACCCCCGGCTTCATTAGAGGTCGGGGGTGTTGTCTATGCTTCGAATTTTCCGGATTCGAAATCTTTCCAGAGCATGGAAGGCTGAATTCCGGAGTTGTCCTGATATTTGCTCTGGTAGCTTTGGGCTTCTCCCTGAAGGCTGTGATAGTAGATCTGGCAGACTTCTACATTGGGATAGATGCGGATCGGGTGAACACAGGTGATTTCCAGGGTCCAGAAACCGGAGAAGCCAACATCCCCGAAGCCGGCGGTGACGTGAATGCAGATCCCCAGTCTTCCGATTGAGGAGCGTCCTTCCAGCATGGGGACATGCTTGAGTGTTGTGGTTTTTTCCACTGTGCGGCCCAGATACAGTCGGCCAGGCTCCAGAACCAGCCCCTCTTTTGGAATTTTCAGGGGTGTTGCCGGATTGTTCTTTTTCATATCCAGAGGAAATTCGCTGTAGCAGAGCAGATCCTCGGAAAGTTTCAGGTTGTAGGAGTTGGGCCCCAGCTGTTCCTTGCGGTAGGGCTCAATCAGAATGGATGTTCCCAGCTCTTTTTCGATTTCCAGGCCACTCAGAATCATGTCTTTTCCTTTACATTCATTTAGGGACCGGCATTATACTGGAATTCATGCAGGAATGTTTGCTGGAATATCTTCGTCTTCACGAGAGCGAGTTTCGTCAGGAACCTCGACTTCTGTTCTCCTATTGTGACAAAAAAGAGATTGAGCTTGATCTCGCTCTGATTCGGGACATTGCCGTAAAGCTCGGTATATCTCCGATTCAGCTTTTTTCTGAGTGGGAGGCATGGCAACAGTCCCAGACCGAACAGATACTCCTGCTTTGCGATAATCTGACCTGCCTTTCCAGGGGCGCTCATGAGCTTAAAAAGCACTGGAGAAAGCACCCGCTTTTTTCCGCGGTGACTTCAGAATGGGTGAAATGCCTGGGGGGCTGCTCTCGAGGGCCCTGTGTCAGTTTTGGGGGGACGCTCCATTTTGAAATGACTCCGGCAAAACTTGATGGAATTTTCGCTTTTGATGAAGAATCCTCTTCCGATGCCTGAATCCGTGCCAGTTCACTAAAGAATCCTGGCCAGGTACAAGTTTTTGTCTGTTGAACCTGCCTTCGATCAATGGTATTTTGCCGATACTGGATCAGGGCAGCTCCCGCCCGTTCCCCTAGCTCACTGAGCAGAAAGGACTGGAGAAAACCCATGAAAATTCGAACCCTTGCGAGTATTCTCGTCTCGCTTGTTCTGTTTGCCGGCTGGTTTCCGACAACAGTGTCTGCCGATGTGCAGGCCCAGGCGACGACCATGCAGCAGGGCGCAACCCAGAATGCTGATGAACATTTTGAAGGTGATGGCCACGACCATTCCGCCGACGGGCATCATGATGGAGACGGACATGACCACGGCGTGGACGGCCATGGCCAGCATGGTCCACTGGAGGATCTTTCCGTTTTCTGGATTTTGCCTTTTGCACTGGTGCTGCTTAGCATTGCCATCATGCCGCTGGTCAATGAGCACTGGTGGGAACACAATTCCAACAAAGCCAAGATTGCTGTGCCTCTCGGGCTTCTGGTTGCAGGCTATCTGGCCGTCAACTACGGGGCTGCCGGGCAAGAGAAAATCATGCACGCAGTTGTGGAATATGTTCAGTTCATCGCCCTTCTGGGTTCTCTTTACATCATCTCCGGCGGGATCGTTTTTCGTGGTGACATCAATCCCACGCCGAAAACGAATACCTTGATTCTGGCGGTTGGTGGAGGAATCGCTTCCTTCGTGGGCACAACCGGTGCTTCCATGCTTCTGATTCGTCCTCTTCTGAGAGCCAATGCAGCCAGAAAGCATATTGTGCACACCGTCGTGTTCTTT
The DNA here is from genome assembly GCA_964503595.1 of uncultured bacterium. Classification (GTDB taxonomy): domain Bacteria; phylum Muiribacteriota; class UBA6191; order UBA6191; family UBA6191; genus CAZDAM01. Next base: position 32,813 of record CAZDAM010000008.1, read on the forward strand.
ATCTTCATCGTTTCCAATATCGGTGGCTGCCTGACTCCACTGGGGGATCCACCTCTGTTTCTGGGCTACCTGCGCGGCGTTCCCTTTGGCTGGTGTTTCAGCCTTCTGGGCGAGTGGGCTCTCATGAACGGAGTGCTTCTGGTGATTTATTTCATCTGGGACAGCGCCAAGTTCAAGAGCGAAAACTTCCAGGCGCCTCAGGGAGAGCGGGCTCCAGTCAAGATTGTCGGAAAAATCAATTTCATCTTTCTTCTCGGTGTTGTTTTGAGTGTGGCTTTCCTGACTCCAAGCTTTCTGGCGCCATTTGGGCTTTCCCCGTTTGTTCGTGAAGGCGTCATGATCCTCATGATTGTGCTATCTCTGAATCTGACCCCCAAGGGTCTTCGGGAAGAAAATGAATTCAACTACCATCCTATCAGTGAGGTTGCGGTTCTCTTTATCGGAATCTTCCTCACGATGATTCCTGCTCTGAACACACTTCAGATGAATGGTCCGGAACTGGGAGTGAACAAGGCCTGGCAGTTCTTCCTGTTTACTGGAATTCTCTCTTCTTTTCTGGATAATGCACCGACATATGTCGTATTTTTTGAACTTGCCGGAACCATGCAGTGGGATCCTGCCATCTACGGGGAAGTTATTGCCAATGGCGTACCCAATCTCGTATTGACGGCGATCTCCCTCGGAGCTGTGTTTATGGGAGCGAATACCTATATCGGTAATGGCCCTAACTTCATGGTGAAGGCCATTGCCGAGCAGTCTGGTGTGAAAATGCCAAGTTTCTTCGGATACATGGTTTATTCCTTCGGACTTTTGATGCCGCTCTTCATCGCGGTGAAATTTATTTGGTTTCAGCACTAAGCTGAAGACTGACAACAGGACAGGAGATGGATGATGGACAAGTCCATGCTGGATTACAATATCCGGGTTCGGCTGCCTATTCTGGTGGCCGTGGCCCTGGCCAGCTACTTTATCACCTTCTTGGCGACCACACCGGAGCGGAACCATGTCGGCTACGCTCCCGAGCAGCCGATTCAATTCAGTCATAAGCTGCACGCGGGAGACATGGGCATGGATTGCCGCTATTGTCATACCGGAGCCGAGAAGGGTCGTCACGCTGGCATTCCGTCTACGGACACATGTATGAATTGTCATAGCATTGCCCGTACGGACAGGCCCGAGATTCAAAAACTGCACAATTTCTTCAATGAAGGGCAGCCGGTACCGTGGGAGAGAATTCACAAGGTTCCGGATTTTGTGTACTTCAACCACAGTGTTCACCTTGCCAAGGGGTTTGACTGTGCGCAATGTCACGGTAACGTGGCCGAGATGGAAGTTGTCGAGCGCCAGAAGCCGCTTTCGATGGGCTGGTGTCTGAGCTGTCACCGCACTGTTGAAGAAACCGTTGTGAAAACTACCAATGAAGATGGCACAGAGAGTGCTCAGTTGATGCGCAAGCATGCTGGCGGACAGCATTGTTCGGCTTGCCATCGCTAATCGGGGAGGATGATGGTGTCAGATTCACGTAATTTCCTCAGCAAGTTTCTCAGCCGTCGCGAAGCTCTCAAGGGTCTTGGCGGTTCTTTCCTGGCTCTGACGGCTGCGGTCGGTCTGGGAAAAGCTTCTTCAGATGAAGCTTCCAATTTGGAAGACGCGAAACAGCCGGTAGAAGTCAAGCTGCATCCGGGTGCTGTCGCACGTAACTCCAGTCGTGGAGGTCGCTCATGACAAAAACTCCGAAAACGGAACATGGTTACTGGCGTAGCCTGGCCGATCTGAACGGGGAAGCTGAAATCCGTGATTCCGAGTTTGCCGAAGGGGGCACAGGCCCTATCGACACTTCCGGAATGAACGGGTTATCCCGTCGCCGTTTCATGGCTCTTCTGGGGGCTTCCGCCGCACTGGCTGGAACGGGTTGTGATAATTACCGGGGACATGGAAAAATTGTTTCCTATTCCAAGCAGCCGGATACGGTTGTCATTGGGCGTCCCAACTACTATGCCTCTTCCTGCAACGGCTGCGCCGACGCTTGCGGCGTTTTGGTGAAAACCCGCGAAGGCAGACCGATCAAGGTAGATGGCAATCCGGAACATCCGGTTAATCAGGGCAAAATCTGTCATAAGGGACAGGCATCTGTTCTGGCTCTTTATCATCCTGAACGTATCCGCAAGCCACTGCTGACCGTGGATGGTAAAAAACAGGCGGTGGAGTGGGCCAAGGCAGAAGAGGCGGTTCTGAAGTCTTTGAAGGGTCGCAACGGAAAACCGGTTGCCATTGTCACCCATACCGTGACTTCTCCTTCTTTTGCCCGCCTTCTGGAAAGTCTGAAATCAGACTGGGCAGCAGAAATCATTTCCTATGAGCAATTTGATGCTGCAGCTCGTGATCTGGCCTGGACTCGTGCCCGTGGCCAAGGACTTTATCCTCTGATTCGCTGGGAAGATGCCAGACTGGTTGTCAGTGTTGAGGCCAATGGTTTCTCGGATGCTCGCGAGCAGATGCGTCTGGCTCGCGGAGTGGCGAAAAACCGTAGTGCAGAAGAAGAATTCAGCCGTATCTATGCTCTGGAAGGTAACTATTCCTTAAGTGGCGCCAATGCGGATATCCATGTCCAGGTCAAGCCATCTGATCAGGCTGCTCTTCTGAGCGCGGCTCTGCATGAGATTCTGGTAGTTCATAAGCAGACTCCCCATGCCAGAAATACAGATCTTCTGAAGCTGGTGCAGGGTTTTGACAAGACCTCCGTGTCTGCAAGAACCGGTGTTTCAACTGAAGTTATTGCCGGACTTGCCGAAGATCTTCTCAAGTATCGCGGTGCAGGAATTGTCTTTGCTGGCGGAGCTTCTGATGAAGCCACCCAGATGCTGGCCCAGATTCTGAATGAAGTCCTGGGCAATATAGCCATCTTTGATATCGACGCTTCTCCGGTTCGCCATCTGGAATCGGCAAATATGGCAAAAATCGTCTCCTACGTGGAGAACGTGAGAGCTGGCCGCTATGCTGCTGTGATTCATATCAATACCAATCCTGTTTATGATTTCCCAAGGGATCTGGACTATGCCGGGGCTTTGAAGGGAGCTGGGACTGTAGTGAGCTTTGCCATGAATCCGAGTGAGACAGCTGAAGCTTCCGGTATTGTGCTTCCTCTGAGCCATGACTTTGAATCCTGGGGTGATGCCCAGGTTCGTACAGGTCTGATGAGTCTGCGCCAGCCGGTTATTGCGACACTTTATGGCACTCGTCAGGCCGAGGCCTGTCTTCTGGCCTGGCAGCTGGGTAAAGACTTTCATGAAGACATCTGGCATGACTACGTGAAAAACCGCTGGGAAAAAGAGGTGCATCCGCGTACAGGTACTGCGATTGAGTTTTCTCATTGGTGGAATGCGGCTTTGCACGATGGTTTTGTCAAGATCGAAGAGTATGGCCAGATTGGAGGCAAATTTGATGCCGCCAGGGCAGCCTCTTTCGTCAGGATTCCTCAGGCGGACGAAGGTGTGGAAGTTGTCTTTACCGAGGCCTATAGTCTGGGGGATGGACGGCATGCCCATAATGGCTGGCTGCAGGAACTTCCTCATCCCATCAGCCGGGTTGTCTGGGACAATTATGCTGCGATCAGTTATGGTCTGGCGGAAAGTCTGAAGGTCGATACAGGCGATCAGGTTTCACTTGAGATTGAGGGCCGCAAAATGATCCTCCCGGTTCTGGTTCAACCATCCCAGCAGGAAAGCACAATCGCTGTTCAACTGGGGTATGGACGCAGTCATTCCGGAGTGATTGCCGAGAAGGTCGGTTTTGATGCCGCTCCTCTGATGAGTTCCAAAGGGGGCATCTCGGCTTATGTCTATAAGGCCAGCGTCAAGAAGGCTGCCGGGACTTACGATCTGGCTTCGGTTCAGGACCACCATCCGATTGAACTGACCGGCCCGGAAGCATTTACCAGCAAGATCCAGGATGCTCACCTGCGTCGCCAGATCATTCAGGAAAATACTCTGCATAATCACCGTGAAGATCCTCACTGGCTGGCTGAAATCAATCGCCATAAGGAAAAACACGTATTCTCAATTTATGAGGAAGAGCAGAAATACACCGGAATCAAATGGGCTATGTCCATTGATCTGAACAAATGTAATGGCTGTGGAACCTGTGTGGTGGCCTGTTCTTCGGAAAACAATGTTCCTGTGATTGGTAAGGAGCAGGTAAAAAAAGGCCGGGAAATGCACTGGTTGAGGATCGATCGCTATTACAGCGGGGATCCGAAATCAGCGAAAAGCAGCTTCCAGCCAATGCTCTGCCAGCACTGTGATAATGCTCCCTGTGAGAATGTATGCCCAGTTGGAGCTACGGCTCACAGCCCCGAGGGGCTCAATGATATGGCGTACAATCGCTGTGTGGGGACCCGTTACTGCGGGAACAACTGCCCTTATAAGGTTCGTCGCTTCAACTTCCACGATTTCCGTCGTTTCTTCCACGATAGTGTTTACTATCAGGAGCCGATGCAGCTGGCCCAGAACCCAGAAGTCACCGTACGCAGCCGTGGTGTCATGGAAAAATGTTCGTTCTGTGTTCAACGAATCTCGGAAGGGCGTGCTCAAGCACGTCGCAGCCAGGAAGAGTTTATTGGCCAGGGTGTAACGGCAGCCTGCCAGGATGCCTGCCCAAGCGGTGCAATTGAATTCGGCAATGTCAACGACAAGAATTCCGGCGTAGCGAAGGCGCGCAAGGATAAACTGTCCTATCACGTATTGCAGGAACTCAATGTGAAACCCAATGTTACCTATCTGGCTCGCCTGCGTAACAGCAGGGAGGAGGTCAAATCGTGAGTCTTGATTACTCCAAACCCATCCCTCTGTTTGAGGGTAAGGTCAGCCTAAGGGAGATGGATGATGCCATCGCCCGTCCTATGGAGAAGCCGGACAACTCACGCTTTTTGTTTGCACTCTCCATCTGTGGGGTACTGCTTTCCATTGGCGGGGTTTCCCTGTATCAGCTTCTGGCACACGGTACAGGTGTCTGGGGTCTGAACAGCCCGGTTTTCTGGGGTTGGGCCATTGTCAACTTTGTGTTCTGGGTTGGTATCGGACACGCGGGAACCCTGATTTCCGCGATTCTTTTCCTGATGCGCCAGAAATGGAGAAACTCGATTGCCCGCTTTGCGGAAGCGATGACGATCTTTGCAGTGATTACCGCCCTGATTTTCCCGCTGCTTCACACAGGCCGTCCCTGGCTGGCTCATTATCTCTTGCCCTATCCTAATGAAAGGGCTATGTGGGTGAACTTCCGTTCTCCTCTTCTGTGGGACGTTTTCGCGGTCTCAACCTACTTCACGGTTTCTCTTGTGTTCTGGTATGTAGGCCTGATTCCCGATTTTGCCACCATGCGGGATCGTACCAAGGACAAGGTCAAGAAGTTCATCTATTCGATTTTTTCTCTTGGCTGGAGACATTCCAACCGTCACTGGCAGCATTATGAGAGGACCTACCTGATCCTGGCTGGTCTTGCGACTCCACTGGTTCTTTCCGTTCACTCCATCGTATCGTTTGACTTTGCGGTTTCTCTGATTCCCGGTTGGCACACTACGATTTTTCCACCCTACTTTGTTGCGGGTGCGATTTTCTCCGGGTTTGCCATGGTGGTAACGGTGCTCTGTGTGGTCAGGGTTGTCTATCGCCTGGAAAACATTATTACACTCGATACCATGGAAAGAATGAACAAGGTCATCATGGCTACCGGTCTGATGGTGGGCTATGCCTATTCCATGGAATTCTTCATTGCCTGGTACAGCGGAGTGGAGCCTGAGCAGTTCATCTTTCTGAATCGTGCTTTTGGTCCCTATGCCTGGGCCTACTGGATCATGGTTACCTGTAATGTGTTGATTCCTCAGCTCTTCTGGTTCAGAAATATCCGTCGGTCCATTCCTCTGATGTTCATCATTTCCATCTTTGTAAACATCGGAATGTGGTTTGAGCGCTTTGTAATCACCGTAACGTCCCTGCATCGCGACTTCCTGCCTTCAAGCTGGGGGTATTACTCCCCAACGGTCTGGGACCTCGGACTTTATATTGGCTCCTTCGGGCTTTTCTTTACCGGTGTGGTTCTGTTTGCCCGTTTCATGCCAGTAATTGCCATGGCCGAGCTCAAAGCTGTTGGCGATGATGCCCAGCCTTCCCATCATGGAGGGGAACATGAGTAAGCGGATTCATTCTGTATCAGCTTTGTTTGATACGCCGGATGACATCATTCATGCGGCAGAAAAAACCAAGAAAGCGGGCTATACCCGTTTTGATGTGAACACTCCATATCCGGTTCACGGAATGGATGATGCGATGGGGCTCAAGCCAACCATGCTGCCATTCTGTACCCTCTTTTTCGGGTTGATGGGGTTCTTTATTGCTTTGGGGTTGCAGTGGTGGACTTCCGGTGATCCGATGCCGGTTATTGGTGGACTGGATTTCAAACTGCCCTATTTTCTGGAGCGCTATCCTCTGGTCATCGGTGGCAAGCCTCTGTTCTCCCTGCCGGCCTTCATTCCGGTCATGTTCGAGCTGACGGTTCTTCTGTCCGCTCTGGGAACAGTCGGCTGTCTGATTGCCGGATTCTGCAATCTGCCCGCCAACGGGCATCCGATTCAGGATTCCAATTACATCCGGGCGACTGCTTGTGATCGGTATGGTGTCTGTATTGAAAGTACGGATCCAAGATTTGATCTTGAGGAAGTCAAGGCGTTTCTGATCAAAGCCGGTGGCAAGGAAATCGAAATTCACATGGAGAACGAACCTCTGAAAATAGGTCTGAGCAACAATCTTGGTTTTGGAGCCATTCTCGCTACGGTCGCCATTGTTGTCAGTGCCAAAACCTATTTCGTTTACAATATCATGCTGTATCTGCCTCCCTGGACCTGGATGTCCGAGCAGCCGAAGGTCCTTCCGCAGAGGGTTGTTGAGTTCCTGCCAGCCAGCGAAGCGATGATGGCCCCGCCAAAGGGTACGGTTGCCCGTGGATTTATGCCTTACCGTTATGCGGGGAACCCTGATGAAGCGGCCAGCAATCTCCTCAATCCGGTTCCTGTGACAGGGGAAAGCCTGAAACAGGGCAAAAACCTTTTCGATATTCACTGTTCCGTATGTCACGGATACCAGGGAAAAGGGGACAGCCGTCTGAATGGACAGTTCCCTGCTCCTCCATCCCTGCATTCCGAAAAGAACAGGAATCTTGAAGATGGAAGATTCTATCACATCATTACGGAAGGCCAGAATGTTATGCCTGGCTATGCCAAGCATATCAGCGAAGAAGATCGCTGGAAGATTGTGAACTATATCCGAGCACTTCAACGTGCAGTCAATGCCAAGGAGTCGGATCTCTAATGAGCGCCAAACAAAATCATGCAGAGTATCGTCTTTCGACTCAGGCCCGCTCGCTGAATGCGATTGGAGGATCCCTGATTGCCATTGGGGGTATTCTGGCTGTCTTCAGTTTCCAGTCCGATGTTCATCGGGCCTGGCACTGGGTTGTTATCACCTTTATGTTTTTGCTGAGTGTGGGCTTGGGTAACCTGTTTCTGGTTGCTCTGGAATACCTGGTCAATGCGGCCTGGTCAACTCCAATCCGCCGTATCAGTGAAGGGCTTGGAGCTCTTCTGTATCCTCTGGCTGTTGTGGCTATCCTGATTGTGGTTCTGGGCCGCGAGCAGATTTTCCATCATTGGCTCCATCCCCATGACAATATCGTCAAGGGTAAGGTGGGATATCTGAATATCGGGTTCTTCACTGTAAGAGTCCTGTTATGTTTTGGGCTCTGGTGCCTGTTTCATAAGCTGTTTACGGCCAACAGCCAGGCTCAGGACAAAGATGGAGACCCCAAGTACACCCACCGCAATGTCAGGCTCTCTACGGTTTTCATGCTGGTTTTTGCCATCAGTATCACAGTTGCGGCAATGGACTGGATCATGAGTCTGGATCCTCACTGGTTCTCGACGATGTTCGGAGTCTATTACTTCGCAGGCACCCTGATTGCTGCTGTTTCGGTTCTGACTTTGTTTACGGTCTATCTGAAGGAAAACGGTTATCTGCATCCGGCCCTTCAGAAAGATACTTACTACAGCCTGGGGCTGATGATGTTTGCTTTTAATACCTTCTGGGCTTACATCGCATTCAGCCAGTTCATGCTGATCTGGTATGCGAATCTGCCGGAAGAGACTCTCTGGTTCATCAAGCGCTGGGATCATGGCTGGATGTATGTATCTCTGGCTCTGATGGTTCTTCATTTTTTTGTTCCTTTCTTTGCTCTTTTGAGCCGGACTGTGAAAACCGTCCCCGGATATCTGAAATTTATGGCTTTCTATCTGCTGGGCGTACACTTTCTGGATCTGTACTGGCTGATCATGCCGAATTATCATCCCGAAGAACATGGCTCCGTCTTTGGTCTGACGGATCTTGGGTTTGTGGCTGTGGCCGCCGGAATTGTGATTGTGGTTTTCCACAAGGCGATTTCCAGGTTCAACCTCACTCCGATCAAGGATCCCAAGCTGGAACGTGGAATTCACTTCAGAATGTGAGGAATGTTTATGAATGCATCTAAATTGGTACAGGCCTACATTTTCCTCATCATGGGTGCCTATGGGCTGATTCTTTACAAGAACCAGCCGGAGGAAACCTGGACTCCTGTCCTTGTGAACCGGCATTACACCAAGCTTGAGGAAATCAAAGGAAAAATGACTCCTCCGATTGACCTGAATAAACTGAGTCAGCCCAGTGCGGAGCAGGTAGAAAAGGGTAAGCAGCTCTATGTTGCGAACTGCCAGTTCTGTCATGGAGAGCAGGGTTATGGTGATGGTCCGGCCGGTGCGGCCCTAAACCCGAAACCCAGAAGTTTTGCCCAGACAGATGGCTGGATCAACGGAAGTGGCTTTGCCGGAATGTACAAGACCCTGCAGCATGGTGCCGGAGTGGGTATGGCGGCTTATGATGTGATTCCCGTAGAGGACAGGATCGCCCTGATTCACTACATCCGGGAAAATTTCATGGGTGGAAACAAGCCTGAAATTGCTTCCAGTGAGCTGAGTGCTCTGGATGATGAATACAAGCTCTCAGCAGGAATTCAGGAACCTTCTCAGATTCCTGTGGAAAAAGCAATCTCCATTGTGACGGCAGAAAGTCGTCCTCATGTGGAGCAGTATGATGCCCTTGTCGAGCGCTTGATGCGTGGAGAAGGGCGCCCTGGTTATGCTGTCTTCAAATCAGTGGTCGAGGACTGCACTGAAGCTGTGAAGCTTCTGGAACAGGACAGCGGCTGGCGCTATGGCCCGGACTTCCTGGCCATGCTGGTAGCCCGAAATCCTGCTCAGCACGGGTTCAAGCCTTCTGTTCTGCTTCTGACCCGTGATGAGTTACAGCGCCTGCACGGCTACCTGCTGTCCTCCATGAGCGGAGTGTAAGAATGATTTTGAAGCGTTGGATGATTGGTCTGTTTCTGGCTTTGGCTTCCTTTGGAGTGAAAGCCCAGGAGACAGGCCTGAAAACTCAGGAAGGGCCGGAAGCCTCTCCAATCGGGATTGATGAGAAACTGGGGAATCATCTTCCTCTGGATCTCAGGTTTACGGATCAGGATGGCAATGAGGTTCTTCTGAAGGACCTCATGGATCGTCCAACGCTTCTGACCCTCGTTTACTATCGTTGTCCGGGAATCTGCAGTCCACTTCTTGAGGCACTGGCCAAAGCAGTGGATGGCATGACCCTGACACCAGGCAAGGAGTTTCGTCTGGTAACGATCAGTTTTGATCCTACTGAAACTCCTGATCTGGCCGAGAAAAAGCGGGTCAACTATATGAAGACCATGCGCAAACCTCCTAGCAAGGAAGGCTGGACCTGGCTGACTGGAAACAGCGAGGCTATTAATGCCATCACGGAGTTGACGGGCTTCCGGTACAAAAAGGAAGAAAACGGGGACTATATCCACAGTGGTGCGGTTATGGCCATTTCTCCTACCGGAAAGCTCTGCCGGTATCTCTACGGGATTCGTTATCTGCCTTTCGATCTTCAGATGGCAGTAGCGGAAGCCCAGGATGAGAAAACCGGGCCAACGATTGCTAAATTTTTGCAGTATTGCTTCAGCTATGACCCGCAGGGCAAGCGGTATGTCTTGGATGTCACACGAATCATCGGTACCATCATGCTGATGGTGCTTGGAATCTTTCTTTTGTTTCTGGTATATGGGGGCAAAAAAACTCCAGCGATCTCAAGCGAACCTGAAGTCGTCAGCGAGTCTGAGAAAGGATAATCACCATGGGTGCTTCGACCAAACCCTACTGGCAGGATGACGCGGTAATTTTTGCCGGCTTCTACCAGCGAATCAAAAAATACGGAGAAAACAGCAGCTTCTTCAGAATGCTGGCCTGGGTTCTTTCCTGGATTTTTTCCACAGACCACAAGAGGGTCGGGATTCTCTATTTCGTTTCCATGTTCAGCTTCTTTGCTGTTGCTGTAATACTGGGATTTCTCATGAGACTCGAACTCATGAAATCAGGTCAGCAGTTCTTTGACCCTGCGACCTACAATGCCATGTTCACCCTTCACGGTGTGATCATGACCTTTCTCTTTATTGTTCCGGGGATTCCGGCAATTTTTGGAAACTTCTTTCTACCCCTTCAACTGGGGGCCGAAGATGTTTCCATGCCTCGCCTGAACCTGGCCAGCTGGTACATGTACATCATTGGGGCAGCCATGGCAGTGACTTCTCTGTTCACTAACGGAGGCACTCCGGATGGGGGATGGACGTTTTATGCTCCCTATTCCATTCTTACTAAAACGAACGTGACCCTGGCTCTCCTGGCAGCCTTCATTCTGGGGATGAGCTCCATCTTCACTGGAATGAACTTTCTGACGACCATTCATCGTCTGAAAGCCAAGGGTATGA
>CAZDAM010000008.1:43817-55932 GCA_964503595.1 uncultured bacterium
TTCACTGGAATGAACTTTCTGACGACCATTCATCGTCTGAAAGCCAAGGGTATGAGCTGGTTTACTATGCCTCTTTTTGTCTGGTCTCTCTATGCCACTGCCTGGATTCAGGTACTGGCGACTCCTGTTGTGGGGATTACTCTTCTGCTTTCTGCAATGGAGAGGGCTTTCGGGATCGGGATCTTTGATCCGACCAAGGGTGGGGATCCGGTGCTTTACCAGCATATGTTCTGGATTTATTCCCATCCGGTTGTCTATGTGATGATCCTTCCGGCCATGGGCGTGATTTCTGAGATCCTGCCGGTTTTTGCCCGGCGTACGATTTTCGGCTACACGGCGATTGCAATGTCCACCATGGCGATTGCGGCTTCCGGTTATTTTGTCTGGGCTCATCACATGTTTACCAGTGGTGTCTCCGATGTTGCCAGGCTGGTCTTTTCCTTCATCACGTTCCTGGTGGCGATTCCAACCGCGATCAAGATTTTCAACTGGCTGGCAACCCTTTACAAGGGATCCATTCAGATTGATCCTCCCATGCTATGGGCTCTGAGCTTTCTGTTTACCTTCTCCATCGGAGGGTTGACCGGTTTGGCTCTGGGTGCCGTGGTTACGGACATCCACCTGCATGATACCTATTATGTGGTGGGCCACTTTCACTACGTCATGTTTGGTGGTGGTGGAGTGGGCATGTTTGCAGCCCTGCATTTCTGGTTTCCGAAGGTTACCGGTCGCATGTACAACTTCACGGTTGCCAAAATTGCCTGGTTCTTCTTTTTCGTCGGCTTCAACGCCCTGTATTTCCCCATGCTGATTCTGGGGGTTATGGGTATGCCTCGCCGCTATCATGATTATCTGCCTCAGTATGAGCTTTTGAATACGGTTTCTACCGTAGGTTCCTGGATCATGATCACCGGGCTTGTGATTATGTTCTTCAATCTGTACCGGGCTCTGCGCTCCGGAGCGAAAGCTTCGGCCAATCCATGGGAAAGTAAAACTCTGGAGTGGGAAACCCAGTCCCCACCAATTCTGCATAACTTTGCCAAAGCCCCTGAAATGAAGCATGGCCCTTACGAATACGAAGGAGAGTGGGTTCAATGAGCGCACATACACATCCTCTGGATCTGCACTCCGACAGTCCGCATGCGGACTATGTCGGAGACAAGCTGGGGTTCTGGTTTTTCCTTTACACCGAGCTGGTTCTTTTCGGCGGTTTGTTTCTGGCCTACTTCTTCTATCACATGAAGTATCCGGAAGCTTTCCACCACGCAGGTGCAGAGCTGAATGTCTTCATGGGTGCCGGTAACACCGTGGTTCTTCTGACCAGTTCCCTGACCATGGTTCTGGCTGTCTCGGCCATTCAGAAAGGGCGCAAGGGACTGAGTCTTTTTCACCTGATTCTGACCATTGTCTTTGCCCTCATGTTTATGGTGGTCAAATACTTTGAGTGGGGAGCGAAGTTTCATCACGGTCTTTATCCCGGAGCAGAAGAGCTTTTAAGCCGTGAGCCGGGGCAGATTGTGTTTTTCGGACTTTACTTCGTCATGACGGGAATTCACGGAATTCACGTACTTCTGGGGCTGATTGCTCTGGCCGGGATTTTTGTTCTGGTGGTTCAAAACAAGATTCACAAGAATGACTATGCCTACATCGAAAATGTCGGGCTTTACTGGCACCTTGTGGATCTGATCTGGATTTATCTGTTTCCACTGCTTTATCTGGTGGCCTAAAGGAGAATGCAATGAGTCATCCGAAAGAGGAACATCACGAACACCATATCAGTGATGGGACATTCACGGTGGTTTATTTTGCCCTCCTGCTCCTGACGGCTTTGACCGTTGCGGTGGCACGGGTGAATCTGGGACCGCTGAATCTTTACGTGGCCATGGCTGTGGCAACCATGAAAGCGGGTCTGGTTGTTGCGTATTTCATGCACATGAAGTATGAGAGTAAGCTGATCCAGATGCTGTTTTTTGTGGCGCTCTTGGCAATTTTCCTGCCTTATTCAGCCGTATTCATTGACTATCTGCATCGCTGATTCCTTGTGAATCGCATCCAGGATAAATCAGGAGAAGGAATATGTTTTCAGGAGTAGCAGATACCGTTAAAAATGTGGATACGGCATTTGTAATGATCTTTGGTATTGCAACATTCTTTTTGATCTTCAATACCATTATCATGCTGTATTTCTGCTGGCGGTACTCCAGAAAGAGAAACCCGGTTGCAACCAATATCGAGGGACACGTCGGACTGGAAACTTTCTGGACCGTTATCCCAACCTTGATTGTGCTCGGAATGTTTTACTTTGGTATGGGCTTTCAGAAGGACAATGAGGTTCCCGACGATGCTCTGGTGGTTAAAGTTACGGCCAGAATGTGGTCCTGGACCTTTGAATATCCTAACGGGAAAATGGTCAGTTCGGCAGCGAATGAGAATCTGATCCTTCCGGTTGGTCGTGCCATCAAGCTGGAAATGACTGCAGAAAAAAACGATGTTCTGCACAGCTTTTATATCCCGGCCTTCAGAATCAAGAGGGACGTGATTCCAACCCAGCAGACCATGCTGTGGTTTGAGCCCAAAGTGACTGGTGAATATCAGGTTTACTGTGCGGAATACTGCGGTCTGTCCCACTCGAAGATGATGGCTATGATCGAGGTTGTCTCTGAATCTTCGTTCAAGGAATGGTATGGAGATGACAAGCCGGTTCAGCTGGCGGGTCCGGAAAAAGGTGAGCAGCTGGTCAAGATCAAGGGTTGTGTGGCCTGCCATACAAATGATGGCAGTCGTCTGGTTGGACCTTCCTTCAAGGATCTTTATGGTCGCAAGGGAACCCTCACCGATTCCAAAACCGGTGAGAAAAGGGACTATGTAGCGGATGATGAATACATCCACAAAGCTATTGTGAAGCCAAGCGATGAAGTGGTGGACGGGTATCCGAATGCCATGAATATGATTGAAATAACAGAAGAAGAAATCACTCAGATCATTGATTATCTGAAGAGTATTTCTTCGAACTAAGGTTAAAGTCGTGCAGGAGCATTCTCAGAAATCCTTGATGGTATCGCTGCTTGAGCTTTGTAAGCCAAGAATCACGATAGCGGTGACCATTACCACAGCGGTGGGCTGGCTTCTATATGAACCTTCCTTTTCGCTTCGGATGCTCCTGCCCTGCTTTGCCCTTTTCATGGTGGCCTGTGGTTCGGCTGCCTTGAATCAGTGGCAGGAAAGAGAGCTGGATGCCCTCATGGATCGAACGCGGCAGCGTCCGATTCCATCGGGACGGGTTTCTTCATCCCTGGCCTTTGTGTTTGCTCTGGGTCTTGCCGGAGCCGGTTCGGGAATTCTTTACGTGAATTGCGGTCTTTCCGAAGCTATTCTGTCTCTTCTGGCCCTTATCTGGTACAACGGATTCTATACTCCTCTGAAAAGGGTGAGTCCCTATGCCGTGGTTCCTGGGGGCGTGATTGGCAGCATACCTCCTCTTGTAGGCTGGGCAGCAGCTGGTGGCAGCCTCATGAATCCGATGATTCTGGCCTTTGCCTTTTTCATCTTCATGTGGCAGGTTCCTCACTTCTGGCTTCTGGCCATGGGAATTCACCGGGATTACGACAGTGGTGGATTCCCTACCATGCAGAACCAGTTCAGTCCGGATCAGATGGGACGGATTGTTTACAGCTGGATTGTGGCTACGGCAGTGACTCCTTTTCTGGTCCTGCGTTATGGTCAGTTCAGTGAAATGATGATTGGCTCAGCTCTGCTTGTCATGGGTGTGCTGCTGTGCCTGAAAGAATTCAGTATTGTTTTTGGTCAGTGGAGTCCACGCCAGTGCAAAATGGCCTTCATGCGGATCAATCTTTATGCCTTACTTGTGATGGTGATTTTTGTAGCGGACCGTCTGGTGTCCTGATTCGACGGGAGAATCATGTTCAAAGAAATCATTTTGCAGCCCTCTGCCGACCTGGTTCTGCTTTTGGATATTCTGAAAGCTGTAACTCTGATGATCTTTCTTCCTGGTCTGGGAATTCTGCTTGGAACCGGCTGGACCGGTTTCTGCATGCTTACCGCTGCCCGTTCCGAAGGGAATGAGGAAGGAATGAGAAAGGCTGCGGCCATTCTCAGTAAATTTCAGCTTGGTGGCGGTAAATCCTTTATTTTCACCTCTTTCCCCCTGCTATCCCTAGCCATTATCTATGCCCAGACCCTTTATGGAACCGAAAGCGGGCTGGGTGCCGCTGTCCTCATGTCTTTTGGGCTGGCTGTCTTTTCTACCTGGGTATGGAACCAGTATCTGAAAAGTGTAGAAGAAGAACAGTTTTTCAAGCGCACACTGGAAGGTCTTTCCAGTAGTGCGATGATCCATGAAATCAAGGGAAAACTGCATGAAACAACTGAATCCCAAGGCCTGCACGGCTCGATTGGTCTTGTCGGCCTGTCTCTTGCGGCGATGTTCGGCTTTGCCTGTATGGATCTGGTGCTGCACCCGGCCAAGTGGGAAAATTTCACGATTATTTCTCTGACCATCAGTGTAAGCTTCTGGATGGAGTACTTCTGGTTTCTCTGTCTGGGTTTTGCCCTAAGTGGTGTTGCGATCATGTCCGAGTTCAGAAATTCGGATGAATGTCTGGCCAGAATGGGCCAAGCCATGGCTGGATACTCTGCTTTAGGTCTTCCTCTTTTGGGTCTCATCAGCGCTTTTGCTCTTCCAGCGGCTGTATTCACTCCGGTTCTGGTTGCGGTAAGTGTTCTTGGCCTGATCTTCCTGATTTTTGCTCTAGGCTCTGTCTTCAGCGCCATGGGTCGTGGAATGATGGCCTCCGGAACCTTAGTTCTGCTTTGCCTTCTGGTGACCAGCAGTGCTGATGCTGTCAAGCTGACCCTGGCTTTTAGGAATGCCACTCATCATCATCTGAGCAAGGTGATGAAAGTCGCTCCCGATAAGGGTGAACACCAATAAAAACACAGAATATTCTCGAGATCAGCCCGCTCTGGCGGGCTTTTTTTCTGGCTCCGGAAGCGACAGATTGAGGAATTTGATCGGTTCGGTATAGGGAAGAATGAGAGGAATCGGAGGATGAACGACGTCTTCTTCGTCCACTGTATTTGAGCGGTTGCGATCCTGAAGGATTTCAATTCTTAAGGTGTTTCCCAGAGGAAGTCCACTGAAAAGAAGATTGGCAGGAGCTTCGGTTGCCATATCGGAACGCAGGGGCTCGGAAACATTGGTGCCAAAGATCTGAACCCAGGCATTTCCTTCAAAACCGGAGAGGGAAATGGTCAGTTTTCCTTCCAGAACAGGGTCAAATTTCAGATAGTTTTGAGTGAGATCAAGGCTTTTCCGATCGTAATGGCCATGAATTTTTCTTTCCTGGGGTGAGAGGACTCCATCCGAATTCAGATCCAGGGCAAAGAAGTGGGTAGCGTCTCCCTGAAGAGGAATTTCAATCGGCTGGAAACCCTGTGTTGCGGGTGCCAGAGGCTGGATGGAAAGAGTTGAAGGGATTTCCCGAAATCCACTTTCCTGCCAGAAGATCAATTGTCCCTCAAGACCTGGGTAGAAATGCTGGAGGATTCCCTCATAGCGCTGGATTGCCGGCTGGGACAAGGTGATACTGAAAGTGGAATTGGCCACAGGTTGCAGAGGAAAGACTTCGACATGGCTTTTCATGAAAGGGCTTAGGGGGTCAGGGTTGGTGAATTCACGGTAGAAGACAAAGTGATAGTGCCCTTGAACTGGCAGGGGGAAATCACCAAGCTCGGTCTGCATGGCCTGTCCTACCAGAGTGTTTTCATGCCAGATGTCCACAAAACCCATTTCATAAGGGTTCTCGAGCTCGATCCGGGCAGACTGGAGAAACTGCACTTCATGACTGGTAGAGCCTGAATGAGAAACGGGGGGCAGGCGAAATACCAGGCTGTCTCCCTGCCAGGGATAGAGAAATTCCGGCACATAGGTTCCGGATGGAAGATCCCTGAGCTGGATGAAGGTCTTGCGGGTACATTCCACTTCGGTGAGTTCCGGCTCCTGAAGAAGGCAGACTTCCAGACGATCGGGCTTGTGGAAAGTGGTCAGTTCAAAAGGCTGCCAGGGCTGCCCATAGGAAATGGGAGAGACGTTCCTGGGATCTGAAATGGGGCCGTAGGAAGGCTTGGAAGAGTATTCATCCTGATCTGCCTTGCCATCCTGGTTGAGATCCAGAAACGGGCGGATCAGAATGGGTTTGCCAAGCCAGGGGAGATTCATACGGGGCTTTCCTGAAAGCGTCATGAGAGCGTTGCCGGAGGTGTCCAGAAGCTGCCAGAGCATGGGGAGGTTTTCGGTAGGGCCCTTGATTTCGACCTCCAGTGGCCTGGTAAAATCAAAATCCAGGGTGTAGTTGCAGTCACGGCAGGGGATTCGGAGTGGGCTCATTCCCGAAATGACAAACCGTTCCTTGGGAAGATCCAGCAGAAGGTTGCCGTTGCGATCTTCGTAAGCTCCCAGAATCCAGTCCCCACTGGCCAGAAACCGGAACTCGAACTTTCCGTCCTTCACCGGAATCTGATAAGTGGGAGAGAGGAGCCCCCAAGCGGTCGTTGGAAAGGCAGAATCCAGGCGGGCCAGAAAGGCAACAATCCTTGTCTGGGTCTGAACTCCCCGAACTTCACCTCTTAAACCGTAATCGGGTTGATCCATGCGGGTGAAGATGGCATTGGGGACTTCGGCTTTCAGATGAATCACAGAAAGGAATGCCAAGGCAGAGAGCCATTTGCGAAGGAAAGTACCCATAGGCCATTCATGATAAACTACTTTTATGAAGCACGCCCTTAAACTCCTCTTTTTTGCAGTTCTCCTAAATTCGGTTCTGGCCCAGAGTCTCTACGACAGGTACCCTCCCCAGGTACCGCATGAGCCTCCTTCCCAGCCTTTTGAACCGGATCGGCCCCCTGTGGATCCGACGTATCCGTGGGATCCCAGACCGAATCTTCCCGAGCCATCGGTATCGGATCTGATGATGCTGATAGAGCGATATGAGGCTCGGATTTCCCGTCTGGAGGAAAGAATTCAGAAGCTGGAAAAAGAGAATGAGGCCTTAAGAAACGCTCGTCGGGAAGATACCTGCGAATCAGGGTTAGGGGTCCTTCAGAAAGCCTATTCCCGCTATCTTGAAGAAGGGGGAGAGCAGAAACCGGATGGGGGAAGAACCCTTTATGCCGAGATGTTTTCAAAGGGCTGGCTGGATTTTGTGCCGGGGTGGTACTCTCAGGTTTTTCTGAATCAGAATGGCGATCTCAAATGCCGCGACATGGAGTGAAACATGAGTTCCAAATCTCCCTTCGATGCTCAAATCAAGGAACTGGAAAACACCTTTATTCTCAAAGTCTTTCCTGAATTTGAACAGGAACATTGCCGGGCTTTGGCCATGGTGATGGAAACGGTCTGCCTTCAGTGGCTGATTTCCTCCATGCTGGGAAAAAGACACAAGGAAGAGGCTCATCGGGCCAACGCCATGATTATGGCGGTCGTGTACCGGGCAATGGATGAATTTGATGACTTTCAGCGGGAGATTATCCGCAGCAAAATCATGGATCAGAATTTCATGGTTCCGGCTTTAAGGGACTGGATGGGCGTGAAAGAAGAAATCCACAAACTTCTGACTCAAAAAGGGGAGTCAACCCAGGGCGATGCTTAAGGCAGTTGTCAGCTTCAGGATATCCCGGTTGGCCTTGGTCAGTCTCTCTGAAAGGAGAGTGCCGATATTGGCCAGCATGCGGGCTGCACAGAGGGGAGATTCTTTGATGAAGACCGTGAAATCTTTCTGGGCCAGTTCCATGAGCTGACAGTCTTCGACGGCCTGGACCGTAGCAGTCCGGACCCCCTGACCCAGAAGGGCCATTTCTCCAAAAAAGGGATTGTGGCTGCTTTTGAGGGTAATCAGGGACTTGCTGGCCTGGGTTTTGTTCATTTCCTCATCCAGAAGAGTGAGGTTCTGACGGATGGAAACGGTACCTTTCATCAGAAAAAACAGACTGGTGCCGTTTTCTCCTTCCTGAAACAGGACATCTCCGGTTTTCAGTTTCTGGGGTTTCAGGACTTTGCTCAGATTTTCCAGCTGTTCGTCTTCCAGTCCCTTAAGAATGGGAAAGCGCCTTAGCTCTGCTTTCATGCATTCCCCCGATGTGAAATCAGAATGACTCTGTCCTTACGCTGAAGCTCAGTCTCCAGTGGAGGATTCAGACGTGGTTCGATTTTTCTCTGTTTGCGGCCAAAAAAGTCCTTGCCGGAAGACTCGAAGGCTGCCCGGATGAAGGCATCAACACTGGAGGAATCGGCACCCAGGATATCCTCCAGATCCAGGTTCTGGATTTCGTGCAGAAGGCCAATGGCAATGGACTGCTTCTCCCGGTAATACTCCACGGCATCGGCAAAGGTTTTACCAATCAGATTTTCCGGAAGAAGCTCTTCTTGAAAACAGCTTTTGCCCTGTTCGCCAATCAGCTCATGCATGATCAGTCCCATGCCGGAATTATCCGAGGCATTGGAAAGTAAAAAGCCGTTGAACTCTCCGGTCAGAACGATCTCATCGGCACGGGCTCTTTCCAGATGGGGAATGTTTTCCTTGTGATGGATTTCGGCCACCACTCTGACCTTCTTGTTCATGGATTTGATGGCAAGAGCAGTCAGAATGGTCTTATCATCAGTGCTTTTGCTGTCCTTGCCACTCCCGCTTAAGAGGATTGTACAGCGGGCGTACTGGACGTGGGCCCGACGTAAAATGGCATCATGGCTGTAATCCCCCCTCACGTAGCGAAGTTTGAGAGTGGGAAAGGTTTCGGTCATTTCAAAATAGTCGTCCTCATCGATCTCACCGACCAGAACGATTTCTGCTCCCGGCTGGGTTGAGGAGACATTACGCAGGATCCGGGCGACATGATCCGCCCAGCCACAGATGACCAGATGCTGGCGAAAATTGACGGCTTCCAAACCTTTGCCCTCCTTGATTTTACGCGCTACAAAGATAGAGGAAACAGTCGCTGTAAAGAAAGAGAGCAGACCGATTCCAAAAAACATAACCAGAACGCCCAGAAATCGTCCAGCTGGGGTTGTGGGGTAGGTGTCTCCATAGCCGACAGTAGTCATGGTCACAATCGACCACCAGAATCCATCCATCAGGGTTTTGACATTGCCATTGGCCGAGCCACTTTCTGCAAGCCAGATGAGTACCCCGGAGATCGAAGTGAAAAGGGCGACGGCTTTGAGAAGAGTCGGGATTTTCTCCCTCTCGAACAGATTGGCATAGACCCGGACTTGCTGGACAAACCAGGATTTGATTCCGATTGGGTTGTAGACAGAGGATGGATCTTCCTGAGCAATGTTTTCCGGAACAGAGCGGATCAGGGTTGGCAGAAGATAGATCATGACCCGGGTGGTGGCCAGAACCAGGATGATGATGCCAATCAGAAGATCGGCTGTGGCCAGAAGTCGTCCTTCTGGAGTGATGGGGAAGAGATCTCCGTAGCCCACGGTGGCGAGAGTTCCGATACTCCACCAGAAGGCATCTCCAAGGGTGTGGATATGAGTACCACGGGCGTCTTTTTCCAGCCACCAGATTGCCAGGGTTGAAGCCAGAAGGACGATGGAAAAACATCCAAACAGGGCCTGCAGCCCGATGGAAGGTGTCTGACGCTGAATTCTGGTTGAACTGCTGCTACTCATGGGCGGAACTGGCAGGCCCGGCTTCTACCCGAAACCCTGCGGTATGCGCGGAAAACTCGGGAGCATAATGGCATTGAATCAAAGCGGGCCGGGACAGGTATTCACCAGCCTGAAAGACCCGGTTTCTGGTTTCAAATACAAAGGTTCCTTTGGGGAGGTATTCCAGAAAATAATGGGTGGCCGTATCGCGGGTGACTTCGTAATAGGCCAGTCCATCTCTGTATTTATGACTGGAAAGCACTTCTACAGGTTCCAGGCCACTGCCTCTGGGATCTTTCATGTGAACATATTCCAGATCCCGATCGGATTGCAGAATCAGACGGGAAACCAGAGTGTCTCCGACCCTGGTTTTTGTCTTGTGCAGAGGAATCAGGGACAGGCCGGTGGAAGTCTGGCGCTCGACATACATTTCACGCTTCAGGCTCAAGGCGCTGGTGTTATGGGAGGTGATCCGATCCACATCCTCAAAATACTGCCAGTGGAGTCCTCCCCAGGCAATGCCTTCGGATGGTTTGGAAAGAACGATTTCTCCCATTGCCGGATGAACGTCCCGTCCTGCAATCCGGACCTCATAGAAGCCGGTTCCTGCTTCGACTTTTTTCGGGGTCTGGAGCTGGCCACCCAGAAAGACTTCGACGGGCTCCCGGGAAGCCAGAAGATCCGCTCCACGGGCCATGAGGGCATAGACGGCTTCCGAGGTGCCCCTCTGAGTTCCCCAGTTCTGGGTCTGCTTCTGCTTCAAGAGCCAGACTTTCAGATCCTCAATATCGCGGGCTTCGGATCCCATGACTTCAAAAAGTTCAATCATGTAGGCCTGGGCCTCAATGGGAGCCCTGTGCCAGGAACTGTAAGATTCCTGATCTCTCCAGTAACGTCCCATTTCATCATCCAGAACCGAGCGCTCTCTTAAGGAGTCATATGTCCTCTGGGCGATTTCTCTTTCTCCGATTTTCATCATGGCCAGAGCTGCGTAGGCTTCAGCCTGACGGGAAGGAAGATCGATGGCGTATTTACGGGCCTGTGAAATCCAGTAGTTCCAGGCATCGGAAGCCCTGCCACTCAGGGGCCGGTCCTGAAGATAGAGGGAACGGACATACAGAAGGTAAGCCTCGGAAGCTCCCAGATGGTTGTCCGAAGGCCGGTTGTGCTGAAGGATTTCTTCGTACCGCCTGACCATTTCCTGATCCAGCCAGCTGATGGCTTTTTGAGCGAGACTGACATCCTGAATGGCCTTGAGTTCTCTTAGCCGGGCAAACCCTCCCACAATCATGAGAGTTGTGAAATAGCTGGGGCGACCACCCGGGCACCAGGGCCAGGCACCGGATTCAAGCTGGAAGGATTTGAGTTTTTCCAGGGCACTCTGAATATCCTGGGACAGACGGTTTTTATCCAGGAAATGAGCGACCCGGGCTTTGGCTTCGGACTCGCTTTGAGCTTCCATGACCCAGGGAGTTTCTTCCAGAATGACATCTTTCAGATCCTCGGATTTTTCCAGGTTGGATAAAAGGGCATCGGTCCCTTTCCATTGCTCCATGATGCCCTGGATCTGGGGGTACCGGGAAACAATATAGGAACCCATGGAGTTGGCAAAGATACGGGAAAAGGCTTCATCGGCAGTATCAATCGGACCCTCATTAAGGTAGGGCAGGGCCTGAATGGCATACCAGGCTGGACTGGAGCTCATCTGGAGCACGAGTTTTTCATGATGAAGGGTTGGGGAGCTGTCCGAGAACAGGAGCTTTTCAAACTGCATGTTCTTGCGGGTCGGACCTCGAACCGAGAGAGGGATGCTTTCCTTCACGAGCATGCGTGAAGGCATGATGGGTAAAAGGGTGGATTCTCCGTCACTGAGGTTCTCGGTATGGGCCAGGAGAGTCAGACGGACAGGGACTTCCAGATCCGATGGCACCTGAATGGGAAGCATGACGGATGCTGAGCGTCCGGCTTTGATGAAGATTTTCTGATTTTCCCTGAGTCCGAATTCCCGGCCAAGATCCTTTTGATCCCAGGCCCGGTGGATCTGGATTTCAACGTGAATATCCAGATCGGTTTCACTCAGATTGGAAACCTTGGCAGCCAGGACAAGCTGGTCACCCTGAGTGAGAAAGCGGGGAAGATTGGGCTCGATCATCAGATCTTTTTGGGTGATCACAGTTGTGGTCAAAAGACCGGACTGAGCCCCCTGGCCAAGGGCCAGTAGCATGAGTTTCCAGCGGGTAAGAGCTTCGGGCATACTGAAGTTCAGGCTGATTTCTCCCTTTTCATTGGCCTTCAGGGAAGGCATGAAAAAGGCTGTTTCGCGTAAATCCGAGCGGGGCATCGGGGCACTGGGAGGGGAAGAAGCCTCCGGTGAATCAGAGGGTTCCTCGGAAAGCTCTTTTTCCCGCTTTTCTTCGGCCGGGGCCAGCCCCTGAGCCATGGGGG
>CAZDAM010000009.1:0-30693 GCA_964503595.1 uncultured bacterium
GCCACAAGGCTAGCAAAATTTCAGGCGGGGATCTCAAAAATCAGCTCGAGAACCACATCAGCCCAACCACGATAGTAGACTGGCGACTGGCTTCGGGAGAGCCAGCCATGAAAAGCAGCTGCACCACAGGAGTGAATCAGACCGCTATCCAGAAGGGCACCGGTCTCTTCAGTCCCAATCCTGAGCTTCCAGCCTTCCTCCTCAGCAATCCCCCCCCGAAGCTTCACGGCTTCGGCCCGGAAACGAACTTTGAGTTCCGCAACGGGAACTACTGATTCGGCCCCAAAAAGATACTCTCACATCAAGGCCGGACCAAGTCCCGGTGTTCTCATCGGGGCCTGAAGAAGATTTTCATATTAGTGTCATTTAAATTCTAAATCGATATATTTTGAGACTGTTTCAATCTTTTATGCCTATTTTTTCATAAAACCCTTTCTCATCCCAGCAATATGCAACACTCCCCGGCCCAGACCGATAGTGCTACAATAAAGCCATGAAAATTTTTGCTCTGATTTTATTCCTGCTCAACTTCTGCCTTCAGGCTGAGGAAAGTGGCCTTAAAACTCAGGCTGCCACCAACCCTCAAAGCAGTCTTCCCTCCAAGGCCAGCAAGCCTACTCTGTACTATTTTTCAAGCCCGTCCTGCCCTGCATGCGCTATGATGGCCCCACAACTTAAGCGAATCAAAGAGGAGCAGGGGGATTCTTTTGAGCTTAAAGAATTCCGCTTTCGCTCGGAAGAGCGGACCAAGACAATGGTCCGCTTTATCAAAAAAGTGGACCTGAATTATGTTCCAACATGGGTTCTGAGTGATGAATCCGATCGGGTATATACTTCCGGCAGAGGCTATGTACCCTGGGAGGATTTCTCCAGTGACATCCTCGAAGGTCTGGAAAAACGCCGAAAACTTGATTCCATGAGGCTTTCCAGTGTTCTCTTTGTCTGTCAGCACTCCGAGCCTTTCTGTGCTAAATCAGAACAAGCCGTTGAAGAGTGGGCCACAGAAAGAGGCGATCTCAGAGTAGAAAAGATGGATCTGGACACGATGGAAACTCCCGAAGGGCGTAAGAGAATCCAGGAAAAACTGGACTCTCTGAAGTACCTGAGCGGCTTTGAATACATCCCCGCTGTCATCGCCCTCACTCCTCAGGGAGAGGTGATCGATCTTCTGCAAAGGGGATTCTCCAAAGAGGAACTCCATCAACGTCTTGCCGACTTCTAAGATTTTTGACTCCTGATTTGAATCTTCCCGGACGTCGTTCCGATTTTCTGCTCTCCCAGGTAGAATCTGCTTGAGGTTCGTAAAAGTATGGCCCTGCTTTTTCCGATGCCGACATAGGATGATTTCTTTCCTGCTCATTTTCTTAACACTGATTCAAGTCGGGTCGGCCGCTCCTTCCCGCCTGAAAACACTCGCTTCCGGCGAACCAAGAGCGGTCCTCAAAGAACTCGGAGAGATACGCCGCCAAAAGCCTGGTATGAATCTCTGGGTTCCTGAGAAAGACTGGTTGAGATCTCTGGGGTACCCCGCTTTCAAAAGGGTCGACTCTTTAGACTACTCTGTACTGTCGGATGTTCCCCGTTTTGCATCCCTGCAAAACAGGGTTTCTGCAGCCCTCACCTTTGAGGTCTGGCCAGATGCCATCACGGCCCGTCGCTGGATCCTGACTCCCGAACTTGCCCGGCAGACTGCTGATCTCCTTTTTGTGGATGACTTCTTTCCCCTGATGCCCGGAGATGAGAGCAGGGTTGAAAACGAGCTCTCCAGAGTCGTTTTCATGACAAATGCCAAGGAGTTGGATACCGTCGATGAAAAAAGCGCCATCCGCTCTCTTCAGACCACCCAGATCGAGCAGGCCCGCTTTTCTCCCAAAACACCTTTTGAAGCCCCTATGGGACGGCAGAATTTCAGCGGAGCTCTGACCTATGCCATGGATGCCTATGTTCTTTACCACAATGGACTTGGGCGCCAGACCTTCGAATTCTTCCGGGATCTGCAGTCGCAAAGAGAAAAAGGCAATCAGGCCGAACCATTGCCTTTTCTGGAAGAAATGGATTTTAAGGCTTTTATCAATTTCCTTCAGTCTCAGGATATGGTGCTTTATTACCCCGACCCCTTCCAGGAGAAAACCCGCGAACACGGCCTTGCTTTTTTGTGCCAGCTTCTCTGGTGGCTTGAGCCCCAAAGCTATGAAAAAATGCTGGAAAGCCCCAAGAGTCCTGTGATTCAGTCCATCTTCGAAAGGTTGAACACATTTCTGAAGGAGCACAAAAGAGTTCTGAAACCGAAAGGAAATCTTGAGGACATCCTGAACGCAGTCAATGAAGAGAGTGTCCTGGCCAATCTTCCCGAAGGCTTTGATCCCATCAGCCCTGTCTTTGACTGGGAGCTACCCTCCAACTACGATCTGTATCAGGTCGGGTATCGCCTGAGCTTTGGTTTTGTCCCGGAGTCCGTTGCCTCTCCTGAATTTGTCAAAGCCTCCTATACCGTAAGAAACAAAGAAATTCTGGATCAGAAGGAACAGGAAAGACTGGCTGAGATTGCCCGCCGCAAGGAGAGGGAAAGGCGTATGAGGGAACGAAGGCGCCGTGGGCAGGAACAGGAACCCGTAGAAGAGTCCTTTGAAGAGGAATTCAAGGACCCGGATGCTCCACCTTCCCACAAAACCACTTTCGCCCAGCTGATGCCACTGAGAATCGGACGGCCCGTCGTTCGCAGGCATTATGCTCTCGTTCCAGGCAATGCCCCCAACCCAAAACTAAGTGCCTATATGCTCAACTCGCTCCTGCTTCCAGAAGTGCAACGAGCCCTTTCCATTCAGCCTTACTATCTCAGACCGGTTCGCTCCGACAGCTTCGGGGTCTCAGGGGACATCGAGCTCTACGTACCCAGACTGGTATCCATGGATGATGCCGACAGCCGCAAGGCCAACCAGTGGTTTGGCATCCGGTTTAGGCTTCCCCAGTCAGAAGTAGAGCCCAATGCTCTTCCCCTGCTCAACCCTTTTTACCTGCGTGCATTTGAGGTACTGCCATGGGACAAGTAAAAATCACCAATCTAGATATCCAGCAGGGAGCCCAGACCCTGGTCACCAACGTAACTCTGACAATCCCCAGGAAAGGCATTGCCACTTTATGTGGTGAAGAAGGAAGTGGTCGCAACGAACTCATAGGAGCCATAGTCGGAGAAATCAAACTCTCCAATGGAGCCATCAGTGTCGACGATGATGAAGTTCATAATCTGGCTCCCCACAAGCGAAAATTCGCCTGGGTTGGCTCGCAATGGGGTCTTCTTCCCCACCTGAGTACCCGAGCCAATGCCGAACTTGGTATGCGCTTTCACAAAGGGGACAAGAAGGAAAAGAAGGAAAAGCTCGAAGAACTTCTCAGAAAGACATCACTGGCTGAAAAGCAGAACCTTCCCCCGCTGGCGCTCACTGTTTTAGAGCAATGGAAACTCTGCCTGATCCGGGCTGCAGCAATTGAGCCCGACCTTCTGGTTCTGGAAGAGCCCTTCGTTGCTTTTGATGCTCATCAAAGAAGGAAGCTGATCGGGATTACTCAGGATATGCTCCCCGTTCTTGGATGCAGCATTCTGATTTCAACATCCAACGCTCTGGATTACATGGGAGTTTCCGAACAACTCACAATCATGAGCAAAGGCTATATCGAACAATCCGGTCCAACCCAGGAAGTCTATGATTATCCCTCTTCCACCCAGGTCGCTAAATTGACCGGAGACATCAATATTCTTCCCGGTCAGGTTGTCATGGGAGGAGACTTTTATATGTTCTCCACCAGAATCGGGGGGCTGAACCTCAAATGCAAGGACAAGCTCAGAATTGAAACCGAAGTGGAGATCCTGATCCGCCCCGAACACAGCAAGGTCGTCCCGCTGGGAAAAACAGCCGATGCCCGCAATGTGTTTTCCGCCCAGATCAAACGGATGGAATACCTGGGGGGATTTCAGCGTCTGGAGCTGACCACTGAAGATGGGACACCCTTTATCTCCGTACAGAACCCGGAATACAGCTTCAAACCCGGCGATGATATCGATGTGATTCTCACCCGTGACGACTACACCATTCGTAAGCGCTGATGCTTTTCAAACTGATTCTTAAACTTTCCACACCTATACGAATCCTTATGGACTTCGTTTTTCTGGTGGTTCTGATCGCCCTGTTTGCTCCCGTCATGGATTTTCTCAAACCTGGTGTGGCCCTGGGCGTTTTCCAGAAAACTCTGGTTCAGGGACTGATTCGCGATGTGAGCACAATTCTGCCCTTAAGCCTGATTGCCGTATTTTCAGGGCTCAGCATAGCCTGGATGACCCGACAGAACTGGCCCGGAAGAACTTTCGCCATGCTGGGAATTCTGATACTCGCTATTTTTCCTGATTTCATGCAAATCCTCGTCGGTGCCCCCCTGACACTGCTTTTCATCAAAAAATCTGCTCTCAATGGAGCCGCAGCCTGTTTTTTGGCTCCTTTTTCTGCATCATGCATGGTGGGCTGGTCAATTGCCTCATCCATTCCGACATCTCAGCAAAACGCCCTGCAAAGCTGTGGAGCCGGCGGCCTGGATGTTTACCGCCACCTTTACCTTCCCCGCTGCCTCCTGCCCGGTCTTGGGCTGGTCATTCTTTTCTTTCCTTTCATGCTCACCCAGGGATTCAGTCTTTCTACCTTAACGGAATGGAAACATGCCGGCATTTCCTGGCATATGTACGGGCCAGATGCCTTGCTGGCCAACCGCCCGGCCACCCATCTTCCCTATCTGTTTCTTCTGGTCACAAGTCTGATAGGAGGCTTTCTTCTCACCGTAGGCATCAAGCCTACCGGGTTCTCCTTCAGTCACGAAGGCAGGTCTGAAGGAAGCGGAGATGGTCAGAAGCGTAGGGTAACCCGCAAGAAAAAACGAAAGCGTAAGGCTTTGAAAAAGGCCCCACCTAAAACAGCGCAGACTGAAGCTCCAAAAAAAGCGGATGAACCTGTCATAGAACCAAAGCAAAAGGAGGAAACACAAAAAGAAGCCATAATGGAAACACCTGCTTCTGAGAAAGAAGAAGAGGAGGACAAATCATGAAAATGAGCTGCCCCCGCTGCCAGCGTCGCTATGAGCTGCCTGAAACCCTTAAGGGCAAGTTCTTCCGCTGTCTTTGCTCTGCCCTTCTGACCTTGCCTTCTTCAGAAACTCAACCCCTTCATATGCCCCGGACAGCAGCCCCAACTTCCGAACTGACAATTCCCGAAGTACAGAAAAATCTGGATATCCCCGAAGGATGGGTGTTCCCCAATTTCACCACACTGCTGGACTTAAGCCGCTACACGACAGAAGAGCCGGAAGCATGCGATGATCTTCCTTCCCTGGATGAACTTCCATCTTTGGATGACGTTCTTGATTTTGACGATGATCTGATCGAGGGCTCAGAAGATATTGAAAATACTCTGGCCGAAGAATCCGCCCTGTTTTCCGAAGAAGAAGGATTTACCGATGAGCAGAAACGGGCTCTGAGAAATGTCCAGGTTGAAGAAGAGTCTTCCATAGACCCCCGTCTCAAGCCCGCTCTTGAGGAATTCGCAACTTCCGAAGACCCCCAGTTCATTGTGGATGTCCTGTATTACTGCCTGGAAACCAAGGATCAGGCTATCCGACCCTATGTGGAAAAGCATCTTAAGAGTCCAAACCCGATTGCTGCCTATCTGGCGGATAGAATTCTTGCCGATCTGGACTATCTCTTAAGCGAAGCCCATAAAAAACGCCCCCTGATGCCCTATCCCCGTGAGGGAATTCTGAAAACTGTTTTCCATGAAGGAGAAGATGCCCGGGTAGCTTTGCTGCAAAAAGTCTCCACCGAAGGCGGTTTTGGAGCCACTCCCTATTTCATTCTTCAGCTCCTCACTGAAAAAGACGCCTCCGCTAAATCCAGGATCCTCCCGGCTCTGGGACTGATTGCTTCCAAATGTGAAGCCCCTATTTTCGGACAGTTTCTGGATGAACCCGGTCCAAGGGTTCGTCTTGCTGCCGTAGAAGGTCTGGCATGCATCGGTGGAGACGCCGCCATGCCATGGATGATCAAGGGAATGGTAGACAAGGACATGCAGGTTGTGGCCTCCATCAAAAAGTCTGTCAAAAATGCAGATGCTCTGGAACTCGCCCAGCATATCTACGAATATCTCCTTCATCACAAAACCACGGAGAAAAAAGGCTATATCAGTATTTTGAGCGAACTGAAAAACTCGAATGCATTCCGGGCGCTGGTATGGATGTTTGAAGAACAGGATATCCGGAACTACGCCCTGGAAAGCGCCAAGACATTTGAGCTGGCTGATGAACTCAAAGCGGATATCATTCTGGAGTATCTGTCGCTTTCCTACAGCGAAGACAGTTTTCATACCAACGTTCTGGAATTTATGGAAATGATGGATCCGACCTTCAGTCGTGCCCGTATAGCCCCGGTCAATCAGTTTGATGATTCCTACGTGAGCATGATCCGGGACAGCCCTCTATTTGCCCGTGATTTCGAAGAAAAAGAAGGAGAGGGAAACAAGGATATCCTGGGTACACCAATTCAGATTCAGCCTTATGGGCTTTTCCATCATTTCAATGCATCTTTGCGGAATTTCAAGCAGGCCGCCAAGTTCTTCCCTCTTTATGCCAAAACCCCCAAGGTCATGCTGGCCATTCTCACCCAATCCGCTCTTCTCGGATTTTGTGGGCTCCTGATTCTCTCAAGCTGGCTCAAAGGCTTTGGAAGCGGATCCCCCAGTCCTTCATTCTCCCTCTTTCCTTCCAGCTTCCGAACCAGCATCGGCGCCATCGCTCTTCAGAATACCGAATTTCTGTCTCTGTATCTGCCATTGATCTCAGCCGGAATGATCGCCCTTCTTTTGGCACTTCCCATCGGAGGAACTCTGGCTTTTTCCCAAATCCGCAGCGGAAAACACCAAATTCGTTTTCTCCCCCTGTTTCCGCTTTTTGCGAGTCCTGTTCTGCTTGGTCACTGGCTGAAAACCCTCAATCTCATGAGCGGATACAAGTTTCACTTTCTTCTGTACACATTGACACTGGGCCTTTGTCTGGTGTCTCTCGCCAGCGTGATTTTCCTGCGCTGGCTGGCTTTGATTCCCAAAGACTGGGTCCGGGCTGTTCATTCTTTAGGGGCGGAAAAAGACGAGGCTTTAGTAGAAGCCAGCAAAGGACTTCTGATTCCCGCTTCCGGAACCTATCTCACGATTGGCTCCTTCTTTGTCATCACTTCTCTGGCTCTGGGCTATACGGGTAAAGCCGATCTGGATCCGGGAGCCTGGCTTTGGGAAAGAATGTCCTATTCTGAAGGCTGGCTGATGCTTGGAAGTCTCGGTAGCCTTGCTACTCTGGGACTATGTGTGGGGCTCGGGCTGATTTTTTCGATTTTCCCCGCTGCTGCCCTGATTCCCAACCGACGCTTCGAAGCTACCCAGTGGCGTGATTCCGTGGAACATGGATTGACCTATATCGGACTTTCTTTCAAGCCTCTGTTTGCTTCCGTGTATTCTAAAAAAAAGGCGAAGCCCCCCAAAGCCTCCAAACCCAAGAAAGAGAAAAAGGGCAGAGCCAAGAAAAACAAAAAGGAAGCAGATGCTGAAAAGCCACAAGAAGAAGCAGCTTGAAATCCCTCCGTTAAGTCCGCAACGGGATAAAGCCGTTCAAGAATGGGTCAAAAAAATTGTCCGCTTTCACGGCCGTAAGGCTCCCGGAGCCATCATTGCCGCCTACATGGTCGATCTTGCCCAGGAGCTTCTCCCGGAAAACCATGGCCGCTTAAATGCCATTGCCGAATCCAGGGTCTGTCTGGCCGATGCCATTCAGATCATGACCGGCCTGACTCTGGGCAACAAATATCTCTGGGTCAAAGACAGCGGACGCTGGGCTCTCACCCTTTATGAGCGGGAAACCGGCATGGGATTTCGCGTGGCAATTGATCCGAAACGTATCCATGCTCAGAAACACCCCGTACTGGAAGGGTTTTTCCGGGGAACCCGCACCTATGAGATCACCCCCCGATCGATTCAGCAGCAAATCGTAAACCGCGAATTTCTGGAGCTCAAACGGGAAATTTTTGCCGCCTGGAAAGTGCAGGTGCACCTGCCCGTAAAGCCTCCGCTTTATGCCCTGAAGCTCTGTCCAGCCTGTGGGGAATATCATCGTCCCACCCCTGATTTTCCACTTTGCCTCTGCGAGGCAGAGCCCGATCTCTATTCCGTGATTGACGAATAAACCGCAAATTCCAGAAAACGGCGAAACTTGCTTTTCGTCTGAGGCTCAAAGGGAATACCCGCCCTTTCAAAAAGGGACTCAAGCATAGCTCTTGCTTCAGGATGTTTCACGGTTTCGAGCTCCAGCTCCCACTGAAAACACCATTCTTCACCATTTCGGAATCTGACGGAATCCAGCTCCAGAATAAAACCGTCCAGGCCAAACACTTCCCTCTGATTATGGAGGACACCCAATAAAACGGGGCTTTCAATAGGAAAAGCGGTTTGCTCCTTTAACCAGGCAAGCAGGTTTTCCTCATTCAGATCGTTCGGGGCAGGCCATTCCGTCTCTTTTGAACTTTGCAGACCATTCTCATTTTTTCCCCGGCTTTTATGGGTCAGAACCCAGGATGCATTTTCGCGACGCAGCCTCAGCATTTCCCGAGCCTGAAGAAGGGTGTGGTCCGCAGTATCCAGATAGTAATTGATCTGACTTAGGGATTTAAGATGCTCGCCCTTCTGTTCCAGAAGACTTCTAAGCATGATGAAATTTTCTTCAGAACCAAGGTCAAGCTTCCACTCTATTTCAGTCTGTCCGGCTTTCCGGTGCTCACCCGAATCCAGGCACATTCTTCCTCCCCGCTATCAAGCCATCTCAGCTCGGGAGTATAGCCCATCTCAGCCAGAATCATCACCGGCCAGAGCCCGCTATCCCGCTCATTCCTTCCCTTTCTGCGAGGTCTTAGGATGATTTCCAGTGACTCATTGGCAAGTTCCAGCATGAACTGAAGAGCTGCATAAAGACGGAATTCTTCCTGATGAAGAGAAGCAGCATAAAGGGAGCGACAACAAAGGACATGATCCACCTGAGAAAAGGCGCCAGTCTCTTTCCACTGCATAAGGGTATGGGGAATCAGGAATAATCCATTGTCTTTAAGAGACTGATGGCAGCCTTTGGCAGGCTCCAGGGCAACTCTTCTGGAATAGGAAAGTTTTTTCAACAACTGACCTCGACCAGAGCCAATGTCCAGAACCGAGGAGCCCTGACAGTTTCTCTGAATCGACTCGGACCAGATCTGATTCCAGATCCGATCTCTTTCTTCTTCTTCCCATTCCCAGCCTTCCTTTTCAAAAAAGGCAACGGGATCCTTCCTGTTCCGGGACAGACGGCTTTCGGAAAAAGCCTCCTCGGTCAACTGAAGAATCTGCTTCAGACGCCGGTTTTTCAGGCCAGCAACCATAAAACAGCCAGGCAGGAATAAAGCACGGTGTTATAGCGACGAATGCTCTCTCTCATGGTGTCCTCCTGGAAACCATATCGAACATTTTTAGCCCATACTTGATGGATTTTGTCTCTTAAGCTCTTCGTAGAGTCTGGCATGTCCCTGAAGCATGGCTTCAAACCGTTTTTGCTTCTGAAGGGGATGAAGCAGGATTTCCTGCCGCATGGCAGGAATAGCCTGCTCCATCAGTTCCACGAGCTCCCTGCCCTGAAAACTGCGGACCCCCGGCTTCAAACGAGCGGGAGTCACGGAAGATTTACGCACAAAAACAGGAATCTTCAAAGCCAGAGCTTCCAGAAGAACCAGCGGCCCCGTTTCCCTCCAGTCGGAAGGAACAATCAAAGCCCGGCACCCCTGAAGTTCCTTAAGGGATGCAATACTTCCAAAGCCTTTCACCGATTCCTCCCGGATCTCCTCCGTACCAGGCCCATAAAAATGAAGTGGAATCCTGATCTCCCGCCATTTTTCCGCCAGCCACTCAAGACCTTTGTGAAGGCCCATGCTGCCAAGGCAAACCACTGGCCCTTCAGGATCAAAATGATCCAGATCCTCAGTTTCTTCCGGGACAGCATAGTCCAATACCAGAGATTTGCTCCGGAGGTTTTCCGGCAAGGCCTGAATCAGATCTGGATTCGGCAGAATGATGGCCTTTACCAGGCTTAAAAAAGTCTGAAAAGCACTGCGCCTTGCAGCATGCAGAGGCATGTGGCTCAAAAATTTCAGGAACGAACCCGTGCAAAACGAACATTTCGTCAGAGAGGGGCCCTCGCAGCGCTGACCCCAAACATTGCGCAGATGCACCCTCTGGCAGACAAAAAACCAGTCATGCAGGGTGAGTACAACAGGCCTGAATGCGGCCTGCCGGATCAGGGCCGAAAGCCCCCAGGGCAAAATCTGATGCACATGCAAAAGAGCTTCTGGGTGAGTTTCAAGAAAGCTGTGGCATTCTTCACGAGAACGGATCAGATCCAAAAAACGGTGGGTTCTGGGCTCAAGACCCAGATCCCTGGAGCCCGCGACCTGCTGCTCCTTAAGGGCAGAACACAGGAGACCAACATGCCTTTCCACCCCTCCTATGCATTCCGGTTCAGCTCCATCAACAAGGTGCAGAACCTTCATCCGTTACAGAGCATCCACAATTTCATAAACCGTGGCCAGAGTTTCTTCGTCATCACTGATTTCCACAACTGCATACCGGCTATCCGGAAGTTTCAGATACAGAAATTCGTCTTCCGGGGCAATTCTCACCACTTCCAGCCCATCCAGCTTTTCTCCCTGATAGATGGTGAGAGTTTCTCCTCCCACCTTGACGTTTGCCATCGCCTTGGTCCCGAACTGTCCCAGACTGACCAGCACAAACTGGGGAGTATAAACCGGTGGAGGAGGAGACACCTCAGCCCCGGCAGATACCGTGGTCGTGCTGAGTTGAAAGGTGTTTTCATTTTCTCCTGTCGGAATGGACTGAAGGTAGGGAATCAGATTTCCCATCAGGGACCGTACCTCCGGGGAGACAGTTCCTGTGTATGTGGAAGAAATCATCGACAGGATCTGATTGCGAAACCCGACCGGGGCAAGCAGCATCAACTGCTCGGAAGCATTATTTCTGACAAAACTGTGACTGTCTCCCAAAAGCCTCACCAGCGTGGCAATACCGTGCTGGGAGGCCATCAGTCCAAGTGCGGAAGCCATGGCATTTCTTACCCAGGGATTCTGGCTCTGGGACAGGGGCTCCAGAACATCCAAAGCATTTTCATCCCCCAGCATGGCCAGGGTAACCGCTCCAATCTGAAGAATCAGTGAGTCTTTTTCCCTCTCCAGAACCTGACGCAAAGGTTCAATTGCCTCCACAATGCCAAGCTGACCCGCAGCCTTCATCGCTGCTGCGCGAATCTGATTGCTATTGCTTCCTGAAATCAGGGCAACAAGTTCGGAAGCCGGAGTCACAGACTGGTAATAAGTAATATCCATCAAAGCCTGGAAAACTTCCTCGTCATCCTGTGAATTGAGTTTTTCAACCGCTTTTTCTGCCGGATCCGCTTCGAAAGTATCAATTTCCTTACTGTAAATCCTGCCATCTTTCTCCAGCTTCACAATCCCTGCAACCGGATCTACGGATTGAATCTTGAAACCAAGCAGTGTATCCCCTACACCGAAGAATTCCCGCTCCACCTGAATCCGGGCCTGACTCCCCTTCCCCATAACTCCCGAGATCGTAAACGAATCCAGATCGACCCGGCCACTTCCACCGGTAAAGGTTCTGGGAGGACGAATCGCATTCAGAGTTTCATAGGCCAGGGCGGCTTCCTGTGGGTTCATACGAGGGAGCATTTTCTCCAGAAACTCAATCGTACGGCTGTCCTGGACCTTGCCCAGAGCCGTAAGAATCGCCTCATGAATCTCGGGATTATCAATCCGACCATAAAGCATATAGAACAGGGGTACCGCGGAAGTTTCTCGCATCTCCGCCAAAGCCAGAATAGCGGCCTTCTGAACACCGGGATTGCGATCTCTTAAGGCTTCTTTCATCAGGTCCACAGATCCAGGAGCCTGAAAATAGGCCAGAGACATCAAGGCATGAGAGCGCTTCAGCGGATCCGAGCTTTTCAGGTTCTGACTCAGCTCTGCCATGGTTCTTTCCTTCGAAGGCTGCAGTACCACGGCGGCTTCAGCCTGAGCCGGCCTTCCCTCCGACTGAACAGCCTGCTCCGTTTTCGGGCTGACTTTCGTTTCAGCCGGCTTACTTTCCCCACTTCCGGGCATGGGAAGACATCCCATCTGCAAAAAAGGAATCAGAACAAGAAAAATAGCGAACCGTTTCATGGCAACTTCCAGGCGTCTTTCTGGTGTACTTTCCAGCTTTCAAGAAACTCTTCCGGACTTAAACCGGTTGCAATCTGAAAGGCCGCATCAAAACGCCCTCCCTGATAAACTTCCTGAAGCATTCTTCTTAAAGTGAATCCATCCCATTTCTCCAGCAGGTATTTCACCATCAAGAGGGACTGGGCATAGGCCAGTTGGGCCCGTTGAGCTTCCATTCGCATAAACGGAGAAGACAGAGCTTTATAGTCCAGTGTTTTCTTGCTCCGAAGAGACTGGGTCACCGCCTCCTGGAATCCTTTGGGCAGGGGTGCATCTTCACGCTTGACGAAACCATCCTCCTCAAAGCTGAATGGCAGTTCATAGTACTGGGCAATCCCTTCATTCAACCAGGTAGGAATCCTGTTGCGGGTCAGGTTATCCAGAAAAAGGTGCATGGTTTCATGCCTTAACAGGGTTTCCAGTTTATAGGGATCCTTCTGCATCTCTTTCGCCGGAATCCTGATTTCTCCGTCATACACCCCAGCCGCCCAGGAAGGATTTGCCAGCCTGGCCGCCAGAGTCTTGTCCCCTTCATAAACAATTACCCGAATTGGAAACTCCGGATAAAACTGCAGTGTCATGGCCAGATCCATGTAAATCGCTTCCAGCATGGGCTTGAGCACTTCGACTCTTTCCTGAAGTTTTCCCGAAGCCGTTCTGATGACATAATGCGGGGTTGGGGCAGAATCCACAAACCCTTCATCCAGAGGAGTTTCCCGGCTGATTTTGGCGATCAGGGCTGCCACATCATCGGTTTCCTGAATCTGCTGGGCTTCCTTCAGAAGCTCAAGCCCCTTTTTCAAATCCCCGCCGTGATACCAGGAATCCCCAAGAAGCACCAGAACACTGCGACGATCCTCAAATCCGGGGCGGATCTTTTCAAGTTCCTCAATCGCCTGTTTGTAAGCTTTGAGCTTATGCCAGGAATGGCCCATATAAAAACGGATCTCATCCTGAGGCTCCGGTTCCTCCCCGACCTGCTCCAGAATTCTCTGCCCGTGAAACAGGGTCTGATTGAAGTCCCCCCGGTTGAAATTCACATAAAGCAGAAAACGGGAAAATACATACTGATTGGGAAAATAGCGATCTGCCAGCCTGAGGGTTTTCAACACTCCATCGTAATCAGATTTTTCCATCTGTTCTTTGAGCGTCTTCTGAAATACAGACATCAGGCTGTTCTGAAGCTGCTGGGTTGGATAACTCACGTGCCAGGCCCGAAGATTCAATTCCAGCGCCTTTGCCGTATCCCCGCCATCCAGGACAGATTGCGCCTGAGAAAGCAGTTGACCGGCATCCCAGCTCGCCTCGGCAAAGGAAACGCCAAGGCCGAGAACCAGACCTGCAAACCATTTGTATTTCATGTCATTCCCCCTGAATCGCACAGAATTCTAACAGCCTTACTCGCGAGGGGCTAGGAAACTATGACCATTTACCCAGACTCGTCCAAATCTCGCACAAAATCTCCCTGCGACGGCCAGAGTCTGTCAATATGTGCGCCCAGTTCCTGATTTTGTCGTTTTTTCCCAGCTCCCAGGCCTGCTCCATGGCTCTTTGAATGGAAGAAACATCGCCGGGGTCGGCCAGAAAAACTCCTTCGGAAAAAATCTCTTCTGCATCGGAATGACGGGAACAGACCAAAGCTGCGCCATGACAGGCAGCCTCAAGAGACGCCAGCCCAATGGTTTCACACCAGCTGGCCTGTACATGAATGCGACAATGGCTTAAAAGACTGAGAACCTGCCCTCTGTCAGGATTTTCAATCAGACTCAGATTTTCCTCCTGGGCAGCCAGAAGTCTGAGCTTTCTGGCGTAAAACCGATGCCGGGGGTTGACTCTTCCCGCAAAAATCAGAGGAATCCCTGCGAGATTCGCTGCTTTGGCCATCTGAATCTGATTCTTGAGATCTTCGATCCTGCCAATACAGAGGGCATACTCCTGCCCGGGGTCACCATTCCCACCAAAAGGTATTTTCTCCAGAGCCTCACAATTCAGCAGAGGCGGAATTTTCCGCGTTGGAATCGGGGCGATTTCCCGGAGACGCGCTCCTTCCGCATCGGAGGGAACCAGAGCCAGTCTGGCCGAAGACACCGCCTCATCCAGAATATTCAGTGGACCCCAAAAAAACATTTCCAGGGCAACCTGAAGACCTGCTCCCCGAAAAAGCCCCAGCCACAAGGCTCGCAATCTTTCCTGGAATTCGTCAGGCAACCGGGCTAGAAACTCCGAGGGGAATCCTACCCTCCCCTCTTTTCGATAACGCGCCAACTCTGCCAGAATCGGATGCAGAATCACCGGAATCCGCATGCGCCTTGCTTCTCTGATCTGAGACAGGGTTTCGAGAGGGCGGGTTAAATTGAAGCAATGCAGAATATCCGTCCGTAACAGATTTGGATAAGGGCCTGCGTGAAGCTCAACCTGGTGACCAATCTCTTCTGCCGTCTGTTTCAGGCAGAGAAGCTCCACGGTATCTCCTCCGGGATTGGAGAAGATATCGCGACGGCCACAAAGCATCAGTCTGAGTATTTTTCCGGGCAAAGGGCTTTCTCCAGCATCAGAAAATCTTCCGGAGACATTCTACCGAAATTTTTCAAAAGGCGGTGCCAGCGAAGATAGGATTTCAGAGATTTCCCTTGTGCATAGCGGTTCAGATTGTGTGCAATCCTTTCCATTCTGGCTCCAGACCATCCCCACTTGGGATGTCCAACCTTCAAGTCAGGTTCAATCCAGGTGAAAATCCCTTTTTCTTGAAGACGCCAGCAAAGTTCCAAATCTTCAGTGAAAACAAAATAGTCTTCCGAAAAGCCCCCTGATTCAAGAAAGAGATCCCTTGGAATAGCAAAGCAGGCTCCCATGACCCAATCCACTCTGAATGCCTGATAGCGCGGACTCAGACTCTCTTTAAGCACCCGGAGTCCATACCAGCTTCGCTGGGGAAATGGAGCCCAGCTGCGATAAAAACCCTGTAACGGATCCAGAAGGAAAGGCGCAACCAGGGCCTGCTTTTCGCGGGCTCTTTTTATCAGCTGCATCAGAACCTGAGGCCTGGCTCTCGCATCCGGATTGAAAAACAGAAGAATATCCGCTTCCGTCATCCTGGCAAGCTGGTTGCATGCGCGAGCAAAACCGATATTCTCCCGGCTCTGATGAAACTGAATTCTGGAATCAAGCTCCTGAGGAGGAATCCTGCTGGCATTGTCCCAAAGAAGGACAGAGGTGTTTGATTCCAGCGGCAATACAGATTCCTGCCAGAAAGGCAGAAATTCCTGGTGATTGAAGGAAACCGTCAGGATGGCTGAGGAGTCATTCAGAACTTGTCTTCCTTCATCTGACCAAAACCAAAGGTCAGGAGACGAAATCTTCCGGTGACTCCGTAGGGAGCCTCTGGGTCCGGTTCAATTTTCAGATCCAGGGGAGTGAAGAAAATCTCCTGATTGCCAACTTCATGCAGGAATTCCAGCATTTCAAAATAGTTGCAACGCACACTGAAATCAGACTCATAGGAAGCTACTTCCACCATACGTAAAACGCTGGAATCCCGGTCGGCATCCAGAATCTTCGGAACTGAAGTATCGGGTAGATCTCGGGCAATATAGTCGGACATCTGTTTAGGTCGGAGCTTGTCACTGATCACAATCATTCCGGAAGTAATCCTTGTCAGTGTTGCATTGATCCGGTTTTCCGTGTCTTCTGAATTCGGGAATTTTTCAAAAAGCCGCTGCCAGATCGGCCGGATTTCCTCGAGCTCCATCTCAAGAGCTTTTTTATCTCTCTGCAGAGCTTCGAGCCGACTCTTTTCCCCTTCCAGAGATGAGATTCTGGATTTGGCGGATCGAATCAGATTAGGCATTTTTCCCAAAAGAAAGCTCTCTCCTCCAAAGAGAAGGACTACCACAACCAGGCCAAGAACCTGGACTTGTTTCTTGATTGGATCATCCTGCTTCATAGCGTATTTTCCAGAATCACCAGCCCCTCCAGAGCGAATTCATAATGGGCTGCTACGGTTTCCGTAATTTCCTGGTTGCGAGTCCGATCAAAGGAAGTTTTCACCTGCTCCGGAATGAACTTGGTGGCTGGTGGCTTGGGAACATCAAAAATCCCGGTTTCCTTAAGATCCTGAATCAGCTTGGGAACGGCCTGACGGGTAAGGGCCAGTCCATCCATCTTGAAACTGATTCCCCTCCCACTCCAGGGAAGCGGATTTCCATCCGGATTATCCTTCCACCTCCGAAAAGCATTCCCATCAAAGGAAGGCACAGTTGAGGTGAATTCCAGAAAATTCAGTTTGATTTCCGGCCCGACCTTCTGCATCAGCTTCTTCAGAACACTCGGCCAGTGAGGATAGTTCTTCAGATGGCCTTTAATATATTGAAAGCGGGATTCTCCATAAACTTTTTCTTCCAGAAGCTTCCGGTAATCAGCACGAAGAGAAGAGGCCCCATCCACCTGGGCCTGAAGAGTCCGAACCTTGGCATTGTAGCCATCCAACTCCCATTTAATGCTGATGTAGGACCAGCCGATCTTAAGAATCACCAGCACAAGAACCGCAATCAGCAGATTACGGTACTTGATCATTGGAAGCTTCATGAGAACCTTGATGAGGTTCTCGTTCTCGGAATCGACCTGAGCTACCAGATTATAATGGTTCTTTGTACTGTCAAGAGCCAGCATGGCTGTCATCATTGCATCGGTATAAGGATTTTGCTCCCGAAGAGCCAGAAGTGTCTCTTCCCTGGTCATATCTTCCGGTTTCCGCTCCATCGTCCCTTTGATGTCATAAGGGTGCATCAAATGCACCTTCATGGAATTGCCAAAGGCTTCATTGGCCTTACCCGCAAAACCCGGGGCATTCACGACTCCCCCACTGACAAACATATGCGTTGGACCTTTGCGCACAGTCACAAAAGCCTGGTTATCCACCGTAAAATTCCTGGCCAGAGCTGTCCCGAAATAGGAATAGCTCGACTGCACTTTCTGAAAAATCGAGCGCAAGGTATCGTTGATATTCTTCAGATAGGGAGCCGGATCATTGATATCAAGACCAAGATCATTGGCCAGCTCCGTATTTGCGGTAAAACCCACTTTGCGTAACATGGTTTCCACATCAGCATTGTTCATGCTTGATTCCCCCGCCTTGGCACAGAAATCAAACAGTTCATCGTGAAAATTCTTGGTTCCAAAGTGAAGAATCTTGTTAAAGAGCAGTTTTTCCTGAAAAAACAGATTCACCTTGGTAGTCAGATGACCGATATCCACAAAGCAGACCGGTTCTTCCTTCAGTGCCTCATCCCTTTCCAGAAGTTTCCTGTAGAACTCCAGCTGGGAATACATGATCGGGTAGATGCCCCCGAATTTCAGGCCATGAACATAAAGATGTTTTTTCAGAATGGCGATGTACTTCGGATTCAGAAGTGTGGACGACGAAATGACCTGGGCCTTGTCTTCTTGTTCTTTGATAAAAAGATCAAAAAAGCGGTTATGAGGGGATTCCGGCGGCAGCTTCTCCTGCGTCGCGAACTTCTCCATCTCTTCCTTGATCTTGTCCTTAACCAAAGGTTTATCAACTCTGCTCAGATAGGAAAGATTGGTCGGAGCAATCATTGACGAAGCCGAGAAACGAATCGGGAGTTTCTTGTCGAGGTTGGGAGCCATATCCTGAAGGAACTGACCCAGCCCCTCAAAATACATATCCACCCCACTCCAGGCGGCAGGAACCGTGTAGACCTCTCCCGAGACCTGCACCATTTCATCCGCTTCCTTGGAATACTTCAGGACGGCGTGCTTGATACTGTACGCACCCAGATCCATGATCTGGACATTTTTATTATTCCGGATTGCCACGTTGCCCTATTCGTCACAAGACCCAGTGATTCTGATGAAATTTGTGCGGAAAAGCCTCAGTAAGTTCTCTGATCAAATCAGATCCGTACCTCTAACAGATTACGACTTCTCTCCGTTCCAGGCAATCCTATCCCGATCTGAAGATTTCCCCGCCCCAGAATGATCCCGGTCTGAGAAGTTCCTGACTCATCATCCTGGTAAAGAAAAAGGGAAACCATTTCGCGCAAAGGAATCCGTCGTGTGGAGCAGTAGCTCCGGTGAAGCTCAAAAGAGGCATCGAAACGCAGGCAGGCTTGCAGTTCAACTTCCGGAAAAAGTTTTTTCAGAGATTCCACCAGAACTTCTCCCCGATGATGGCGTGGCTGGTATTCCATAAGTCCAGACTCAGACCAAACCGGAGAAATCAAAGCTTTATGTAGTAAAATAGCCGCGACAAACAAAGGAGACTTCATGCTGGTTCTGATTATAAGAGATGGCTGGGGCGTTCACGAAGCCAATGAGACAAATGCAGTTCATCTGGCCCAACCCAAACACTATCTCAGTCTGATTGAAAAATACCCCCGTGCCCTCCTGCAGCCGGGAGGAACCGCAGTAGGCCTTCCCGAGGGCCAGATGGGAAACTCGGAAGTCGGTCACATGAACATCGGATCTGGCCGGGTTGTCTGGCAGGATCTGGCCCTGATCAGCCGGGATCTTGAGAAGAAGACTTTTCAGAACCTCCCCGCCGTCCAGAATTTTCTGAAAACCGCCCAAAGCGGCAACCGCAGGATTCACCTGCTGGGCCTCGTTTCGGATGGGGGGGTCCACTCCCATCAGGAGCACCTTCACGGGATTCTTGACCTGCTCAAAGAGCAGAATTTTGAAGAAGTGTATGTTCATGCCTTCACCGATGGACGGGATACCTCCCCAACCAGCGGCAAAAGATTCCTGGCAGAGCTCGAAGGTCACATGCAGTCCATGTCTCTGGGAAAAATTGCTACCATCTCAGGCCGTTTCTATGCCATGGATCGGGACAAGCGCTGGGAAAGAGTCCAGAAAGCCTATGACACTCTGGTACACGGTAAAGGCGAAAAGGCCGACAAAGCCTTGGACTACCTTGAGCAATGCTATGCAGACAATGTGACAGATGAATTTCTTCCGCCAGCTACCATTACTCCTGAAGGACAAATCCGGGCAGGAGACTCTGTCCTGTTTTTCAATTTCAGACCGGATCGGGCCCGTGAAATCTCTCAGGCTCTTCTGCATGATGGATTTGATGGTTTCCTCACCAAACAACTCGATTTGAACTACCTCTGCATGACTCCCTATGGAGGGGAAATCCAGGCTCCTGTCGCCTACCCCAAGGAAAACCTCAGGGATGTTCTATCCGAGGTCATTTCCAAAGCTGGCCTCAAACAGTTCAAAATCGCCGAAACGGAAAAATACGCTCATGTCACCTATTTTTTGAACGGAGGCCGGGAAGAACCCTTTTCAGGGGAAGAACGGGAACTCATTCCCTCCCCCAGGGTGGAAACCTACGACCTTCAGCCGGAAATGTCGGCAAAAGAAGTCACCAGAAAACTCATCGAAGCCATTGAATCCGAGAAATACGCATTTTTATGTGTCAACTTTGCCAATCCGGATATGGTCGGCCACACTGGCAACATGGAAGCAGCCATGAAAGCCGTCACCACCGTCGATACCTGCGTGGATGAGGTGCTGCAATCCGTCCTGAAAAAGAACGGTACGGCAATCATCACAGCCGATCACGGCAATCTGGATGAAATGTTTGATCTGAAAACCAAAGAGGTTCTGACCAATCATTCTCTGAATCCAGTGGATTTCCTGCTGGTCTCACCTGATCACAGTCCTCTCAGACACGCCAGGCTCAAAGCCGAAGGCAAGCTTGCAGATATCGCCCCCACCATCCTCAGAATCATGGAACTGCCTACTCCGGAATCCATGGATGGAGACTGTCTTTTGCAATAAAGTTTCACCTAAAAGACAAATATGTCACGGAATTTCCCCACTTTCAGAGGATTCCAGTGTAGGATGAAAAGGCCGTCATGAGCTTCGGGACTTGGCGGCGGGCAGTCTTGACTGTTGCATCTATCCGTTTGTTTTTTGTGGGGCGACCCACGTCCGGAATCCGCCGAAGAGTTTTCTGGTAGGAGT
The DNA here is from genome assembly GCA_964503595.1 of uncultured bacterium. GTDB lineage: Bacteria > Muiribacteriota > UBA6191 > UBA6191 > UBA6191 > CAZDAM01. Next base: position 20,375 of record CAZDAM010000009.1, read on the forward strand.
TTTATGAACATTTTTGTAGGCAATCTGGCCTGGCAAGCCAGTGAGCAGGACGTTCGTGCCTGTTTCGAAGCATTTGGAGCCGTAAACGCAGTGAAAATCGTGACCGACCGCGAGAGTGGACAGTCCCGTGGCTTCTGCTTCGTAGAAATGGCATCTCGCGAAGAAGGACTTGCAGCCATTGAAAAACTGAATGGAAGTCCTCTGCAGGGACGTCCTCTGATTGTCAATGAAGCCCGTCCTCGGGAAGAACGTCCGAGAAGCGGCGGTGGATTCCGTAAAGATGATGGCGGCGGAAGCCGTCCATTCCGCAGTGGCGGTGGTAGCGGCGGTGGAAACCGTCGTGGTGGAGAAGGCCGCGGCGGCAGGGGCGACAGCCCTCGTCGTGATCGCTGGTAATCCATAACGGATTCAGGGCTGCATCCTTTTGGGTGCAGCCCTTTCTTTTTTCCCCAAAAACCTTCCCATCCCCTCCAGAATTCCTGCCCACAACCTAAACAGATCGCACAAAAAATGCCGAAAAGGTCAGGGAAATGTATTTGCGATTGGTTTTTCTTGGCCTGATTCTAGGGTTTTCTTCCTGCTTTGCCGCTGCAACCCTGGAAGAGCGCATTCTTCAGGAGAGAGAAGCCCGCCTCAAAGCGCTTGACGATCGCGATCAGGGCTCAGGGATAGATGGCTCTTCTCTAGCTGGTATCGGACAGATCAGCCGACAGGGAATTGAGTTGATTGATCCCGCGACCCAAAGGGTCAGTTTTTCACTGAAAGATGCCGTGCGGACAGCCCTGGAAAATGCTCCCGAACTCAAGGCAGCTCAAGCTGATGTGCGGGCCAGTGAAATTCAGGCTGGAGCTGCGGGCCGCCTGCACCGACCGGATCTCGACCTTAAGACCGGATGGAACAATGCGGATACCATTGGCAACGACTCCAGAAACGAAGCCAGCCGCAAACTTTTCGATGTGACCCGACTGGAAAACTCCTTTCACGCCGGACTCGAATTCTCAATGCCAATCTACGATGCCGGCCTCTCTTCTTCAGAGCGACGCTCTGCCCGACTCGAATCTGAACTCAGAGAGATTGAATTCAGACTCAAAAAACAGGATCTGATTCTCAGTACCTCCCGCAATTTCATTGAGCAGATGGTCCTGATTGAAGAAATTCAGGCTCTGGAATACCGCAGGGAAGCCCAGGAGCTGAAAATTTCCGGCCTGGAAAGAGAAAACAGTGATCCCGCCTTTCCGGATAAAATTCTGGAGGCCCGCCTTGTCTATGATTCCCTGGCAAGGGACGAACAGGAAAAACGAGATCGGCTTCTGAACCTTCAGGTGCGCTTTCGCCAGCTTCTGGATCTTGAGCCCGGCCAGGATTTCTTTCTGAAAAAGAATGCCCCCACCAAAATCCTGAGCGAATCCAGAGAAGGAATCCAGGAGATCGCCCGCTCTTTTTCCATGGAACTCAAACAGGTCGAGCTGGAACTTCTCAAATCCAAAGAACATACGGATCAAATCCATTCTGGCCGCCAGCCCATGGTGGATCTGCTGGGAAGAACCACCTATGCCCGTACCAATGATCGTTTCAAGACCGATGAAATGCGCTGGATGCTCGGGCTGGAAGTGGATCTGAATATTCTGGATGGGGGCCGAACCCGCGCCAGGCAGTCTGTGGAAAGAGAAAACTTCAGCCGCCTGAAAGCCGAAGAAGAAAAAGCCCAGGCAAACCTGGATCTGAAGCTTGAAGATCATTTTCAGCGCATGAATACCTCGCGAAGACAGCTGGAAGAAGCCATCCGAAGGCTGGAGCTCGCCCGTGGACTTCTTTTTGAAGCCGAGGCACGCTTCGAAAGACGACAGCTTGGCTTCAGTTCAATCTTAAAAATCCGCGAGCAACACAAACTTGCCGTACATTCCTATTACCTTGTATTAGGACGGATGATTCTGGCCAAACTGAACCTCTTTGCCCTGATGGGGAAACTGGATCTGGATATCTTTGGATGAGTATGACGGAAACTGCAGAACTGACCACAAAATACCGCTTTTTTCCCTGGAGACTGATTCGGGCTGCCTTTTATGGCAAGTCAGTGATCGATACCCCCTATCTTGCCATCGAGTCTTTAGATGCCTCCGAGCATTTTCTGAGCCGCTACGGCTATGACTGGAACAACCTCCACCATCGGAAGTTTTTGCAGAACTCCTATAAAAAAGCCCTCGATTTTGTCCAGACCGAATTCATCGATCCCTTTGAAGATGAGCTGGAAATTCCCGAAATCCTGCAAAAATGCAGTGATCTGCGCCAACTGATCTATTGGTCCAACCCCAAGGCCTTCCACCGTAAAGTCCAGCTTTGGGCCTGTGCTCTTTTAAAGGTTCTGCATACTGTGCTTCATCTTGAGAATGATTTTCTGATCGATTATTTTCAAGAGGCCCGGCGCCAGATTTTCGAGCGCTTTGACGGTCATCTACATGTCGATGAAAACAACCGGATCTATCTGGGTCATAACCCCAAAGATCTGATTCCCCTGCATCACTTCGAGGTCAAAAAGGAAAAAAACTTTAATTCCCGCCTGATCAAGCTTCTGCACAAGGCCGAAAATACAGCCGCCACCATCCATGATCGCATCGGAGTCCGCATTGTGGCCAAAACCCTGACGGAAACATTAAGTGCCTTCAGTTATCTGGCCCGCTCTCGCGTGATCCTGATTTCCTCCATTGCAGCAACACGCTCCAAGAATACGCTGATGGATCTGGATAAGTACCAGCTTTTCATCAACCGCCTTTTGAAGCTTTATCATAACGGGGAAATCAGTTTTGAAGAATTTGAACGCCGGGCCCACGAGGAATACCGTCGCTCCGATTTTGCCCTGCAAGAGCCGGTTGTTCAGGAAGTCAACCCGCATACCCTCACAGGTTTTCAGGCCGTCCAGTTCACATGTCGCCATCTGGTCCGCTTTCCCAATCCAACCTGGGTTCGCCTTGCTGATCTCAAAGAGAATCTGATTCGAGAGAAAGCATCAGCATGTGTGATTGAGCAGACTGAAGAAATCCTGGAACAGACTCGCCGGGAAATCCGTTTTTTCTTTCCTTACGAAATTCAGTTGATGGACAAAGAAGCCTGGCATAACAACCTGCATGGCAAGGGTTCGCACACAGAGTACAAACAAAACCAGCTGACCACGGCCCGAAAAAGGGTCTTGGGCAAGCTCATTCCTCCGAATGTCAGGAACGGCCAATTCCCAGAAAAAGCTGTTTCAGATCCGGCTCCCTGAACCGAAACAGACGGTTGGAATCTGCGGATTCAAGCAAAGGTCCCTGAAGCCATTCATAGTCCGGCAGAAGATTTTTCTGAATCATAAACCGACGGGCCATAGAAGACATTTCTCCTGTCCTGCGCATGACTTTGGAAGCCAGGCTTTCATGTTCCAGAATTCGGCACTTGGGATTCAGGATTTTAAGAAACTGGCGTAAGGCGTCCTTGAGAGGTCGGGAATAGCTGACACAGTGAAAGGTCTCAAGCCCCCTCCACTCACTGCCAAGAAGAATTTTGACAGCCTCAAGAATCTCATCCTGGGCGGTGAACTGAATCTGCCTGGCCCCGGACAGGCCCAAATCCAGCTGCTTGAGCTTTTTCAGAGATTTGAGAAATGTTCCCAGATCCTCATCTCCACTCAGTTTGGGGCCCAATAGCCTGGCCATCCTCAAAATTGATGCTGGAGCATCCATGTGGTTCTGGTAATTCGCCACCATGATTTCCGCAGCTGCCTCCGGAATCATACCTTCATGCTGGGGCACCGGAAACTTCTCAGCGTAGGCCCGGCTCTCCGGAAAAACCCGGAAATTGGAAAGATACAGAACCCGCGGGATTCTGGACTTCAGATGAATCAGAGCCTCATAAAGCCGGTCCATGCGGGGCAGGAGCCCTTCTCCTTCATCGATGATGAGGACATCCGTAACCCCGTAAAGCCAGGAACGCACAACGTTCTGGCGGCTCAGATCGATTTTCTGAAAACGAAATCCGGGCAGAGACTTCAAGGCACCAAGAGTATTTTCCCGGATACCGAAGCCCAGAACCTCACACCCTGAATCCAGAAGACCCCGCGCCAGAAAGCGGGCCAACTCTGAATCCAGAGTGGAAATCAGAACATGAGAAGACATAGGAAAATCAGGCTATGACCTTGTTTTTATCAATCAGACCATTGATGATGGCCAGTTTTTCATCCAGCATCTCCTTCGTGCGGGCTTCGCAGACAAGTCTGAGATAAGGCTCGGTGTTGGACTTTCTGAGGTTGTACCACCAGTCCGGAAAATCTACACGAATCCCGTCCAGATCGTTCTCTTCTCCACCTTCAGAAGCAAAATATTCTTTTACAATCGCAATCAGCTCATCCTTGTTTTCAACCTTGAAATTGATTTCACCTGAATAATGGTATCTGGTGATGGCCGAGATCATTTCCGAGAGAGTTTCCTTGCCTTTGGCTTCAGCCAGAATCCCGAGAACAACCATACAGGCGATAATCGCTGAATCACAATAGGAGTTTTCCCGGAAATAATAGTGACCGGCAAGCTCGCCTCCGAAGGTTCCGTCTGTATCCCTCAAAAGCTTCTTGGCATAAGAATGCCCGACCTTGCAGATACGGGGATCTCCCCCCAGGTGCTCGATTTCCTCAATCACGGAGCGGGAAGAGCGAACGTCATAGCATACCGGGCCCGGACGTTCCTTGAGAAGAGCTCTTCCCATGACTCCCATGGCAATATCCGGGAAGACAAACTGGGCTTTCTCATCCACGAACATGCAGCGATCCGCATCTCCATCAAAGATCACTCCCACATCGGCTCCGACTTCCTTAACCTTGTCCTGAAGCTGGCGGACGTTTTCCACGACCAGTGGATTGGGTTCGTGATTGGGGAAGGTTCCATCGACTTCCAGGTTGATATAGTGAACCTCTGCTCCGGAGTCATCAAACAGATCCTTCAGATAAAGACCTTCTACTCCATTGCTGGAATCAAAGGCGATTTTCAGGCCATTCAAAGGCTTCCGCCACTGCTTCACAAAATCCAGGTACCCTGAGCGGATATCCCTGGAAATGACAGTTCCCTTGTTGGCTTTTGGCTCCGGGGCCTTCTGGCAAAGCTTTTCCAGATCCATCAGTCCGGTTTCCTTGCCCACGGGCTTGGCCAGTTCACGGGAAATCTTGAAACCATTGTATTTGGGAGGATTGTGGGAAGCCGTGATCATGACACTGGCCTTCGCTCCAAGATGAGGAGCCGCATAGTAGATCGTCGGAGTCGTACAGATTCCAACGTCCCAGACATCGCATCCGGCATCGTTGACACCTCTGCACATGGCCTCAAACAGGGAGGGGGAGGAAAGCCGTCCATCCCGTCCAATCAGAACATGATCCGAACCCAGAAGCTCAGGCAGCCAGAAGCCTACCCGATACGCCAGTTCCTCATTCAGCTCTTCTCCATACACACCACGAACATCGTATGCCTTGAATACGGACATGCCATCTCCTTGAAACCACGGTAAAATCGGGTTTCATTCTAGCAACAGGGATGACAACATTCCAGAACGGTCAGGCAGAACCTACGCCCGGGAGGGATAAAGAGCCTTCCGCAAAGAAGCGCTTTCCTTTGCTCATTAGCACCGGTTCTGCCAGACCTGTGGGGCCGTTTCAATCCCTTCATCCCTCAGCATCAGGCGAAAACCGGACAAAAAGCGGCCACAAAAAAGTCACTTAAATAGGATTTTTTCAGCCCAATCCCGTGAAAACAGAAAAGATCCACCCATGCAGTTCAGATGCAGAATCCTAGTTGGGTATCAGAAGCAGAAGAGCCGGAAACAGAATCAGTCCTGGCAGCAGAACCATGAGACACCAGCCCATGATATCCCGGGCTTTCAGCCCGGTTACACCAAGAAGGGCGAGGGCCCAGAAAGGCTGGCAGAGATTCGTCCATTGATCCCCGTAGGCCATGGCCATGACAATCCGCGAAGGCTCCAGTTTCAAATCCAGAGCAGCCTGCACCACTAGTGGCCCCTGAATGGCCCACTGGCCTCCCCCTGAAGGCACAAAAAGATTCACCAGAGCTGAAAAATAAAATACCACGACTGGGAGAGAATTCACCGAAGCCATGCTGGCAAGGGACTGACCCAGAATCAGAAGAAGGCCGCTACCCTTGAAAATCCCCATGATGCCACCATAAAGAGGAAACTGTAGAAGAATCCCTCCACAGCCAGCTACTCCCCCCTGAAAAGCCCGCATATAAGATCCAAGGCCAGGATGAAGAAAGATACCCAGAAACATCAACCCGCCAATAACGGAATTCAGATCCAGACCCCGGCCTTCTGAAAACCAGTACAGAAACCAGCTCAGAAGCCCCATACCTCCAACGAGCAGAGAAAGAATCCGGCTGTTCTCCAGCTTCTGAGCCAGATTCACGGATTCTGAGCCCTGCAAGGATTCTCCTTCTTCCTCGGGGCTGATGATTTCCTCTGTTCTCTGATCGGAAGGCATTAAAAAGACCAGATAAAGCGGAAGACCCAGGATCAGAAAGGCCGAAACCACCAGATTCAGTGTCCCAAAAAGGGTTTGCGACACCGGCACAACACCCATGAGGCTCTCAAGACTATGGCCTGGAGTTGCGACCGTCAGGGGAGCCGAACCGGAAAGCCCTCCATGCCAGACCGAAAGACCCAGATAGGCCGCAGTACCCAGAAGAGGGTAGGAGATCCGGATTCCTCTTGCCAGAAAACGCTGGTGAACTTCCCGGGCCAGAAGTGCCGAAAAAATAAGGGAAAGCCCCCAGTTGAAAAGCCCCGTAAGCACTGCGCACAAAGCCACAAGCCCTACAGCCTGCCGGCCATTGGCCGGACGGTTTGCCAGCCACCTGATTCCCAGCCGGGATACGGGGGCATCAGCCAGAGCGTGCCCAAAAACCAGAATCAGGGACATCTGCATGCCAAAGCCCAGAAGGTCCCAAAGCCCCCCTCTCCAGGAAACCAGAATGACCCGGGGCGAGGAATCCGTCATCAGGAAAGCCAGGAAAGCTGCCAGAAAAGTGAGAAGCAGAGCCAGCAGGAAAGGGTCAGGCAGATATTTTTCGGCAAGAGCACTAAGACGCTGGCCCAGTTTCTGCATCAGAGACGCCGCATTTTGTAATTTCGGTAGATTTTCAGATAGCGGAAGTTTCTGATGCGCTGGGATTTGGTGAGCGGAAAGCAGAAGAGCTCAAAAATCGCTCCGAAAGCCAGGCACATCACAAGAATCGTGCCTCCCGAGGATCCCATCATCAGAGCACACAAAAGACCGTTTGCAGCGCAGATCGCGTAAAGGATTGCCGTAACCTGCCTCTGGGTAAAGCCAAGATCCAGAAGACGGTGATGCACATGGGAACGATCGGCAGCAAAAGGAGGACGCCCTTCAATCAGGCGACGGCAGATTGCCCATAGAGTGTCACAAATCGGCAGCGCCATGACCAGAACCGGTAGGGAAAAACCCAGAAAATGGTTCTGCCAGGGTATCTCCTGAATCGAAAAAACTGCCAGATGAAAGCCCAGAAAGAGAGACCCGACATCACCCATGAAAATCCTGGCAGGGTAAGCATTGTGCCACAAAAAAACCACTAGACCAGCCGAAAGCCCTACCATCAGAAAACTGAGGTGACTTACAGCCGGACTCAAAGCCAGAATTACCACCAGGGCGATCAGAGAAGTCCCGCCAGCCAGCCCATCAAGCCCATCCAGGAGATTGACCGCATTGGTGACCCCGACAATCCAGAACATGGTGAAGGGGACGTCCAAGAAACCCAACTGAAATTCCATTCCCATAAAGCCTATTCTGGAAATACTGACACCAAAACTGACCGCTATGGCAGCAATCGCCCACTGGAAAATAAATTTGTTGAGAGCCCGCATATCCATGTAGTCATCGTAGCTTCCCAAAAGGGCCATCAGGACTCCACAGACAATGATTCCGGTACTCAGATGCCAGTTCTGCTCGACAACCGCTTCTCCAAGAAGCGGCAGACAGGACGCAGCCACCAGATAGGCCAGAATGAAAATCAGGCCGCCCATCCTGAGAATCTGACGGCGATGCACGGAACGACGCTTGGGAACATCATAGATTCCCATTCGTGTCAGGTAGCGAAAAATAGCCGGACAGGCCAGCGTGCTACATAAAAGTGCGATTGCAAATACCCAAATCATTATTTCCGTAACCGAATCCCGCGAGCATTATCTCAAAGCACCATCGGCACTGCAAGCCTGTTGCCGAAGGGTATCCCCTCATACCCCTTCCGGACTGGTAAACGCCCGCTTCAAAAGGGCTCGCACAAAAATGCGATAGCCCAGCTCCAGAACATCCTCATCAAAGTTGAAGGCCGGGTTGTGGTGCGGCGCGAAGTCCTTTCCTGAACCTCCTGAACCCAGGAGAAAATAGCAGGAAGGAACCTCACGGGAAAAATAGGCAAAATCCTCTCCCCCCATTCCCATAATTTCGCGGCATAGTGCCCCAGAGCCCAGTTCCTCCTCAACACACTGACGTAAAACCGTAGTACAGAGTTCAGAATTCTCTATCGCCGGATAGCCGGTATGCAGCTCAAAATCGATCTTGCAGGAATACTCCTCCCGAAGAAGATCCAGCTTTTTACGCAAACGGCTCAGGACATACTCCCGATCACTTTCATACATGGAACGAAGAGTCCCACCCAGAAGACATTCATCCGGGATCACATTGAATCTGGAGCCGGACTGAATATAGGAAAAGCTCAGGACATTTGGATGCATGGCATTCAGCTCCCTTGCCATCATCCACTGGCAATCCTGAATCAGCCTCAGGGCAATTCCCATCGGCTCGGTACAAAGATAGGGGCGGGCCGCATGCCCACCCCTGCCCTCAATCTTCAGTTCAAATTCATCAATGAAAGCGGAGAACGGGCCACAATCCACGCCAACCCTGCCGCTGGGCAGACGATTGCACAGATGAAGACCATAGCACTCCCCCACCCCCTGAAGAACCCCTTCCCTGACCATGACCTCAGCTCCACCACCCTGCTCTTCGGCAGGCTGGAAAATGAAACGGATACCCCGAAGCGGCTTCCAGGAATTTACAACTGCATGCTTCAGAACCGCGAGAACCATCGATGCATGGCCATCATGTCCGCAGGCATGCATCTTCCCCTTGTTTCTTGATGCAAAGGGAAGACCGGTTTTTTCCTGAATCGGGAGGGCGTCGATATCGGCCCGAAGCAGAACCTTCGGGGCTGTTTCATCCAGGCCTGGCAGATCCACAACAAGCCCGGTCCCCGCCATTCTCAACGGCTTAAACCCCAATTCCACAATCTGTTTTTCCAGCCAGTCCGAAGTTTCATATTCTTCAAAACTAAGCTCGGCCATCTCATGCAGGGTGCGCCGCACCCCACGAATCCAGTCCAGTTCAATGCGTACTTCCTTCATGGAGCTACTCTACCACGGCTCCAAATCAAAAAGTCCCCTTTGGCGAATGCACCCCCATCCCGCATAATGGCTTTTATGGCCACACCTACAATTCCTCTGCTGTTTTCTCTCCTTCTTGCTGCACTCCAAAATCCCACTCCCCCTGAAATCCAGCCAGCAACCGCTGTGGCCGGGGAACGCATTGTTCAGGATTTCAAAATTCCCTTTGTCCCGGAAGGAGCCTTTCGCCTGATTCTGAGTTCGGAACTCATGGCCGAACCGATTCCGGGGATCAACTGGGTTGGAGAGCCTGCCTGTATTGCCAGCGGCAATCCTGTTGGCGACTGGAAAAGAGGCTCCCGGACCCAGCGCATTTACGAGTTTCAGTTCCGTCGGGAATGCCCTGAAACACTTCTGAAATTTCAGTACCTGAGCCAGGCCCCCAAAATCGCCCTCACCTACCCCATCCAGATAAAGCACCCGAATGGAGATATTGAATCTTTCATCACCATTCATCCAGCACCCACCAGAGCCCTGAACTGCTTTCAGAAAAACAGAACCCTGTCCTGCTCGGCCCTGGACTCCTTTGGAAACCTCACAAATGAGGAAGTAAGCCTAAAAACCCTGGAAAAAACCCATACTTTCCAATCCATCCTGAACCTGCCACTTCCTGAGTGGCTCAATACTCACGCCCTTCTTCCCTACACCTTTCAGAAGCAGCAGTTCTATGCAGCCGCAAGCCCCCGCAAGAATCAGAAAATCTGGTTTGGTGATCTGCATTTTCATTCCCGCCTGTCCGATGCCCGCATCCCTGTCTCTCCCCAAGAAACCCTCACCTATGCCAGAGACCATTCCAGGCTGGAATTGGCCGCCCTTCCCGATCCCACCCAAGCAGG
>CAZDAM010000009.1:30703-53668 GCA_964503595.1 uncultured bacterium
CACCGAAGGGGTGTTTTCTTCTCCCCTGACTCCGGAAGATATTCAGGAAATCCGGCAGGCTGGAGAGGAAGTCGCTCAGCCCGGCGTCTTCAGCGTTCTTGAAGGATATGAATGGACCAGCACCTGGGAAGACCCCAACAACCCGGCCGGACATCGGGTTGTTCTCTCTCCCAACACCGGCACTCCCTGGTTTCGCTCCGATCTGGAGGAATCCGACACCGTGGCAGAGCTTGCCCGGCTGTGCGACGACTGCCTTTTCATCCCTCATCACACCATGATGCCCTGGGGGGCTTTTCGCTTCGAAGGTGAACCTGTACCCCAGGAAAGGATTCTGGAAGTTTTTTCCACCCACGGCAATTTTGAGAAACCCCAGAAGGCTGGTCACGGCATTTTGAATCTGGTCGCTGACGGCTCTTTGCAGAATGCTCTTAGAAAAGGCTGGAAGGGACGCTGGGCTGCCAACTCGGACAATCACTGTGGTCATCCTGGACTCAATGACTGGAAAGCTTTCTTTAGAGGAAAAGTCACCCCCCTGGTAACCCCCGAACTTCTGGACGGGGGCGGCCTGATTGCCATAGAAAGCCCTGAGAACTCTCCTAAGCATCTGCTTGAGGCTCTTCATCAAGGGCATTTTTATGCCACAACAGGAACCCGCATTCTTCTCGAGCCCCAGGACTGGGAAAAGCCCTTTCCCATGCTTATCACCGGAACGGCTCCCCTCAGACAGATTCATGTTGTGGAACTGGATCGGAACGGGCACTTTTACGAGCAGAGCCTGCTTCAGGACTTCTCTGATACCGCAGGCATTCTGAATCGCCGCATTCACCCGCGCATCTCTTCAACCACAACTGCCTTTTATGTCAGAGTGGAGCAGTGGGATGAAGAACTTGCCTGGATCGGGCCCTTTTTTGTCCCGAATGGACAATAGGTTTGCCCTAATTCAAAAAAAGTGCTTGAATCCTCGCGGTCTTTAGCAAGTGAGGTAAAAAATGCAACAGACACAAGCAGCCGCTCCCGTCTTGGGAAATTTTTTCGATTACAAGGTCGCTGATATCAGCCTGGCCGAATGGGGTCGCAAGGAAATTCGCCTCGCCGAGCAGGAAATGCCTGGCCTCATGGCAATTCGGGAAGAGTTCCGTGAAGAACAACCACTCAAGGGAGCCAATATCATCGGCTGTATCCATATGACGATTCAGACAGCCGTTTTAATTGAGACTCTGGTGGAACTGGGAGCCAACGTCCGCTGGTCTTCCTGCAATATTTACTCCACTCAGGATCATGCCGCTGCAGCCATTGCCGCTGCCGGCATCCCCGTTTTTGCCTGGAAAGGTGAAACCGAAGCCGAGTACGACTGGTGTATTGAACAGACTCTGCTCTGGCCAGCCGGAATGGAACCAAACATGGTTCTGGATGATGGTGGCGATGCCACAATCATGCTGCATCAGAAATTCCCCCAGTTCCTGAAACACATCAAAGGGATCACCGAGGAAACCACCACTGGGGTTCATCGCCTCTACGAAATGCTTCAGGATGGCACACTCAAGGTCCCGGCCATCAACGTTAATGACTCCGTAACCAAATCCAAATTCGACAACCTTTATGGCTGCCGCGAATCCCTGGCTGACGGCATCAAACGGGCAACCGACATCATGGTTGCCGGCAAGGTCGTTGTCATCGCCGGATACGGAGACGTGGGCAAAGGATGTGCCGATGCCATGCGCGCTCTGGGAGCCCGCGTTATTGTTACAGAAATCGATCCGATCTGTGCCCTGCAAGCCGCAATGGAAGGCTATCAGGTTATGACCATGGACAATGCCGCCCCCGTCGGTGACATCTTCGTCACAGCCACTGGCTGCTGCGATGTTGTGACTCACCGTCATTTCCTGGCGATGAAGGATAAGGCCATCCTCTGCAATATCGGCCACTTCGATTCAGAAATCGAAATGAAATGGCTGGAAAGCAACAACGAGGTCAGGAACGAAAGCATCAAGCCTCAGGTGGATCTGTATCACCTGCCTAACGGAAATGGCCTGATTGTTCTCGCCAAGGGCCGCCTGGTGAACCTGGGCTGTGCAACCGGCCATCCAAGCTTTGTAATGTCCTGTTCATTCACCAATCAGGTGCTGGCTCAGATCGAGCTCTTCAAGCACACTGAAAAATATCCGGTCGGAGTCTACACTCTGCCCAAGCAACTCGATGAGAAAGTGGCCGCCCTTCACCTGGGCAAACTCGGTGCCGAAGTCACCGAACTCACTCCGACTCAGGCTAAATATCTGGGCATCAGGGCTGAAGGTCCTTTCAAACCAGAACATTATCGCTACTAATCCTGACTGTTCAGGACAGGCAGGCACCAAAGGCCCCCCGGAAACCGAGGGGCCTTTACTTATTCCGGCTGAATCCATTCTCCCGAAAGAGCCTTTCTTGATTCGGCTTTGGTATTCAGAAGCATTTTCTGATTAATGCCGGTAAAGCCATCTCTTAGGGCACTCTGAAAGCGGGGAGCAAACTGGTAGATCAAGCCAAAGCCTGCCAGTTGTATCAGACCGAATACGGTAAGCCATTTGAAACGCTGAACCCAGGCAGAACTTTCCGGGGTAAGTTGTATCTGCCCTTCCTGCAGAGTCTGGTTTCTTTTCAAAATCTCCTGATTGTGAATATGGGTCAGCCAGCCCCGATACTGGCGCTGAATCTTGCGAATGGGCATATAATCATTGATAAAATCCAGGACCTCGGCCACATGTTCAGGGCGATCCTGAGGATCCGGCATCATCAGAACTGCGCAGAATTCCTCAAGAACCAGTGAGTCTGTTCTGCCCTTTCTTAAAGAAAGCTTCATCTTCTTCTCATAAATTTCCACAATGCTGTCGCTGTTTTTCAAGGGAGAGGGCAAACGACGGGTCAGCATTTCCCAGGTTATGACACCCAGGGCATATAAATCGGCTCTGGCATCCACGACCCTTCCTTGGGGATTGATCTGTTCCGGGGCCATGTAATCCACTGTCCCCAGGACGGTACCCGGAAGAGTCCGGGAGAAATCCAGATCGCGGACCACCCCGAAATCCAGGAGCTTGATTTCCCCTTCCGAGGAAATCAGGATGTTCTCGGGCTTCAGATCACGGTGACAGTAACCGGACTGATGAATCTCAAGAAGGGCCCGGCTGACTTCTCCCAGAATATGCAGAATCGCGGCTTCCGGAAAAGGAGAGTGGCGGCGAATCCATTCCTTGAGGCTCATACCTTCCACATATTCCATGATGATGGCCAGGGCGCTTTTCTCTTCGACCAGTTCATGGACCCTGACAATCTGGCGGGAGTGCAGAGACTCAAGAATTTCAAACTCGGCCATGAAGCGCTCCCGCTTGCGGCGATCCTTCAGAAATTCAGGATTCAGAAGTTTGGCGGCAAAAAGCCCACCGGACTCATCCTCGACCTTGTAGACTGAAGCCATACCCCCTGCACCGAGCGGACGGCCGATCATCCTGTATGCTCCCAGCATTCTGGGGCCGGACTTAACGACGGGTTTGACCGATTCTTCTGTTTCCTCGCGGGGTTCTTCCATGAGTGCACTCCTTGACTCTGCCCCATCGACTGGCAAAGTCCCGGTATAAACTTCAAATCGAAATGCAACTTCAGAGATCCGACTGACGTATACAGAATGGACCATCAAAGTTCTGAAATGTCCAAAGAATAGAGTTTTCCAGTTCCGGGATTGACGCTTCATGACGGTCCATTACAATTGAGTCCACGTTTCACTTGCGAAAGGAATTTGCCGGATTTATCCGGCTCCAAGGAGCTTCAAATGAAGAAAACACTGTTCAAAGGAATCATGGCTCTGGGACTGGCCGGTGCTTTTACAGCCCCGCTGGTAGCTGCTGATGCCGCACCTGCATCCAAAAAAGCCTGGACTTTCATGGTCTTTCTGAACGCCGACAACAATCTGGACCGCTTCGGAGTTGAGGATATTCAGGAAATGGCCCGTGTGGGTTCCAACGAGGATGCCAATGTTATCGTGCAGATTGACCGTGCTTACGGCAAGCCTGCCCAGCGCCTTTACATCAGGAAAGGCCGCTATGATGTTCTGGAAGACATGGGCGAAGTCGATATGGGCTCTGTTGATGTTTACACCGACTTCGTGAAATGGGGCGCCGAAAACTACCCCGCTGAACACTATGCCGTCATCATGTGGAATCATGGCTCCGGCTGGACCAAAAAACCCGGAACAGAAATCCGCGGCATCTCCTATGACGATCAGTCCCACAACCACATCACGACCAATCAGCTCACTGAAGCTCATGCCAAAATTCAGGATATTCTGGGTAAAAAGCTTGATGTACTGGCTTTTGATGCCTGTCTGATGCAGATGGTGGAAGTCGCTTACGCCGTAAAGGACAACGTCGAAATCATGCTGGCTTCCGAAGAAGTTGAGCCGGGCGAAGGCTGGGCTTATGTAGAGGCTCTTCAGGCTCTGCAAAAAGGTGGCAGCGCTGAGGAATTCTCAACTGAAGTTGTGGATACCTACATCACTTCCTACATGAACGGAAGCCAGGGCAACCGCCAGGCAACCCAGGCCTGGGTATACCCTGCTAAAATCGACGGCGTTGTGACAACTCTGAACGCACTGGCCGCTGATCTGATGGGTACTCATACCGAAGAAATCAAATCCGCTATCTCCAAGGTTCAGCGCTTTTATGAGCGCTCCAATGCCGATTTGATTCACTTCCTGGAACTCCTGGATGCTCAGGTTTCCGATGCTGACCTAAAAGCTAAAATCGCTGCTGCTGTTGCTGCCGTCAAAGAATTTGTCGGTCATAGCAACAACACTGGTGGCCGCATGGCCAATGCCAACGGTACCGCGATCTACCTGCCAACCCGTGGCTGGTCTTTCAGCGACAAGTATCTGAATCTGGAATGGGCTAAAGCCACTCAGTGGGACGAGTTCCTGCAAGCTCATTTCGCAGCCTCCAACACTCTGGCTGAAGATCTGGAGAACATGGAGGAGTAATCCTCAAAATTCCTAAGTGAAAGTGGCCCCTCTTCGGAGGGGCCATTTTTTTTGGAGTCAAAATGATGTTCAAGGATCTGAAACCGTCGATGAAACACTCACCATTTTCTGGCGAATCCTGCCGATTAGACCTTGAATCTCTTCGGGGAGATTCTCTTTTTCCATCAGCCGGACAAACAGGTTTTCCGTACGCTCAAAATTTCCCTGAACATAATGAAGCATGGCCAGATTGTAGAGGGTTTTGACATCCTCCGGTCGCTCCCGAAGGATTTTCAGAAAGACCTGCTCGGCCTTGGTGTACTGCTTCAACTCAGCCAGAATCCGGGCCTTAAGAGACTGATTCTTGATTCTATCCGATAGGGCACAGGCCTGATTCACTGCCTGAAGAGCTTCCTCAAACTGACGGGCAGAAACCAGATCCAGAGCATTCCGATAGAATTTCTCCGCCTGCTCTTCGCGGGAATTCTTGACGTGCTCTTCCAAAAGCTCAGCCCACTTTTCTTCTCCCAGAAGCTCCCTTAAGGCCTTGCGTACAACAACCCGCAAAGAAGGATCCGATCGAACCAGCATTTGCTTAAGCGGCTGAATCGACCTTTCATCCCGGCTTGCCGCCAGAATCTCAATGGAGAGATGGCGAATCCCGCTATCCTCCATGCGCATATACCCGACTGCATCCTCATAAGTCGGCTCACACTCCATCAAAGCCTTAAGACCCCGGGAAGTAAAATCCAGATTCGGCCCCGGCAGAACCTCCCGGATCGATGCTGCCAGAAGCGGATGGGCACAACCTTCGGCAACCTTGAACCATTCGCGGAAAAAACCGTCCGGAAGCATGCTTTTCAGGGGCAGCCGGGCCAGAAGGATTTCGGCAATTTCCTGACGTAGTCCTGAAGGCGCATTTCGGGCAAAACTTGCAAAGGAGCGGAGAATTTCGCGCCGGACCAGCCAGTGTTCGTTGGAAAGTTCAGCCAGCAGCAGGTGCAAGGCTTCTTCCTGATGCATCCTGCCCAGAGACTGAATCACAGCAAGCTTCATTTCCAGATCTTCGCTTTCAAGAAGAGGCTTCAGATACCCCAGAATCTTTTCACTGGGAATTCTCCCCAGAGCCACGACAGCTTCCCTTCTTAAAGCCGGATATTCATCTTCCAGAATTTCCAGAAGGGGCTCAAGCGAAGAGGAATCGGCTTTTTGGGTCAGTGCCTTCAGTGCATTCAGGCGCACTTTCCAGTCGGAATGCTGAAGCAGGGTGTGCAGGATATCCAGAATTTCATCGGAAGCCTTTTCTGCCATGAAAACAGCCCAGAAATGAGCTTCCTTGTGCGAGCTCTCCATCAGTTCCGGCAAGAACCTGCGCACCGTTTTGGCATCCTCGGAGAGAATCTCGGCAGCAATCTCATAAACCTGACGGGGCCATTTTTCACTGAAGACCATCACCAGCCTGGGATAGGCCGTGGCGCCCATTCCCTTCAGAATCGACATCACATTGGCATTGATGCCCGATTGCTTGAACTGGAGGGTTTTCAGAAGGGCATCCAGAAAAAGGCGGTCCTGGCTTTTGTTCAAAGCCTTGGTCATCCAGAAAACCCGGCTCTCATCACCCGATTCAAGCTCCTGAAGAACCAGTTCCCTCGGAAGATTATCCATGCGACCCAAAGCTTCAGCCACTGCGGTTCTTAAGACCCAGTCATCCTGGGAAAAGAGCCCGATCAGGGCCGGGATCGAGCGGGGATCATTGAGCATTTCAAAAATCTGCACCACCCAGTAGCGCCGATTGGAACCCCCCTCCTCAAGTTCCCGGATCAAAATTTCAAGGGAAGGCTTCAGGCGGGCAATCGAACGGGCAGCTTCGGCCCTTACTTTCCAGCGGCTGTGGTCCAGAAGTTCGAGAAGAATTTCCAGAACTTCCTCATCCTGCTGCCAGTCCCCAAGCGACTGGATGGAAAGGAGCTGAATGTCCGTATCTTCCTCATGGCAGAGGGTTTTGAAAATCCCCAGAGTAAAGGGAAGGTGCATCCGCCTCAGGGCCGAAAGGATCCAGAATCTTCCTTCCTTGTCCCGTTCATAGAACTTTTCAATCAGGGGGCCGATGGTGACATCTCCAATTCTTCCCAAAGCCTCGGCAGAATGCAGACGAATGATTCTGGAATCATCATCCAGACGATCAATCAAGGTACTGATGGCATGCTCCCCAAGTCCCCCCAGAGCTTCGATAGAAGCATCCCGGACTCTGGTGGAAGGATGCTCCATAAGCTGCATCAGGCTCCCCAGAACATCAGAGCCACCAATCTGGGCCAGGGCCTGGGTCGCGACGGCCAGGATCTCTTCATCTTCTGCATGCTCAAGAATCCTGAGAACGGTTTCCTGCTCTCCCTTCATCCGCATCTCTCCAACCAGCTTCAGAAGCCAGTAGAGACTTTCCTTATGGAGGTTGTCCTTGCGGATCGCATGGGAAATTGCCGAGGAAGCACGATCCCCTGCCATGAGCATGGATCGGTACACCATGTGGCGACGATTCCAGCTTGAAGAGGAAAGCTCCCCCAGAATCCTGCCGAAAAAAGTCTCGCGAAAACAGCTGAGGGCACGGGCAGCCTCTTCCCTGACATCCTCATCCGGATCTCCAAGTCTTTCCAGAAGCGGTTCAATCAGAGTCGGCCCCGGATACTGGCTCAAAGCCCGGATCACCTCAAGACGGACCAGACGGGAAGCATCCTGCATCAACTGCAGAAGCTCCTGCTGGGTCTGGCTGTCCAGCATTCTTGCAAGCCCGCAGACTGCCCAGTAACGGACTTCAGGGTTTCTGTCCTTTAAAGCCTGAAGGATGGATTTTCGGGCAAAGGGGTCCGGATCCTCAGCCAGGGCTCTGGCCGCCTTGATTCTGACTTCCGGGCGACCATCCTGAAGCTGGACCAAAAGTACATCCAGATCTGCTGCCATATCATTTTCCTCTGTCTTCCCTAAAAGTCCATGGAGACTTTCACATTCATCACGGATGCCGAGTAACCGGTTCCCTTGGAAGAAGGAGCCTCGGTCTCTCTCTTCAGAAGCCCTTCCAGACGGGCATCTTTGAAGATTTCCTTCTGCACGGACAGCTGGAGTTTTTCCAGATCGGCTGTATCCTTCGTGCGGCGATCCTCGGATTGCCCCCGTTCAAGATCAAGCCCAACCCTTAAATCACTCTCTGAAGGAGTATAAACCACTCCAGCCCCGACTGTGAGGCGTTCCTGCTCTTCGCGTCCGGCCAGATCGATCCGGGTCAGGCGGGCATTGGCCCTCCAGGAGTAGCTGAAGGTTCGATCCACCTGAAATTCGTTCTCTACGGTATCAAGCCAGTCCCGGACCTTCAAATCCTGCTCCTCAGCTTCACGCCACTTCAGGGTCAGAGACCATTTTTGATTGATACTTCGAACCAGCTCTGCCTCTTTCTCCTCACCTTTGGTGTCCAGATTCGAGGTTACATTGCTGCGGTCCCGATGCCGCCAGGAAATTGAAAGACGGCTGTTCCAGGGCAGTCGGTAGCGCATATCCCAGCTCATATCCTCACTACGGGATAATTCCTGTTCGACAACCTGCTCTTCTTCCTTGGAAAAACGCCAGCTCAAGCGATGATCCATTTTCCGGTTGGGTTCATAGCGCAATACCTGAGAAGCCTGAATGGACTGAACCGGGTTGGTCGGAGTGACATAATCCTGACGCCTCAGAGGATCCTTGAGATTACCCAGATTCAGGTTGCTTTCTTCCTTGATAATCCGCCGTTTGACTTCTTCTCTGGCTTTCATGTTCCACTGAAGCTGGCGGCCCCTTTTAAAGCTCAGATCGATTCCGGATGCCCGTCCCAGAGTATTTTCCCCGGTCTTCAGGTTTTCTTCCTCTCTTCGAACCAGTTCCAGCTGGGACTGGAAATCACGGGAGGGCCGAAAATTCAGCTTCAGTGTATGGTGATCCGAGCTTGCCGTGGGAGAACTTAAAATGATGTCTCCAGTATCTCTGGTCTGATAATTCCAGGACCAGCTGAAACGGTTGGAACCATCAGAAAAGAGCCCGGCGACCCTTTCCTCAATCGATTCCCCGCTGACACTCAGAATCTGGTTTTCCTCACTCATCCACTCAGTCTGCCCCTTCAAGCGCGGAAGGATCGGAAAACTTGCTCCTGCCCGATTTCGGCGCAGGGTCCGATACTGGGTTCCTCCAGTGGCCTTTTCCACCGGCTGGTTTTCATTGCGCACCGAAAAGGATAAGGGAACCTCTCCAACCTTCCAGTTCAGATTGCCTTCGGAGGAATAGAATTCACTCGTATCCTTGCTCGGATCCGAGTCCAGATTCGTCCGGGACTGCCGGAATTCCTGGGATACTTCCAGGCGGTTGTAATCCAGATTCAGGCGGGCCGAACTCTGATCGATATCCCCAACCAGATTGCCATCTTCCCCCTGGGCCAGAAAGGCATCGCGCCCGATGCTTCTGAAATCTGGAGCAATTCTTTCCTTCTGAACGCGAAACTGATGATGGGCCCCCTTGCCAGACAGGGCAACATCCACAGCCATCCCGGCCAGATCCGGCTTGGTATGCGACATGACATCCTGCTTCAAGGTCGAACGGGCCAGTTCAAAGTCAGCCTGGATGTCACGGCCCAGACCCAGGACACCATCGATTCCATATACGTCCAGCATCTGGGGAGTCAGGCTGGTGGAGGCCGTAATCGCCTCGGAAATTTCATCCGAAGATCGCCCCCAGCTCAGGCCAATGCGATTCGCCCCATTGAATTCGTACTCTTCACGAATCCCGAAGATACGGTTTTTGAAGGCATTTCCATCTCTTAAGGATTCATATTCGACAATAATGGAAGCTGTACTTTCCAAGGGCAGGAGTTTCAGGTCAAATTCGAGGGTTCCGCCTTCATAATCCACCCGGTAATCCACCCCGGGGGTCAGTTCCCGCCCATCGATCAGGACTCTTTCCGAACCAGGTACAACCGGAGCTTTCTTCAGAAGGTATTCCCGCTGAAGCCCCTGTCCGAAGAACTGCTCTCTTTCCGTCACCCCTTCACTTCGGGCCATCATGAAAGAGGATTTGAGCTTTTGATCCTGCCGGGAATAGGTAATCCCCAGAGCTTTCTTGCGATTCATGATGAAACGGGTTCCCGGAATACCGATCTCAAGACGCCCGGCAGCAGCTTCAAAATCCTCCCCTTTGATTTTCAGAAGGAGCTTGTCATCCACATCCCGATCAGCCGAGTCATCAAAGACAGCATGAATCTCGGTACCTTTGGAAAGTTCACCCTTCAAGGTCACCCGGGTATGCTGCTCGATCTTGCTATCCGTAATCGCCTGGGGGTTGTTCTGGACAAACTGGTTGAAATCCCCGCTGTTCTTGTAGTTGTTGTATTCAAAGGTCTTGGTACCCCAGACATCCAGCCAGGGCTCAAATCTTTCTTCTGCCATTTTTTCTGCGGCTTCCGAAGAAGAGCTGCGGGTGCCCGTAACCACAGGAGCAGTCGGTTTTGACTTCTGATAGATGGAAGGAAGAACCAGCCAGCCAAGTCCGGCAGCCGCAAAGGTTGAAGCTGTCTGAGGGGTACTGGAAGCTGTACTGACAGGCTGAGCCGACTCACTTTCCGCAGAAAGTGGCGGGACCAGAAGCAGTATCAGAAGCCAGACAGAGCGCATTACCCGACTGCCCCCATACGATTGCGGGGGTGATGATTCTGATAGGTCCGGTAAAGCTGTTCGCGGGACAGGTGGGTATAGATCTGGGTGGTTGTGATATTGGAATGGCCCAGAAGTTCCTGCACAATCCTCAAATCCGCCCCATTGTCCAGAAGATGAGTGGCAAAGGAATGGCGGAAGGTGTGAGGACTGATCTCCCTGCTCACTCCGGCATTCAAAGCCAGTTGGCGGATGATCTTGAAAACCGCTACGCGGGAAATCCTACCTCCACGCCGATTCAGAAAGACAGCTCCGCCGCTCTTCCTGGTCTGGTAGGCCTTTCTTTCCGTATTCAGATATTCCTTCAGTGCCAGAAGAGCCACTTCACCAAGCGGTACCCATCTCTCCTTGGAACCTTTTCCATAACAGCGCAGAAACCCTTCACTGAACTCCAGATCATCCAGATTCAGACCTGTCAGTTCGCTGACCCTCAAACCACAGCCATAAAGAGTTTCCACCATGGCCTGATCCCGGCTGGGGGATTTGGTCTGTGAGGCTTCCTGAAGGATTCCCTGAATTTCCTGAACCGACAGCACTTTGGGAAGACTCTTGGGCATCTTTGGCATCACCAGGCGGTCGGTAATGGCAACTCCATCCCGCTCGGTCTGTACCCTCCAGTTGTAGTACATCCTAAGGCTGGTCACCTTGCGAGCAATCGAAGGAACAGCCAGACCCGAATCCTTCAGCAATTTCAGATAGGGATCCAGAGCCTTTTCTTCTGAAAGCCGGGAATCATCAAGCCATCTCTCCCATTGCAGAAGATCGTTGGCATAGGCCTCGCAGGTATTGGCGGCAAGGCCTTTTTCTACCCGGACATAGGCCAGGAAGGCATCCAAATCTAACGACATAACAAAAAAGACCTCAATTCAGTCTTTTTTGTATCGTCAATCCTGGGGTGCTGGTGTAGGGATTGAAGGGTTATCTCCCTGAAGAGCCCGATTCAAACGGTTGTTGACCGCATCCCATTCCAAAGTGTTCGGAAAAGGTACAATCAGGATCCTCTCCTGAGACCTTTTTTCGGCCTCTCTCAAAGCTGAAAAAAGGTTCCGGCCAGCACTTTCTGCCGACTTATGGCCCAATGACAGAGTCACTGCTCCCTGGCCCTGGTATCTTTCAAGTTCATCCTCAAAACAGAGAAGAAGCTCTCCATGCAAAGGCTCGTTTTTCAGAAGTATCAGAGGTTTTGAGGGTGCATAATGCCTATATTTCAAGCCGGGAGACTCCGCTTCATGGACTGCTCCGTCTTTCCAGGAAGAAGCAATTTCCGGCCAGAAATTCTGCAGCTCGGGAAGTCCGATAACTCCTGGTCTCAGGATACGTGGAGGATGACTCAAAGGGTCCAGAACCGTACTTTCCAGCCCGGCCTCAGAGGCACCTCCATCCAGAATCAAAGGAATCCTGTCTCCAAAGTCATCCCGAACGTGCCCCGCTCGCGTGGGAGAAGGTCTGCCGGAAAGATTGGCCGAGGGAGCCGCAATCAGTTTTCCCGTTTTCTGAATGACTTCCCGAAACAGGGGATGAGCCGGAATCCGCACTCCCGCCAATGGGCGATGGGCTGTCGCCATGGAAAATCTGCCTTTTGGTCTTGGCAGCAAAAGAGTCAGAGGTCCCGGCCAGAATGCTTCTGCCAGACGGAGCACAATATCAGGCAAGGGTCCAAAAAAATGCTCGACCATAGCAAGATCGCAGGCATGCAGAATCAAGGGGTTGTCCTGCGGACGTCCTTTCAAAGCAAATACCTGCGCAATGGCATTCTCATTTTCAGCATCACAGGCAAGGCCATAGACGGTCTCCGTAGGGACGGCTACCACATTGCCGTTTTTTAGAAGGGCTGCTGCCTGTTCAGTCAAATTTTCTGGCATCTTCAAACTCTTGGAATCCATGATGAAATTTCAGAATCGTTTTCCATGGAAAAGCATGCATGATCTGGGGATCATGGCTGGAGAGAAAAACATAAACACCCAGACCTTTAAAGCGCCGACACAAAAAATTGACAATCCGGAATTTCAACTCTTCCTGAAGATGAACAAAAGGCTCATCCAGAATCAAAAGGCTTCTGACCCCATAAACCGCCCGAGCGACCGAAGCCCGCTGGGCCTCTCCCTGGGAAATCTTTCCGGCGGGACGCTTCAGAACCGCCCCAAGATCAAAGATACGTACAATCTCCGCAAGCGATGCAATTCGGCCTCCACGCCTCCCCATCAGATCCTGGGGCAGAAGAATATTCTCTTCCACGGAAAGCTGGGGTAACAGACGTGAGGAATGGGCGTGCAAAGAAGTCAGATTCTCAAAAACTTCACGCCTATGAACGGAATTGGAATAGCTGTATTCCCGGTCCTCCAGAATCAGCTGCCCCTGAGCCCTCGCTCTGGCTCCACAAAGGCCCAGAAGCCACGTGGTCTTACCAGAACCGGAAATCCCCGACAAAAGATGAAATCCTGGATGAAGCTGAAAATCTCCCGGCCTTCCCAGGCCAGGCTGAAAAGCTCTGAGAAGAAGGGACAAAGCTCTTTACTCTCCGAATTCAAGCCCCAGCTTGCGCATTTCAGCCAGAAGCTTCTCACGACGGATGGGTTTGACAATATAGGACTCGCAACCATGCCGGAAAGATTGCAGGATATGGCGGTTATCCGAAAGAGCCGTAACCATGATAACCCGGGCTCCATTACCAAGATGGATGTTCTGTTCTTTTTCCATTTCGCGAATTCGCTCCAGAGCCGCCAGACCATCCATATCAGGCATCATGATATCCAGACAAATCAGGTCAAAAGGCTTCTCTGCTGCAAAGGCTTTTTCAAACAGAGCTACAGCTTCACGACCATTCTCTACTGTTTCACACTCCCCGGAAGGAGCCAGAATTTTATGAAGAAGCCTGCGGCAGACAAAATCATCTTCAACAACAAGGGATTTCAGGCTCATGACTTACCTCGGATACAGGACAGCTCATTTTATCATACTTATCCAAAGCATTTGCCCCACTATTTTCCCTTTTTTCCAGAAATCCACTCAACCAAAAAAGCCCTGTTTCATGCATAATTTGTCACATGAAATACCGGGAATGTCGATGCTGACTGATATGAACAGATTCCTGGTCATACTCTGTCTTTTTGGCTTCGTCATTCTGGGCACCCAAAATGCCCAGATTGCTTCCGTTACCGTTGCTCTGAATCCACCGGATCTTCTGATCACAGGAGCTTCCGCCAGCATTAACTGGACCGTCGAACAGCCCAATACTCCCCAGAATTTTGATCTGACCTTCTTTCGATCCTGTGCTAACGGAAGTCAGGTTCTAAAGAGTGTTCAGCCCAATAATGCCCCCAACTCCAATGGCACCTCGGCTACCACAAGCGGAACCTTCATTGTCGGCCTGTGTGCCGGAGATCGGGTCGAGAACTTCATCAATATCATTGCCAGGGAAGTTACTTCTCCCGGGCTGGAACAATCGAATACGGTAACCGTACTCTCGGACACAGTTCCTCCCGATCCTCCCAATCTGGATCCCGATTCAGAAGCTTTGGGTGGAGCCACCATCTTCACCCAGACTTTTCAGATCACCGGAAATGTGGATAACTCCAACCCTCCCGGCAATGCCACCGACAAACCCGAGACAGCAGGTTCCGTCACCATCTACTCCGTCGACGGTCTCAACCCTGATGGCACAGAAAACCGGATTGTCCTTGGAGGAGGGCTGATTCAGCCCAATGCCAACTTCATTGCCACTGTGGATCTTTCCACCTTTGCCTTCGGCGAGGCCAGGGCTCTTTTCATCATTGCAACCGACCCTCTGGGCCAGTCCAGTACCCCCAAGAGCATCGGGCAGATCACCCGCGGACAGGGAGGCACTGCAACTCTGGAAAACCTTTCCATCACCCCCTCACCGGGAAGCATCACCAATCATACCGGTGTTCTGGTCCAGGGCTCCGTTTCCGGTGCCGTTCCGCCTTTTGCCGTAAAATTCTATGTCAACGGCTTTCTGAACAGTGAAATCGGTGGTCTGGTCAGTGGAGAAAACTTCGCCCACACACTCAATCTGACCAAGGAAGGCACCAACTGTATTTCCGCTGAAATTGAAAACAGCAATACTCCTATCTTCAAGGCTGGCAAGCAGGAAATCGGCTGTATTGAACTGGATCTGACTCCTCCTCCAGCTCCTCTGGTGCTTTCCCCTCCTCCCAATCTGACTCTGACAACCAAGGGCCCTACCCTGAATCTCAGAGTCCTGGTCGAAGCTGACAAGAATCTTAACAACACCCTTTTTCCCAAGCTCTTCCTGAGCGGGCCCGGAGGTATTTCCTTCAATCCGATTTCTCCGATTGAAATCACAACCGGAGCCGGAGAACAGAACATCATTGTCAATATCCAGGACCTTCCCGACGGACAGCATACGGTGGAACTCAAAGCCCAGGATGAGGTCGGCAACACCAGTCCGGAATCCATCGCCCGCTTCGCTTTCATCAAGGATACCCAGTCTCCGATTGTCGAGCAGGTTCGCGTCAACGATATTGTCGCTCCCCAGCAGAATCCTCCCATCTTTGCCAAATCCTCAGGCGTTCAGATCAAAATCCAGCTCAATGAAGCTTCTGTTTCCACTCCTGATCTTCGAGTACAACCAGCAAATGGCTCCGAAGTCAGCCTTGGGCTGTTTGATTTCGATGCCAGCCGTAAAATTTTCATTTATAGCCTTGGAGTGACAACCGGCCTGGATGGCCCTGTAAAAATCCGGGTTCAGGGAGGATCGGATCAGGCGGGAAACACCATCGATTTTCAGCTGGATCGAGCCTTTTTCGTCGATACTTTGGCACCTTCAGTTGCCCAGATGATTCCGGAATCGGGCTCGGTGCTTTCTCAATCTCCCCAGCAGATCCGGCTGGTGTTTGAAGACCCCTTGCCTGCTGGTGCCGAGCTGAATTCAGGAGTCCAGGTTTCCAGTGCCCAGATCACCCTGAAGGATTCCAGGAACACTCAGGTTCCCATCAATATCGTGGAATTCGATCCTGTAACCGTGGATATCATTCCCCAAAGCCCACTCAATGTGGAAGGCAACTATCAGGTCGAAACCTTCATCACGGACAAGGCCGGGAATACCTCAAGCAAGGATACCCGCTTCTTCGCTATGGATTTTACGGCCATCAATCAGGATGATATCGTCTGTTTCCCTCTGGATGAAGGCTTTGCCCGCTTCGGAGCCGATCCCTTCGGTGAAGATGCTCACTTTGTCCGTATCAATGTGAATCATCCCGAACTGGATGCCTCAAAGTCGACCCTGAATCTGAAAAATCTTCGGGAAATCCCGCAGCTTCTGCCTGGCGCCGTAAGCTTTGATCAGGCCATCGGAGAAGTCCGTTATACCCTGAAAACAAAACTCCCTGCGGACACTTCCAAGGACGGGAAATATCTGATGGAAGCTCAGGTCTTTGATCAGGCCGGGAATCGTACCGACAAGACCTGTACCTTCATTTATGACAACTGTGCGCCCAGTGTGGGGACGATTTTCCCCAGCACGAACGGCATTGTAGGAAGCAACCTCAAACATGTCAGTGCCGTGGTTCAGGACTGTGTCCCCCGCTTTGATGTGGAAGTCTCCGATGTTGACACCACCCGCTCCGAAATGAAGGTTTTCCGGGTTCCGGCAAACGGTGCCCCTCAGGAAGTCCGCTCACGGGTTCGCTATGAAACCGTCCCCGAAAGCCGGGCCCAGAAACTGCTCTTGGAGTTTATCGATACAGAAGGCAGTCCGGTCAATCTGACTCCTGATGGCCAGTACCGTCTGGATATCCAGGTTCTCGACAAATCCGGCAATGCTTCTGAAGTCAGCTCTACCTTCTTCACGGTGGACACCCAGACCCCGCTTCTGGAAACCACCCGGCTCAAGGATGGACAGATTCTCGGCGGAGGCGTCTATTACCTGACCGGCAGAGTCCGGGATGCCGATAGCGGTGCAGGCATGGACAAGGTCCAAATCCGGGTTCAAAGTCTGATCAGCGGAGCTCCCAGCACCACCCTTCTGGATTTCACTGCCATTACTATGGCCGGACTTCCCCTTCCTCCCTTCAATCCCGATCCTCCATGGCACGATTTCAGTCATGAACTGCGGATCAATGTCAACCAGGACACCGATGCCCGCATTACCCTGAGGGCCACGGACAGGGCGGGAAACTCCAATGACTTCTATTTCAACGTCAAACTGCTGGCCAACGGTCTTAAAGCTCCTGATCTGTCACGTCCCGTGAGCGGGTTCAGTACCACATCCTATTTCGTGGACTTCTCCTGGGAAAACCTGGTGGATGCGGCTTCCTATGAAGTCGAGCTGATTACCCCTGCGGGCAATTCGAAAAAGGTCCTCAGCACTACCCCCTATACCAGGATCAATCTGGCCTCCTACTCCGAAGGAGAAGGTGTTTATCGCTGGAATGTCCGGGCCATTGATTCTCTGGGAAATGTGGGTCCCAAATCCAATAACAGCAACCTCAAGGTGGATCAGACTTCCCCCAAGGTCATCTCGGTGCAGATCCAGGATCCTTCTCCTGAATCTCAGGGGGCCATCACTGCTGGCCAGAGCCGTTTTCTGATCACCTTTTCCGAGGCCGTCAATACCAGCAAGACCCCAAAGGTCTGGCTGAGGCCCGTGGATGCCGGAGGCTTCACTCCAGTGGAACTCAATCTCCTTTCGTTTCAGGAAACCACAGCCCTGGCCCAGATCAAGATTGAAGCCCCTACCCCCGGCTCCAAAGCTCCCCAGGGGCTTGCCCGGATCAGCCTGGAAAATGTCGAGGATCTCGCCACCAACAAACTGGCCGCGATTGAAGGAGGGATTTCCCTGTTTGAAATTCAGCCCGGCCCTCTCTTTGATGTGAAATTTTTCGTGAACCCTGTGGACAAGAACTCCCTGACTCTCGCTATCAAGGCCTTTGCCGCCAATTCCGGTCTGGCTCTGGAGCTGCCCCACGAACCTGCTGTCACTGCCATTTCAACCCAGGGGGATGAGGTGGGTCTGACTCTGACCCGTATTACAGCAGCAGCTTTTGCCACCAACCTGAACCTGTCCACCATGGGCTACAACAGCTTCTATCTCAATATTGCCGGGACCGACAAATTCGGGAATACCAACTCCCGCAGCATCTTTCTGCCAATCAATTCGATTCACGCTTCCAAGGCATCTGTCCTCCAGCACTCTCTTCTAAGAATCGAAGTGCCGGCCCATGCCACTACAACAGATCAGTCCATCCTCATGCTCGATCCCGATCTGATGGTCATACCCCGGGCCCAGTCTCTGGTACATTTCACGGATCTTCCCTCAAGCCCTTCAAGCGTGACTCTGTCCAGGCCCTCCATTCTAAGAGGCTCCATTCCAGCCACGGCTTCTTCCACCGTTTTAAGCTCCAATTCGATTCTTCTGGTACAGAACAACGGGGTGTGGGAATTCGCTTCCCGGGTCCGCCCCATCAACCAGACCGAGTTTGAGGCTTCAACCCGTCTTCTGGGGCCCATGGCAATTTTCCATGACCCTTACCTGCCCACAGTGGAAAACCTTCCCCTCAAGGGAGACATCCTGAATTTTGCCGTCGAGGACCTGGGAAGTGGAGTCGATCCCGATGCACTTTACTTTCATGATGCCAGCGGCTCCTGGAAGGCTGACTACGATTCCAGTACGGGAATGGCACGCATTCAGGTTCCAAAATCTGTGAGTCAGGTGGATGGCTACCTGAGTGTTGAAGATCGGGCTGGCAACAGAATTCAGTCCCCAAACCTGTCTGTTGCAGTGGCCCGGAATTTCGCCATGCACCCTCAGGTTTATCCAAATCCGGCCAAAAATTCCCTCTATCTGAGGATTCTTGCAAACTTTCCGCCGGATTCAGCCGAAATGAAAATATATGACAGCGCGGGAAAACTGGTAAACAGCCTGCCTTTGGATGTCCAGGGCCCACGGGATGCCCATCGTTGGGATCTTCGGGATCGTCATGGACGGGAAGTGGCCAACGGCGTGTATTTCATGCGCCTGAAGGTTCAGGTTCAGAGTCAGGAGCATCGCGAAGATCTCAAGTTCGCGGTACTGCGTTAGGAGGAGAAGGACATGGTATTCGTCCTGAGAATCATGTGTATACTGGTTTCACTGATGGCCCTTGGCTGCGGTGCTGCCCCTGGCGGGGACAGCCTTGACGGTGCCAACGGCGATATCGGGCTTCCCATCAGCGGAGTTGCCCAGGATATCCAGACTTCCTGGACTCTTTTCAAGGATGGCAGCTATTCTGCTTCCAAGGCAGCCTTCAACCAGGCCTTGACTGCGGATGCGACAGCTGCAGAAAAAGCAGAAATCCATGCCGGTATCGGCTGGGCAGATGTCAAACTTTCCGGCTCGAATGCCGGCATTTCATCCTTCCGTCAGGCTCTGGAACTTTCCACCTCACAGAAGGATGCCCGTGTTGGCCTCGCCGGAGCCCTGATTTCCAAGGGAACCCGTGAGGACATGAGCGAGGTCGTCAGTCTTCTGGAAGGGATCGATTCCGGCAATTCCAATTTCACCTATGTGGATCAGTACAATACCGGGGTTTCCAATGCCGAAGCCCATGCCATGCTGGCCTATGCCCACTTTGTCCTGGGCAATACCACAACAGCCAGGGAGCAGATCAAAATCGCCTCGGATCTGGATAGCCAGTACACCAACACTCCCGTCGATCAGATTGCCGCTGTCCTGCAGTTCATTCCTTGAGGCTTAAAAGCAAGACAGCCTCAAGGTGCGGAGTCTGGGGAAACATGTCGATTGGAATCACACGCCGGATTTCGTACCCCTCATCGAGGAATTCCTGAAGGTTTTCCGGCAGAAGCTTGGGATTGCAACTGACAAAAACAAGATGGGGGATCCTTAGGGAAGCCATCATTTTACGTGCCCTTGGGTGGCACCCCGAGCGTGGCGGATCCACAACCATGGCATCCGGCTGAAAAGCCCGGATCTTCTCTTCCATGGCGTTTTCCACCTTTACGGCTTCAAACTCCACATTCTCAATCCCGTTGATCCGGGCATTGTGCCAGGCATCCATGATGGCCGGCTCCACTTCTTCCAGCCCTAAAACGGACTCGTAGCGGGAAGCCAGATAAAGACCGATCGAGCCTGTTCCACAGTAAAGATCCAGAAGTCGCCCTCCTGTCGCTCCCACCGATGCCAGCTCCTCACCGATCACGTCATAAAGACGCCTGGCTGCCAGAGGGTTGACCTGGAAGAAGGAAGGCAGGGAAATCCTGAAGCGCAACTCCCCGAGCTTTTCCTCAATGGTGTCCTCACCGCTAAGACAGCGCGAATTTTCACAGGATACGGCATCTGCTTCCGAGGGAGAATGAAGCCAGTGAACCCCCGAGACCCCGGCAAGCTTCTGGATGGAATCAGCAAGTTCCTGAATTCCGGGATGCCATTCCCTGGTCGAAATTCCGACCAGAACGCGTTCTTCCGCCTGAGAAGCCCGAAGAACCAGATGGCGCAGGAAGCCGGTATGCCGGAACGGGTTGTAGCCTTCGATTTCCGTGGTTTCATACCAGTCCCTGACCAAAGCAAAAACCCTTTGGCTTACTTTGGGCATCAGATGGCATTCCTTCAAGGGAAGGATATGGTGAAAGCTCCCCTGAGCATGCATTCCAAGGGCTCTTCCTTCACGAAGCTCCTCAAAGGTGAACTCCATTTTCATGCGGTATTCAAAGGAATCCGGGGAAGCAACCACTTCCCCAAGCCAGGAATCCTCCCTATTTTGCATGAAGGGATCAAGCGTCTCACGCAGGAGGTCTCGCTTATAAATTCTCTGCTGTTCTTCCGGAAGATGCTGCAAACGGCAGCCACCACAGCTTAGAAAGTGAGAACAGCGGGCCTTCCTCAACCAGTCCGGAGCTGACTCATAGTGCTTTACCGTTGCCTGAAGCTTCTTTCTGGATTCCCCGGTAACATCGACCTGAACCGTCGCCCCCGGCACACCTCCCAGTACATGCAGCCTCTCCCCCTCCAGATGTGAGGTGAAACGGCCTTCCCAGGTCATTTCCGAACAGATGACCTGGGCCTCTGTATTACGCAGGCGCTTTCTGGTTCTTCTTCCCATATCAAAATCCTCTCAAGAGGCGGGAGGATACCCTTAAAATGAAAGAAGCTCCACCTTCAGATTTTCTCCCTGTTCCTTGA
Organism: uncultured bacterium; assembly: GCA_964503595.1. Classification (GTDB taxonomy): domain Bacteria; phylum Muiribacteriota; class UBA6191; order UBA6191; family UBA6191; genus CAZDAM01. The sequence goes on from CAZDAM010000009.1 coordinate 51,561, forward strand.
AGAGTCTGGTGGGCTGACAGAAGGGCAGGGCCCCTGTCTTTGAGATATGTCCTACCGGACAGTTGAGATAGACCGGAACCGGGGATGACTTCTGAAATTCTGCCTGAATCTCTTGAAGTGAAGCTTGGAATCCTCCGCCCTCCTGGGCCTCGCAATCATGAAAGCTTCCCAGAATCACAGCCTGAAGATACCGGTAGTCCCGATGGGCCAGAATCTGCTGAAGCATCCGATCCAGCCGGTAGGTTCTTTCACCGACATCTTCCAGAAACAGGATCTTTCCGCGCCAGTCGGGCTCCAGTCCACAACCGCTCAGGGAAAGAAAAACCGTGAGATTCCCTCCGAAGATCTCGCCTTCCAGCAGAAAAGTGTCCTGAGGGTTCATCGGAAGCTCATAGGGGCTGAACAGATGCGATGGATGAAAGAAGCCATCTTCCGGCAGGCTCTCTGGCCAGAGAGCCATCGGACCATGCCAGGCCCGAAGCCCAAGTTCATGCCCCAGATTCAGAAAAATGCTCAAATCCGAGAATCCCAGAAAACGGGCATTCGAGCAAAACCCAAGCCCCCTGATTCCTTCCCGACTCAATGGCATACCCCTGCTATGAAGCAGGGATTTCAGGGCGCGAAAGCTTCCATAACCACCCCGACCCGCAACCAGAAGGCTACGATTAGAGGCTCTCTTCAGGGAAGCTTCCAAACCAGCTCCACGGATCCGATCGGAAGCATGCAGCCCTGCCCCTTCAGAAGGATCTTCGGGCCAGTTCAATGGCACATCCGGCCAGAATGTCTGAAGCCAGGAAGGCCCTTTTTCAACCGGATTCGCTGTCGCCAGAATTTCAATGTTTGAGATTGGGGGGGAGGCATCGGGCATAGAACTCCTATGCTATACTCCGCCGCCAGTAAAGTGGAAGGAAACAGGTGGTTATGACACAGGAAAAACTGATTTTAAAAGCAATCAAGGGCCAGGCCGAGCGTCCCCCCGTATGGCTGATGCGCCAGGCCGGCCGCCACCTTCCCGAGTATCTGGCTCTCAAGGAAAAAATGAGCTTCCTGGAGCTCTGCAAAAGCCCCGAAGATGCAGTTGAAGCCAGCCTTCAGCCCATTCGCCGCTACGATGTCGACGGGGTCATCTGCTTTTCCGACATCCTCGTTCCTCTGGAAGCCATGGGCATGCATCTGAGTTTCAATCCCGGCCCGGTTTTTCGCGATCCAATCCGTTCCTATGACGATTACTCCAGCCTGAAGCGACCTGATGTCAAAACCCAGATTCCTCATATTCTCGAAATCCTCAGTCGGCTGACAAAGCATGGGGAAACCCAGGGTAAAACCATTCTGGGTTTTACCGGCGCGCCTTTCACCCTGGCCTCCTATGCCATTGAAGGCAAGACCTCCCGTGACTTTGAAGCCGTCAAAGGCTGGATGCGTAAAGAACCGAGAACCTTTCTGAAGCTGATGGACGGACTCGCGGATCTGGTTCTGGAGTATATCCTGTGCCAGCAGGAAGCCGGAGCCGATCTGGTTCAATTCTTTGATACCTGGGCTGGCTGGCTCTCCCGTGAGGATTATCGTACCTATGTAGCCCCCTCCATGAAACGTCTTTTAGATGGAGCCCGCAAGGCCAACCTTCCTACCACACTTTACATCAATGGTTGTGTTCATCTGATTGAGGAAATGGCCTCACTCGAACCTACCGTTATTTCTGTTGACTGGCGCGAAAGCCTCTTAAACTATCTCAAGCGGATTCCGAATCATATTGCTGTTCAGGGAAATCTTGACCCCACCTGTCTGCACGCCCACCCCGATCAGGTGATCACCATGACTCAGGAGCTGATGCAGCAGGCCTCCAATCGTCCAAACTGGATTGCCAATCTCGGTCACGGAGTTCTGCCCAACACCCCGATTGCCGGGGTCGAAGCCTTCGTCAGAACCATTCAAGGGAGGCCTGCTCAATCATAAAGGCCCCATCCACAAATAGAGCAATTGCCTCTTTGCTCCAAATGCAGCAAAGAATTTCCAAACCAAAAAACACCCAGACCAAAGCCATTAGGACAATTTGCATAAAAATAAAGAAACCCGGTTTTTACTCCCGGCCCCTTTCATGCACCAGAGCA